>JAAFIB010000138.1 GCA_013297725.1 Sphingomonadales bacterium
AGCAGGCGCGACGGCGTTGCCGCCGACAACAGCACAAACTGCCCCTTGTCGCCTGCTGTGCGGATCAACCGGCCAAAGGCTTGCGCAAGTCGCGACCGAATAATGCGGTCGTCATAGTCTGTGCCGCCACCCATCAATCGCCGTGCTTTGTGCAGGATGTCGGGCCGCGGCCATGGCACTTGTTCCATCACCACCAGCCGCAGCGAATGGCCCGGAACATCCATGCCGTCGCGCAACGCATCTGTGCCGAGCAAAGACGCGCGCGGATCATCGCGAAAAATATCAACCAGCGTTCCTGTATCCATCGGGTCGACATGCTGAGCATATAGCGGCAGGCCATCGCGTGCCAGCCGGTCTGCGATCCGGGCATGAACGCTGCGTAGCCGCTTGATCGCGGTGAACAGCCCCAACGTCCCGCCTTGTGATGCAGCGATCAGCGCAGCGTAAGCACCGGCCAAGGCAGGCAAGTCACCGCGCGGTACATCCGTGACGATCAGCACCTCTGACTGCGCGGCATAATCAAACGGGCTGTTGGCGGCAAAATGCGCGACTTTATGATCGAGATGGACTGCACCCGTCCGCGCCTCTGCAGTGTCCCAATCGCCGCCGCTGCGCAGCGTTGCCGATGTGGTCAGCACGCCATGCGCTTGTTTTAACACGATGCTGGAAACGGGGCGTGTGGGGTCAAGCCAGTGGCGGTGCAGCCCCATATCAAACTCGCGACCTTCGCCGCGTTCGACCGTCAACCAATCGACAAAGTCTGGGTCAGCCGGGCCACCGCCGCGCCCCAGCAACGCAATCCAGCCGCGCAGCGTATCGATACGCCAGCCAAGGCTTGCCATTGCCCCCTCAATCCGTGCTCGTGCCGCGCCGTCAAGCCAGTCGGGCGCTTCCTCGATCATGATTTCCAGCCGCTGCCCCAACACCGTCAACGGTTTGGCCAGCGCATCAAGCGCCACCATCATATCGGCAATCGCCTCGATCAAATGCGCATCAAGATTGGCGTATTCGGTTTCCAGCCCATAGCCGCTTTCGGCCTGGCCCTCGTCGCGGGCATAGACTGTGGCGCGCACTGCGGCGAGCAAGCGTTCGGCTGGCCCCGACGGCGTCCCTTCAGCAATGCGGCTCAACCAGCCATCGCCGGGCAGCGCCTCTGCCGCAATCCGCGCATTTTCGATCGCGAGGCCGCCTTGTTCGTCATAGCTTGCAACATCGGCCAGCCGTGCGGATAGTCCGCGCCGCCGCCCGCGCGCCTTGCTCTCTGGACCAATAACCCAGCGCCGGATTTCGATCATCTCGGCACCGGTCAATGCAGCGGCAAAGGTTGAATCGGCGGCATCAAACAGATGATGGCCTTCGTCGAAAATAATCCGCGTTGGCCGGTTGGCTTCTTCGCGCCCGCGTGCGGCATTGACCATCATCAGCGCGTGGTTGGCGATGACGATGTCGGCTTTGGCAGAGGCGCGGGATGCCCGCTCGATGAAGCATTTGCGGTAATGCGGGCAACCGGCATAGATGCACTCACCGCGCCGGTCGGTCAGTGCGGTAGAGCCATTGCGGCGGAATAATGTGGCCAGCCATCCGGGCAAGTCGCCGCCGACCATGTCGCCATCCGCTGTATAAGCGGCCCAGCGCGCGACCAGATGCGCCAGCGTCGCCGCACGTCCGGCAAAGCCGCCTTGCAGTGCGTCCTCAAGGTTCAACAAACACAGGTAATTTTCGCGCCCCTTCCGGACGACGACTTTTTCTCTGAAAGTCGTCGCATCGGGGTAAACGCGGCGTGCCTCACTGACCAATTGGCGTTGCAGTGCTTTGGTGTAGGTTGAAATCCATACCGCGCCATCGGCCTGTCCAGCCCATAAGGATGCGGGCGCGAGATAGCCGAGCGTTTTGCCAATGCCGGTGCCGGCCTCGGCCAGCACCATATTGGGTTCGCCTTTACGGGCGCGCGGGTCAAAGATGTGCGACGTCGCCTCGGCAAAGCTGCGCTGCCCTTCGCGGACCTCTGCACCGCTGCCGGTGAGGAGGGCGAGTTGTGTGTCGACTGCTGCCCGGTCGAGCACCACTGAACGCGGAGCCGTGCGCGGCGCAGCTTCCTCCCATTCGGGCAGCTTGGAAAACAGCCAGCGTTCTTTTTCAGCGGGCTTTGGCAGGTTATCGGCAACAACCCGCGCCCATGGCCAGCGCAGGCGAGTGAGGGCTTGCGCCGAATCCCACGCGCCTTCGCGTTCGGGCCAGTCGGGGTTGATGAAGGTGGATAGCAGTTTTTGTGCAGCGGTTTGCAGGAGGTTGGGGATTAGCGCGTCGCTTAATTCCAAACCGTTAGTCCTGAGCGTGTCGAAGGACGTCTCTCCATGCGGCGGGACGGGCTTCGACAGGCTCAGCCCTAACGGTTTAATTTCTTCAGCCTTAATCCCCAAAACCTCCGCCAACCCCTTTGGCGTCGGCACTACAAACCGCGCAGGATGCACAAAGGCAAACAGCTCCAGCACATCCAATCCCGACAGCTCGGCATAGCCCAAACGCTGCGCAATCAACGGGGCGTTCAGCAAGATCATTGGCGTTTCTGCGGCACGCGCGACGGCCTCGGCTTTGCCAACGCGGCGGGTTTCGCCGTCTGGCATTGCAATCCAGATACCGGCATGGCTTGCATGCAGCGCAGGAAAGGCTAGGGGAATGGCCATATCTGCCTTCCATGGCAAGTTTAGAACGAAAAGGAAACGAACAAATGAGCGTGAAAGCAGCCCTTCGCGAAGCTGCTCTGGTGAGCAAGGCTTGGCCCTATGAAGAGGCACGCAAGCTGCTCAAACGCTATCCGCAAGGGAAGGCGGACGGCTCGCCTATCCTTTTTGAAACAGGCTATGGCCCATCGGGCCTGCCGCATATCGGCACGTTCAATGAAGTGCTGCGCACGACGATGGTCCGCCGTGCTTTCGAAGAAATCAGCGACATGCCAACGCGGCTGATCGCCTTTTCCGACGATATGGACGGGATGCGAAAGATTCCCGACAATATCCCGAACCACGCATTGCTGTCCCCGCATATGGGCAAGCCGTTGACCAAAGTACCCGATCCGTTTGGCCAATATGAAAGTTTTGCGCATCACAACAATGCAAAGCTGCGCGAGTTTCTCGACCGCTTTGGCTTTGATTATGAATTCCTGTCGTCCAGCGTGGAATATGCGAGCGGGCGCTTTGACGAGACCTTGAAAAAGGTGCTGCATCATTATCAAGACATTCTCGACATCATGCTGCCGACCTTGGGCAAGGAACGGCAGGCGACCTATTCGCCAGTGCTGCCGATCAGCGCGAAGTCGGGCATTGTACTACAGGTGCCGGTGCGGGTTGAAGATGCCGATGCCGGGCTGGTGTCGTTTGAGGATGAGGGCGAGCGCATCACGCAATCAATCCTTGGCGGACAGGCAAAGCTGCAATGGAAAGTCGATTGGGCAATGCGCTGGGTTGCGCTGGGCGTGGACTATGAAATGTCGGGCAAGGATTTGATCGACAGTGTGACGCAAAGTTCGAAAATCACTCGCGCATTGGGTGCGCGTCCGCCCGAAGGTTTCAACTATGAAATGTTCCTCGATGAAAAGGGCGAGAAAATCTCCAAGACTAAAGGTAATGGTCTGAGTATCGAGCAATGGCTGACTTACGGCACGGACGAGAGCCTTGCC
>JAAFIB010000139.1 GCA_013297725.1 Sphingomonadales bacterium
GTGCTTGCCGCCGACCTGTTGATCGTCGCTGAAGGCAGAGCCAGTGCCACCCGCGATGCTGCTGGTATCAAGCTGGCGAAATGGGATTATGCCCATGAAGCGATGGTCACGGTGGTCGCGCATGAAAAGCCGCATAACAACATCGCCTACGAGATTTTCTATCCAAGCGGACCTTTTGCAGTGCTGCCAATGCTTGACGCGGATGGCCGTCACCGCTCTGGCATTGTGTGGTCAGTCGACCGACCGGATGCCCCCGCCTATCGAAAGCTATCACCGCGGGCCTTTGCCCATGAAATTGAAAAAGCCATGGGCGGGATGTTGGGAGCAATCGAAATGATCGCTCCAGTATCTGGCTATCCTTTGGGTTTTCAGAACGCGATGCGGATCATCGACACACGGCTTGCTTTGATAGGCGACAGTGCGCACGGCATCCATCCGATTGCCGGACAAGGATTGAACCTTGGCCTGCGCGATGTTGCGGCGTTAACCGAAGTGCTGGTCGATGGCGCACGGCTGGGCCTTGATTATGGCGATGCGCAGCTGCTGGACCGCTACGCCCGTTGGCGCAGTGTGGACACTCTGTTGGTCGCCTTATCGACCGATAATCTAAACCGCTTGTTTGGCATTCCTGGCAAGACGGCGTCTGCTGTGAGGCGTTTTGGATTAAGCGCAGTGCAACGGATAAAGCCTGTGAAGGCTATGTTCATGGCCGAAGCGCGCGGCGAGGCCGGCGATTTGCCGAAGCTGTTGCAAGGTGTTTTGGCCTAGAGCGACAAATTCCCTACTGCGGCCCGCAACAAAGCGCGCGCATAGAGTTTGTGAAAACCGGCAAGCATGCGAAAGGCAATACCAAAACTGCGGTCTTTTTTGCCATTTGGGCGACGTGACGCAACTGCGGTGCCGAAATACAAGCGCGTCCTGTTGCGCCCATCCAGCGGCTCAGTCATCAACCATGATCGCGTGCGGTGTTGATAATCACACATCAGCAACTGGTTGTCAGTGCGCCCTTCGACACTCCATGCGGCAAAGCTATCGCTATCGCCCACCGACAGAGCGGCAGCTTCGGTATCATTTGATGGCTTATTTACCGCCCATGTCAGGATGAAGCGCTCGATCTTGAACAACCAGCTGGTGTAAAAGGCGCGGACATATTCACTCTGCGCAACTGCGCCATCAACATCGATGACAAAACAATCGGTATAGTCACCTGCCTCGCGAAAGCGTTCCAGCAATGTGCCAATGGGAAGCGCTTCGGCGCGAACGGTCGCCACCGCTAAAGCTTCAAATCCGGGTTCAGCTTCATCATTTCCAGAACAAAGGACTTCGGCTTTTTGAACAGCTTGCTTTTGCGGTTGACCGTCAGGCCAAGGAGCTCGGCGGCCTCCATTACAAAATGGACGCAATTCTGCTTATTCAGATTATAACTTTTGCCCGGAATGTTTCGCCATTTTTCGACATGCGCCATCAGCGCCTGATACTGGGTGTCGTCAAGTTTCAGCGTGAAGTGAGGATTTGATTTCTCGATATATTTCGCGTCTTTAGTCTCGATGATGCCAACGACCGATCCCAGCAAGATCGCAGGCGACGTAGATTTCGCGGTGAAACCGTAATTGGTATCAACGACTTCCCCCGTTGCTTCGACACTACCTTTCAACGTGAAGAAAGTGTGCGGGAAATGATCGCCAAAATCATGGCTGTAAAATGTCGCAATGATTTCGGCACGCGCCTGCGCCGGGGCCAAAATGAGCAGAAGCGCAAAAAGCGCCGCCAATAGTCGCGTCATAGGAAATCCTTTGTTCGCCTTTGGAAATATCGCCCTGTTCGCGCAACTGCAAGTAGGGGTTGACCGCAACAGGCTTTTCCGCTGCTTACATCTGTGCAAATAGGGCGCAAAGGAGAGCGGCATATGGCTGACAACAGGAAGAGCATTTTCATCACTGGTGCAGCATCCGGCCTCGGCCGCGAAGTCGCCCGGTTCTTTGCTGGCAAAGGCTGGTTCGTTGGCCTTGCCGATGTCAACGATGCGGGCACAGCTGAAACTGCCGCGATGTTGCCTGCCGGACAAAGCTCCATGCACCATTTGGATGTCACCGACCGCGCGCAATGGGCCGCAGCTTTGTCCGATTTCGTGACGCATACAGGCGGCACTGTCGACGTATTGTTCAACAATGCAGGCATTGGCGCGGGCGGGCCGATACAGGACATGACTGACCTAGATATCGACCGTCAGATCGCGATTAACTTTACCGGAGTTATCAGCGGCATCCGTGCAGTATTCCCCTATTTACGGCGCGGATCGTGCGTATTGAATACAAGTTCTGCGGCAGGGATTTACGGCGTCGGGGGGTTAAGCGTTTATAGCGCAACCAAATTTGCGGTGCGCGGCCTAACCGAATCGCATGATATTGAATGGGCACCATTAGGCATCAAATCGCGTTCGCTGATGCCCGGCTTCATCGACACCAACATCATCAGCGCCGTCGCCGATGGTAGCAATATGACGGGCAAGGAACGGCTAGAGGCGGCCGGTATTCCAGTCAGCCCGGTTGAGATCATCGGCCCTGCGGCTTGGGCTGCGGTGCATGGAAACAAGGTCCACACCACCGTCAACAAAATGGCCAAGCAGCTGGCCTTTGCCGCCCGCTGGTTCCCGGGCCGGTTGCGGAACCGCTCGACTGGACTTGTCGAAGGGCTGGATTCAGTAGTCGGCACTAAGGCTTAGGCGAAAAAGTCAATCGCTTTGGCGAGGTCTAGATCCCGCTGCGACAACCCGCCTGCGTCATGCGTAGTCAGCAGAATTTCGACACGGTTGTAAACGTTGAACCATTCGGGATGATGGTCCGCTTTCTCGGCAATAATCGCAACGCGCGCCATAAAACCAAATGCCTCGGCAAAGTCGGTGAAAGTCAGCGTGCGGCGGATGCCTTGCGCTGCGCTGTCATATTCCCAATGCGCCAATTCTTTCAGAGCGAGAGCCCGCGTCTGATCGTCCAGTTTCGAAACGCTCATCCTATTCTCCTGCCTTTGCTTTTTGGTTCTGCCATGCCTATGTCGCGGCATGAGCGTTCGTCAAGCTGACACACCTGCGATAACATTGGTCAACGCCGCAATCTCGCGCGGCAACCGATTGGTGCTGCGTGATTTTTCGTTGGAGGCGCAGGGCGGCGAAATTATTTGGGTGCGCGGTGCGAACGGTTCCGGCAAATCGACATTGTTGCGTGCGCTTGCAGGGTTACTGCCACTAGCCGCTGGACGATTGCAGCTGACAGGCTCAATCGCGCTAACCGATGATAACAACGCGCTCGACCCCGAACAAAGCGTTGAGGACAATTTGCGGTTCTGGGCGAAACTAGATGGCGTCAGTAACGCAGATCTGGAAAAGGCGCTGGAGGCGCTTGACCTTATTCCGCTGGCCGAACTGCCAGTCCGGTTCCTGTCCGCCGGTCAAAAACGCCGCGCTAGCCTTGCCCGGATGATCGCCAGCAACGCTGCAATCTGGTTGCTGGATGAACCCTATAATGGATTAGACCAAGCCAATGTCGCGCGGTTGGACGAAGCCCTAAGCCGGCATACAGCCTCTGGCGGGATTGCGCTGATCGCATCGCATATTGCCCCGACCGTCAATGTCGCGCGCAGT
>JAAFIB010000014.1 GCA_013297725.1 Sphingomonadales bacterium
GGCACAGGCGGTTGTAACGCGAACGGTAAACTAATCGCGGCAACTAGCACGGTCGCAGCGATCAGGCCGACCTGCGGGCCACGTAGCGTCTTCCACCACGCCGCCGTCTCCGGTCGACGTGCAGGCGCCAGGGCGGGCTCACCGTCAAAGCGAGCAAGAGCCGCTGCAATCGCTGCATCGCGCGGTTTCGGCGCAGGCGGTGGCGGTTCGGGTAAAACAGCCCTAAGATCGTCGTCATCTCTCACCGGCGGCTCTCGTCAGCCAACAAGCTGGCCCAGCCGCGCCGACCTAGCTCGACGCAGCAAAATCGAATAGTGAAAGGGCTCATCAGCATTATTGTGCCTTATAACCAAAATAGCGCGGCGGTCGATACGGCGACGCTTGTTTGAAAGCGCCGCCGTGCGTTAGTCGTTGCAGCGATGCCGCTCGGGGCCTCACAGTAGTAGTTGTTACTGTGGTAGTCGTTCCATCGCACTGGCGGATTTGGCGCTACGGATAAGATTGACCAGCTCTGTACGATAGCCAAAGTCGTCACGGCCGCGCGCGTCGCCTGCGATCTTCAAAACATCGTCGAGAGTCATCGAACCATTGTAGCGTCCACCGCGCAGTAGCTCGGCAAAGGACGCAACGCCAACCGCAAAGCGCGCATCTTCCGGCGCTTCGTCAAAACGCGCAAATTCAACCGCGCGGTTGATCGGTGTCGAGATCAGTTGGCTGGTGTCCGATTTTGGCAGCTTGTAACGGATCTTGACGAAGCCATACTCGCCTGCACGGCCCGCATCAGAGACCCGTGACGCAGGCTTGGAATAACGCAGGTCGCCGATTGCACGCGGCCCACCAACAGGAACGATTTCATAGATCGCCGTGACCGACTGCCCCGACCCAACATCGCCCGCATCAATCTTGTCATTGTCGAAATCTTCCCGCTTCAGCATCCGCGTCTCATAACCGACAAGGCGATATTCAGCGACGGTTGCCGGATTGAACTCAACCTGGATCTTCACGTCCTTTGCAATCGGAAACAGTGTCGAGGTGGCTTCATCAACAAGCGTTTTGCGTGCTTCGCTAAGTGTGTCGATATAGGCGGCGGCACCATTGCCGTTCTGGGCCAGCGTCTGCATCAAAGCATCGTTGTAATTGCCCATGCCAAAGCCAAGTACCGACAGGAAAATGCCCTTTCCGCGCTCACGCTCTACATAGCCTTTAAGCTCATTTTGATCTGTGATCCCGACATTGAAATCGCCGTCAGTCGCCAGAATGACACGGTTGACGCCGCGCGGATCAAGGTTGCGCTCGGCCAGCGCATAGGCTTGGCGGATGCCCTCTGCACCCGCAGTGCTGCCACCCGCACCAAGCTGGTTAAGTGCCGCAAGGATTTTGGTTTTCTGACCCGCCGGGGTTGGTTCTAGGACGGTGCCGGCACTGCCTGCATAGGTGACGATGGACACGTGATCATTGTCATCGAGCTGATCGAGCAGCATCGCCAGCGACTGTTTGACCAGCGGCAACTTGGCAGGGTCGTTCATCGAGCCAGAGGTATCTACAAGGAATACTAGATTGGCACGCGGACGCGCCGCGTTGTCGATGGCATAGCCCTTGATGCCAACGCGCACGAGCTTTCGTCCCTCAGTCCATGGACTCGGCATCACCGCAACATTGGTACTGAAAGGCTGCTGTGCGCTTTGCGGGGCAGCATAGTTATATGGAAAATAATTGACTAGCTCTTCGGTTCGAACTGCTGCCGACTGCGGAAGGACATTGTTGTTGAGCGAGGCACGAACAAAAGAATAGGACGCCGTGTCGACGTCGATCGAGAAGGTCGAGACGGGTTCGTCGGTCGTTACTTTGAAAGGGTTTTGCTCGGTCGCAGTGAATTTGTCGCGGCCGCTGTCTTTGTAATAGGGCGTCGTCAAATCGCTTTGCCGTACTGCCGCATTGTGGGAGCTTGCCGTTACGACCACTGGACTGGAGACAGGCGGCGGCGCGGGAGCAAAGGTTTCGGATGAAATCACCGATATAGCGAGTGGCATATCTTGTTGAGTTTGGGTCTCCCTCCGCCCTGTAACGACGATCGCTGAGGAATCCTCTTCCGGGTCAACTGCCTTACCGGTAGCGACCGGATCGGGCGTCGGCGCAGACGCCGGCGATGCGATATTGCTAGACTGGGTGCAGGCCGTGACGAGCGAGATCGACATTCCTGCGGTGAGCAACAAATGAAAACGGGACATAAAGTGTCTCCCAAATAACAGCAGTGCAAAATTGCCTGCATATTCCTGAGATGCGCGGGCGCCGGAAAAGCTTTGCGGCCTTGCGAAAAAAAATTGCTTCAGATTTGCCGATCAATCTTGCGAGTTTGCTTTAGGTGCCAACTGTCGCCGAATTTCATGCATCCGCCACGACACCGTTGCTTCGGCGACCCCCAATATCTGCGCCGCTTCGCCATGGGTTAGCTGCTGTCCCGCGACCAGAATGGCTGTGTCGCGAAGCTCCGGTTTCAACCGCGCGATCGCGCTTTCGATCCAGATCGCATCATAGGCGTCACGGCCATCAGGTGCCTTGGAAAGTCCGGCCATAACGCTCAACTTGTCGGTGAAGCGGGTAAAGGCAGAGCGCCGTCGCCGGAAGTCGCGGCAGGTATTGAATACGATGCTGTATACCCATGTCGTGAATTTGGCCTGGCCGCGAAAATCGTTAAGCTTTTCGGCAAGGATGCAGCAAACATCCTGCGCTATATCATCGGCATCCGCTCGCGAACCCGTCAGCCGCCATGCGAGGCCGTGAATGCGGTTATAGTGGCGCTGGAGCAGTGCGGCAAAGGCATCACGATCACCGGCAATCGCCGCTTGTACGATCTCGGCATCATCGCGCTCGTCCATGGTTCAGCGCCGAATGGTCAACGCACTGCAGGCGCTGTATACAGACGGAAAACCGGCCACATTCCAAACTGATCCCCCGCATCGCGCCATCACTGCGATTGTGCCTTAACAGCGTTACGAAGACCATCACAAATATTCGGAAGACTGCATATCTAATCGCTCTTAAGTTGACGATCTAAGAATTCAGCAACAAAATTTAATGGAAATCACGTGATTTAGGCAAGATGCGGATATTGCGAGGATGGCCTCGTGAATTTTGCGGCAACCGCGGTGTTTGAGGGCGCGTGACTTCATCTCCCCGGGCAAGTTCCGGCGTGGCCCGTTCACTGTCAGAAAGTGCATCGAGCATTGCTGTGCGGTCTATAATCCGTGCCGCCATCAGGTGAACGACATTCTCTTTACTGCGCTGAATTTCGCCTTTGATCAGCATCAGCCGCGAAGCCATTACTGCGCGGCGCTGTTTCTCCATGTCGCGTGCCCACAGCAGAGCATTGACGATACCGGTTTCGTCTTCGATGGTGATGAAGACGGCATTGCCCTTGCCCGGGCGCTGGCGAATAAGGACAATACCTGCGACTTGCACTTTGCTGCCATCGGGCATGGCATTGGCATCAGCACAGCTGAGCACACCTTCAGCATCAAGCTCTGCGCGCAAAAACTGCATCGGATGGGCTTTTAAAGACAATCGTGTCATCTGAAAATCGGCAACTACTTCTTCGGAAAGCGACATGGCGGGAAGCTGTGCATCTTCCTCCACGCCCAACTCCGGGGCTTCTGTAAATGCAAAGAGCGGCAGTTGATCCGCTTGCATACGGCGCGCCTCCCAAAGCGCATCGCGTCGCACTTTGCCAAGCGAGCCAAAGCAATCGGCGTCGGCCAGCTTACGCAAAGCAGCAGGTGGAAGTGCCGCGCGGCGGGCAAGATCTTCCACCGAAGTAAAAGCGCAATCGCCGCGTGCAACGACCAGTGCTTCGGCCCAGCTTTCCCTAAAACCGTCAATCTGACGAAAGCCGAGACGAAGTGCAAAACACCCCTCGCTTATGGCCTCCACTCTATTGTCCCAGCTGCTCGTATTTACATCGGCAGGCCGCACCTCCACATTATGCTCGCGCGCATCACGCACCAACTGGGCGGGCGCATAAAAGCCCATGGGTTGCGAGTTTAGCAGCGCACAAGAGAACACAGCTGGATGATGGCATTTTAGCCAGCAAGAAATGTAAGCGAGCCAAGCAAAGGCCTGAGCATGGCTTTCGGGAAAACCATATTCGCCAAAGCCTTTGATTTGTTCGAAACAACGCTCGGCAAATTCGCGTTCATAGCCGCGCACTACCATGCCCTCGATCATCTTTTCCTGATAGCGGTGGATGGTGCCAACATTACGGAATGTTGCCATAGCCCGCCGCAAGCCATCAGCCTGCGCAGGCGTAAAAGCCGCTGCGACAATCGCAAGCTTCATCGCCTGTTCTTGAAACAGCGGCACGCCAAGCGTCTTCTCCAGCACATTACGCAGCTCATGCCGGTCATGCGGCGGCGCGGGGGAAGGAAAATGCACCGCCTCTTCTCCATTTCGGCGGCGTAAATAAGGATGCACCATCCCGCCCTGGATTGGCCCGGGCCGAACAATCGCAACCTGAATGACAAGATCGTACAGGCATTTGGGTTTCATCCGCGGCAACATATTTATCTGCGCCCGGCTTTCGACCTGAAATGTGCCGATACTGTCGCCCGTTTTCAGCATAGCGAATACTTTGGGACATTCTGTCGGAACGCGCTGCAAATCATGGTCGCCAAGGCCCAACTCACGCATCATATCAAAGCTTTTGCGAATACAGGTCAGCATGCCCAGCGCCAGCACATCAACCTTCATCAGCCCCAAAGCATCGATATCGTCCTTGTCCCATTCGATGAAAGTGCGATCAGGCATAGCGGCATTATGGATCGGCACCAGTTCATCCAATCGCCCCTCGGTCAGCACAAAACCGCCGACATGTTGTGACAGATGCCGGGGAAATTCGAGCAACTGTTCAACCAGCGTTTTCAATCGTGCGATCTGCGGATTGGCGGGATCAAAACCTGCCTCCTCCATCCGCGTATCGGGCATATCCCGCCCCCAGCTGCCCCAGATGGTGCTTGCCAGCCGTGCAGTGACATCCTCAGTCAACCCCAGCGCTTTGCCGACTTCGCGGACTGTGCTGCGCGGGCGATAGTGGATCACCGTTGCGGCGATCCCTGCCCGCTCTCGGCCATAGCGCCGATAGACATATTGCATCACTTCTTCGCGCCGCTCATGTTCAAAATCGACATCAATATCGGGCGGTTCGTTGCGTTCTTCAGACAAGAAGCGCGAGAAGAGCAGCTTATTCGTAACCGGATCGACTGAGGTGATCCCCAGCAAATAGCAGACCACCGAATTGGCAGCGCTCCCCCTGCCCTGACAAAGGATCGGCGGATCAAGACTACGCGCGTATCGCACCAGATCATGAACGGTGAGGAAGTAATAAGCGTAGTTCTTTAAACGGATCAGGCGGAATTCTTCAGCGATAGTTTTCGCCCAGATTTCGGGCAGGCCGCCGGGATAGCGGTGGTTAGCTTCTTCCATCACCAGATGCTCAAGCCAATCCTGAGGTTTCCAGCCCTGCGGCACCGGTTCGTGCGGATATTCATAGCTGAGATCGTCGAGCGTAAAGGATATGCGCGACAACAAGTCTTGCGTAGCGCCAAGGGCTTCGGGGCAATTGCGGAAAAGCCGCATTATTTCTTCGGGATTTTTAAGGTGCCGCTCTGCATTGGCGAGGAGGCGCTTGCCTGCGCTTTGTATGCTCGTGCCCTCGCGGATGCAGGTGACGATATCATGCAGCGCGCGCGCTTCTGGCCGCGCATACAGCGCGTCATTGGTGGCAAGCAGCGGCACGCCTGTTGCAGCACTCAACGCCTGCAATTCTGCCAACCGCCGTGCATCCTTTCCTGCACGGTGCATAGTTGCGGCAAGCCAGACATTGCCCGGACAAGCCTTGGCAAGTGTGCTAAGCAAGGCCGCGTCACCTTCCATTGCAATCAGCAACAGATCCTCTGCATGATCCAGCAAATCGGCAAGCTGAAGGATGCAATCGCCCTTTACTGCACGACGGTTGCCCAGCGTTAAAAGCCGGGTTAACCGCCCCCAGCCATAACGTGTAGCAGGATAGGCAATGATGTCCGGCGTGCCATCGGCAAACACCAACCGCGCGCCCACGACAAGCCGGAAACACGCAGAATTCTGGGCAAGTTCACACTCAAATCGTTCCCTGATCTCACGCCAGGCCATATGCGCGCGCACCACGCCAGCGACGCTGTTGCGATCAGCAATGCCGATCCCGCTCATACCAAGCGCATGTGCACGGTGCACCATCTCGGCCGGATGTGAGGCGCCGCGCAAGAAGCTGTAATTGCTGACAGCGGCCAGTTCGGCAAAGGCTGCACTCATGCGAACAGCCCGTGAAGATACCATTTCGGATCAGGCTTTTCCTCATACAGTCCATGACGGAAAATCCAGTAGCGCCTGCCATGCACATCCTCGATCCGGTAATAATCGCGGGTCAAGCCGCCTTTGCCTGCATATTCGCCGCCCTTTTTACGCCACCATTCCGTAGCGATCCGTTCCGGCCCTTCATACAGCCGCACCTCGTGCAGCTTGCGCTTCCAACGGAAACGGTGCGGCGGGCCATCGGGGACTTCGGCAATTACTTCCACCGGTTGCGGCGGATCGAACAGGAACAGAGGGCGTTGCGGCGGTTCGCCCTTGGGTGGCGCGGGCCATGGTACAGGCTTTCGAGCATGGACAGCGGGAAGCGCCAACTGCGCCTGTTCGGGGATATGGCTGTCATGCGGCACCAGACGGCGGATGCGCCCCGGCCCCAGACGGGTGCTGAGGCGATCGATCAGCTCAGCGAGTGCGATATCGGCTTTGGCTTCGCTTTCAAAGCTGTGCTGTTCCACCCCCAGCTTTTCGGCTGAGGGAATAGCGAGCAATAGGCTGTCATAGCCAAAACCCGGATCGAGCGGATCATTGAGCGTCTCTGCTCGTTCGTTAAACAGCCGCAGCACCAATGCAGGATCGCGCGTCGGGCTGCCTACCTCAATATCCAGATACTGCTTTGCACCGTCGCTGCGGCAGAGCGTCAACCGAAAACGCCGCCCGCCAAGACCTCGCTTGGCAAGTGCAGTCATGGCTTCATCGAGCAAAGTGGAAAGTGCAGCAGCAATGCTAGCCTGATGCGCAATCGGTTCAGCAAAGCGGCGTTCAAAACGCAAGGGCGCTGTATGAAGCATCGGCATCAGCGCGCCGCGCGCCTTGCCCAATATCCGGTCCAGCGCCGTTACTGCCTCCATCCCGAAACGCGCAGCAATACTGGCGGACGGGCGGGCGGCGACATCGCCCAGTGTTTTAAGCCCCGCGCGCTGCAAACCCAGCGCCGCTTGTGGCTCAAGGCCCAATGCCACAACCGGAAGCGCGCGCAGAGCCGCTGCCTCATCCACCACAGGCAGCATAGCGAAACGGGCCAGCGCCTGCGCGCCTTCCGCTGTGTCAGCGCAGGCAAGCCGCACCTCCATGCCGGCCACCGCCATCGCCGCTTCCACCTCTGTCATTAGCCCGGCCTCGCCGCCAAACAGATGCGCCGCGCCCTGTATATCAATGCCAATCGCATCGGGCGGCATCAGCACTACTGTGGGCGACCAGCACGAACAGCGATGCGCAAGGCGGCGGAGCATATGGCTATCCGCTGCTTCATCCATCGGAACGGCAAGCAGCTGCGGCTCGCGTGCCCGCGCATCGGCAAGGGCGAGGCCCGGCACCAGCCCAAGCGTTTGCGCATGCGCATCCACCGCGGCAATTCGCAGCGCATTTTTGATCTTGACAGTGAAGACAAGAGGTTTTTTTGGGGGCGCGTCAGGCGGCGTATTTGGCGTCTGGGCGCAATGGTCCATTTCCTGTCTGCGCAGCCTGTCTGCGGAGAGGAAGGGAAACCATAGAGCCAGAAACCGCCGTGTCCCGGAATGATTTTCGGTCACGATCCCACTCCAGCCGCCAGCTCTGGCCCGCAGGACGCGAGCGACAGCGTAGCAATTCGATATCAAAACAAGGCGCGCCGGGTGCATTACCCGGCAATGCCTGTGAAGGTGCGGCTGAAACTTGCCAGCGCGTTTCAGCAGCGCTTGGCACTGGCTCTGCATCCACACGCAGCATCAGCAAAGGCACTTCTGATTTTTCGGCAGCAAGCGACAGGCGGCGGCTTGCGGTGAGATCAAGCTCGGGCATCCGTCCCCAGCCTTCAATCACAACCGCCCCTAGACCGCCGCACCGCAAAGCATCAACGCCTGCACGCAGCAATGCTTTCGCATCCTCTGCAAGCACAAACAGGCAAGCCTCTGGCGCGCCGCCCAGCTCAGCCCAACCAGCACCCTGAATCACCCCGCCCCGAACCGCACGCTCACTCCGCAACCAGACTACCGGCTTGCTATGCCCCGCATTTCTGATTGCCAAAGCCAAAACAAAGCCTGCGCAAGCAGGGCTATCTTCGGCGCGTGCGGCAAAAACTTCATGCACGCGGCCAATCGCGAAACCGCCACCAATAGCATCATCCAAAATAGCGGCACCTGTTTCCCAGCGGAAAACAGGTTCGCATGGCCCTGCAACAATCGAGGAAGGGGGCATGAGTTTGCTGATATCGACTCGCATTTGTTCATTATATGTTCCAATTCTCTTGCAGGGTCAAGGCGGCGAACGAGCAAGAGGAAACAGCGAGTTTGTAAAGTGACGCGAATGTCCGGAAAGTTGGCGGCACAGGACTTGCCTCTTGCTGAAACGGTTTTAGCGTTTATGTTGCACTGCACAAAATGCGCATTGCTGTTATCGATGAAAGCCCTGCGCGGGCTGCGGTTATCCGTGAAGGGCTGGAGGCATCCGGCCTAAGCAAGATTCTTGTTCTTTCTGAACGCATCGGACTTGTCTCCCGAATAGAGGAGTTTGCACCGGATGTGATCCTTATTGATTTGGAAAATCCTCAGCGCGACGAGTTGGAAGAGCTGTTCGCCGTGTCGCGTGCATTGGCCCGTCCTGTGGCCATGTTTGTCGATCAGACTGATGATGCGGCGATGGAAGCGGCGATTGACGCTGGCGTTTCCGCTTATGTTGTTGATGGCCTAAAGGCGGAGCGGATCAGGGCTATTGTCGATCTTGCCATCAAACGCTTCAATGCTTTTGCCCGGTTAAAGTCAGAGCTGGCCGAAGCGCGTAGTGCGCTTGCAGAACGAAAAGCCGTGGATGCTGCAAAAACGCTGCTTATGAAGAAACGCGGGATTGACGAACCGGCGGCCTATGCTCTGCTGCGCAAGTCAGCGATGGATAGTGGTCGCAAAATCGCCGAGGTTGCCGATGCGTTGCTGACTGCCGACAAGTTGATGGGGGGATTATGAATCTGAATTTGGTCCGCCTTGGTTTCTTGCCGCTGGTCGATGCGGCTCTTCCGATATTGGCGCGTGAGCTTGGCTTTGCCGAAGCCGAAGGCCTTGATCTCCGTCTGGTCCGTGACATGAGCTGGGCGACGGTGCAGGACCGGCTGCTTTATGGCCACAGCGATGCCGCACATATGGTGGCACCACTTGCTATTGCGACAACTTTGGGCCTTGGCAGACCGGCGGTTCCTCTCTCGGTACCGTTTGTGCTGGGATTGAACGGCAATGCTATCACTTTGCGGCCGGACCTTGCAGCACAGGTTACAGAGATTGGTGGGCCCGGAGATATTCGCACCATCGGCACCCGTTTTGCTGAGCTTGCAAAGGCGCGTCGCGATGCTGGAGAGAAGCTGCGGCTGGGCGTAGTTCATCGCTATTCTAGCCATAATTACATGCTGCGTTATTGGCTGCGAGGGACTGGTACTGATCCACAATCCGATGTCGAGATCGTAACCATTGCTCCGCCTTTTGCCGCCGATGCGCTGGCAAGTGCCGAGGTTGACGGCATTTGCGTTGGCGCGCCTTGGAACAGTGTAGCAGTGGAGCAAGGTGCAGGCGTAGTTATCGCAACGACATCGCAAATCTGGCAGCGGGGGGTAGAGAAAGTTCTGGCCGTCAAGCAAGTGCGGCTGGAAGCAGAGTTGGAGCTTTTCGAACCACTGATGCGTGCGTTGTATCGTGCGGGTGAAGCCTTTGTCGATCCAGAGAAGCTAGACGTTATCACGACCATCATGGCGCGGCCGGAATATCTGGATGGTTCAGCGGACGCGATCCGGCGCGTCATTCAGGACAAGGTTTTGTTCGCTAAGAGCTATCCATCGGTCCGCATTCCGGATTTTATGTTTCAACACCGAGAGGCGGCCAACTTTCCATGGGTCAGCCAAGCAGCATGGCTTTATGCGCAAATGGCAGAGGCAGGTCATGTGGTTCCCTCCCTGCCTCAGTACCAGCTGGCACAGGGCGTATTTCGGCCCGATATCTATCGCTCAGCCCTTGGCCCAATCGGTGCGACATTACCGGGTGCCAGCTCTAAGCTAGAGGGTGGCATCAGCGGACCGACCGGGGTGGGTAGCATACAAGGGCGACTGATACTGAGCGCTGACAGCTTTTTCGACGGACAAAGCTTTGACCCGGAAGCTTTCATCAAGCTGCTTAAATAATAGATCATTGCCTAAAATTTGTGCATTGCAATATAGTGCTTGCAAATTGATTATAATATAGGCAGTTTTAAGTCAGAGGCTGCAAAAGCCTGACGAATCGGGGTGCGGGACGCAATGGCGCGTTTCTTTAGACTCAGTCACAAAAGACGAATGGCAACGCCGCCACGCAAACGGGACACCCCGCTTGTGGGCGGCTTTTTGCGTTCGGTTCGGGAGCGGAACAGGCATCAACTTTTTCAGGGACAGTATGACATGAGACGACAATTTCTGGGAACTGCAATCGCACTGGCACTGACCACCGCTTTGATTGGCTGCGGAGGTGGAACATCCGATGCGCCAAAGGCTATGGCAAAAGGTGACTTAGAGAAAGCTGCGGTCAAAATCGGCTTTATCAAGCTGACCGACATCGCACCGTTGGTGATTGCCAAGGAAAAGGGCTTTTTCGAAGAAGAAGGTCTAAGTGTAACGCTGGAACCACAGGCCAACTGGAAAGTGCTGGTTGATGGCGTCTCAGGTGGACAGCTGGACGCTGCACACATGCTCGCGGGCCATCCGATTGCGTCAGGCGTTGGCATCGGATCGAAAGTGAAGATCGTGGCGCCGCTTAGCCTCGATATGAACGGCAAAGGCATCACGCTTTCAAACAAGGTTTACAGCCTGATCGCGCCGACGCTCGAAAAGGGTAAGCCTGTTCCGGCCACAGCGCTAAAACCTGTGCTCACACAGTATAAAGCCGATGGCAAACCGTTCAAAATGGGCGTTGTTTTTCCGGTTTCCGGCCACAACTATGTGCTGCGCTACTGGCTTGCGGCGGGCGGGATCAATCCAGGCTATTATCTGCCCGGTGATGCAGCAGGCACGACGGGAGCTGAAGTTCAACTGTCAGTAACTCCGCCGCCGCAAATGCCGGCAACGCTCGAGGCAGGCACAATTGACGGTTATTCAGTCGGTGAGCCATGGAACCAAGCATCGGTTGCCAAAAAAATCGGTGTCCCTGTGATCGTCGATCCTGATATTGCGGGCCTAAACGCAGACAAGGTCTTTGGTTTGACCGAAGCTTTTGCCAAGGCCAATCCGAAAACCACCAAAGCGCTGCTGCGCGCCATCATCCGCGCGCAAATGTGGCTAGACGAAGAAGGTGGGAAGAACCGGCCTGAAGCAGTGAAGTTGCTTGCTCAGTCACAGTATGTTGGTGCCGATGAAAAAGTACTGATGGCATCAATGACTGGCAAATTCACTTTTGGCGATGGCGACACCCGCGAAACGCCGGAATTCAACATGTTCTTCGATCAGAATGCCAGCTATCCCTATTACTCTGACGCGATCTGGATCATGACGCAGATGCGCCGCTGGGGCCAGATCCCAGAGGACAAGGCTGACAGCTGGTACATTGAAACCGCAAAGTCGGTTTACCGTCCTGACCTGTATATGGACGCTGCCAAGTCGCTTGTCACCGATGGCAAAGCCAAAGCTGATGCCTTCCCCGAAAGCGATGGTTTCCGCAGCTATACTAAGCCCGCAATCGACGGCGTCGCCTTCGATGCGAAAAAACCGTCAGCCTATATCGCCAGCTTTTCAATCGGTCTGAAACCCGGTCAGAAAGTCACGGCGGCTGGCGTGAAGTAACCCACCGGACAAGACCACAGGACAACACCAATGACATTGACCGCCGCCATCAAAGCAGTCGAACCGGAACAGGACAACATGGTTGACGAGACCCCATCTACCACGATGGAACAGCAGCCGAAGCCAGCACCCAATTGGGTGCTGGCCAAGGTGGGCCAGTTCAAACTGCCAACACCGCGCGGCGCCTTTGATGCTTTGTGGCCGCCTGTCTTAGGCATATTGTCCTTTATCGGCCTTTGGGCGGTGCTGGCGCCGCAAGTGCAGACCTCGCTCGGCGCTCTGCCGGGGCCTGGTGAGGTTTGGGCGCAGTTTGTTGCATTGATGGGTGAACATGCTGATGCGCGGACAGAGGCTGCGGCCGTGGTGGCGGCAGGTGGCACATGGTCGGGCGCGCCGACCTTTGTCGACCAGATTTTCACCTCGCTGCAAACCGTCGCATTAGGTTTCATTATGGCGACAGTGGTTGCGGTTCCGCTCGGGTTAGTGGCTGGTATGTCAAAGCGCATCAATGCCGCGATCAACCCCCTCATTCAGGTGATGCGCCCGATCAGCCCGCTGGCTTGGTTGCCAATAGTAACGATGGTGGTCTCGGCTTCAATCACCAGTTCCGATCCTTTGCTCGCCAAGAGCTTTGTAATCTCGGCGATAACGGTGATGCTCTGCTCGCTATGGCAAACGTTGATCAATACCGCGGTCGGTGTTGCCAGCATCGACAAGGATTTGCTCAACGTTGGTAAAGTGCTTCGTCTCAGCTGGTTTTCCAAACTGACCAAGCTCGTCCTGCCCTCTGCTATGCCCTATATCTTTACGGGTATGCGGCTTTCGCTGGGCGTGGGTTGGATGGTGCTGATTGCAGCGGAAATGCTCGCGCAAAACCCCGGCCTTGGTAAATTTGTCTGGGATGAATTCCAGAACAGCAATGATCGGTCTTTGGCACGGATCATGGTTGCGGTAGTGGTCATCGGCCTCATCGGATTCGCGCTCGACCGCGCAATGGGCATGGCGCAGAATATGGTCGCCAAGCGGATGGGCAGCTGATCATGGCAGCTATTCTTGAACTGAAAGGCGTGACAAAGGCCTATCCCGATACGCCCGTGCTGAACGGCATCGACCTGAGTGTGGACGAAAGCGAATTTGTCGCGATCCTTGGTTTTTCAGGCACCGGAAAGACCACTTTGATCTCCTTGATAGCTGGGCTGATTGAGGCGGATAGCGGTGAAGTGCTGGTGCGCGGAAAGCCGGTGGAGGGACCGGGAAGCGAAACCAGTCTGGTATTCCAATCCTATTCGCTGATGCCCTGGCTAACGGTGGAGGGCAATGTCGCGCTTGCCGTGGATGCTGTGCATAAGGATATGTCGAAAGCTGAGCGAAAGCAGTTGGTTGCCGATACAGTGACGCTGGTTGGGCTTGCCCGTGCCATGGACCGCCGTCCGGCAGAGCTATCAGGGGGCATGCGCCAGCGCGTGGCGGTCGCACGCGCGCTGGCCATGAAGCCAGAGATTTTGCTGCTCGATGAGCCGCTGTCGGCACTTGATGCACTAACCCGTGCCAAGTTGCAGGGTGAGATTGACCGCATCCGTGAACAGGAAAAGCGCACCATATTGCTCATCACCAATGATGTGGATGAGGCTTTGTTGCTTGCTGACCGGGTCGCAGTGCTCGAACCCGGAACAGGCAAGATCGGACAGATATTTCCAATCAACATCGCGCGTCCTCGTGAACGCACCGCGCTGAACCATGACGCTGCTTACAAGGCTTTGCGCAACCGCATCGCGACTTATCTCGATGGCCTGAACAGCGCGCGCAACAGCGCACAGGTAACGGCTGAACCAGCGCTGCCGAATGTGACGCCGATCACTGCATTGCAGCCGCCACAGGCCTATCTTGATGCGGCTAAATCGGGAATACAGCGGCGCTATCTGGAATTTTTCAAGCTGCAGAAAATCTATCCCACACCAAAAGGTCCACTGACCGTGGTGGAAGATTTCAACCTGCTGATGAACAAAGGCGATTTCATTTCGCTGATCGGCCATTCGGGGTGTGGCAAGTCGACGGTGCTGACGATGGCTGCCGGGCTGAACAGCATTTCGAATGGCGGCATTGTGCTGGATGGGCGCGAGATTGACTCTGCTGGTCCTGACAAGGGTGTGGTGTTTCAATCACCCAGCCTGATGCCGTGGTTGACCGCGCGGGAAAATGTTATGGCGGGAGTGGCCCGGGTTTACCCGCATGCCAGCCGCGCAGAACGACGCGATATTGTCGATTATTATCTTAGCCGTGTTGGCTTGGGCGATAGCCTCGACAAGCTGGCATCGGAAATGTCGAACGGTATGAAGCAGCGCGTTGGCATTGCACGCGCTTTTGCGCTTTCACCCAAACTCCTGCTCCTTGATGAACCCTTTGGCATGCTCGACAGCTTGACCCGCTGGGACTTGCAAGACGTGTTGATGGAGGTGTGGGATCGCACCAAAGTGACCGCAATCTGCGTTACCCATGATGTCGATGAAGCGATCTTGCTCGCCGACCGGGTGGTGATGATGACTAACGGCCCCAATGCCACCATCGGCAAAGTGCTGGAGGTCGATCTGCCCCGTCCACGCGACCGCAAGACATTGCTCGAACACCCGAAATTCTATGCTTACCGTGAGGAAGTTCTGCAATTCCTTGCCGATTATGAACATGGATCGCACGCCGATGCAGCGTAAGCGACCAATTGGAGAAGATGCCCTGGGACAACCAATTTCAGGGAGAAAAAACATGCGCAAAGCTATCTACACCGTCATATTGTCGACCACCGCAATTGCTACACCGGCGATGGCAGAGGTTGAAGTCAAGCCGATCATCGAAGCGCGATTGCGCTATGAAAATGTCGAACAACAAGGTGTTGCTGTTGAGGGTGATGCGGTCACGCTGCGGGTTCGCGCCGGGGTGACAGCTAAAAGCGGGTCTTTTACGGTGCTGGTCGAGGGTGAAGGCACACTGGCTATCGTTGAAGATTATAACAGCGGCGTAAATGGCAAGTTGGGGCCGGTTATTTCTGATCCCGAAAATGTCGAGCTGAACCGCGCGCAGATCCAGTTTACCGGTATTCCAAAAACGGTGATCACTGCTGGACGGCAGCGGATCAACCTTGATGATCAGCGCTTTGTTGGCTCAGTCGCTTGGCGGCAAAATGAGCAGACCTTTGATGCGGTGCGTGCCGAATGGACGGGTATCAAGAACGTAAAAGCAGATTTGACTTATGCTTGGAGCCAGCGGACGATTTGGGGTGTCGACGGCTTTGGCGCGCGGCAAACCGCCGTTGGCGGCGACAATATCCTCGCCAATCTCAGCTATAAGGGTAAGACATTTTGCATCACCGGCTTTGCCTATCTGGCCGACCTTGATGAAGCGCTGGTGCAGAATTTCCGCCTTTCGAGCAAGACATTTGGCCTGCGCGGAAATGTGACTTTCCCCATAGGTAAGGCAAAGCTGAACCTGCTGGCGAGCTATGCTGTGCAGTCGGATTACAACAACAATCCCAACAACAGCTCATCAGACTATCTGCTTGGTGAAGCGATGCTTGACGTTACACCGTTCAAGCTGACCGCTGGCTATGAAGTACTCGGTGCCGACAGCAAAGGCATTGGGGGCGTTGCCCTGTCCAGCTTCCAGACGCCCTTTGCCACGCTGCACAAGTTTAACGGTACCGCCGACAAGTTTCTGATCACCCCGGTCAACGGCCTGCGTGACCTGTATTTTGGTCTGGGCGCATCGCCAAAGATCAAAGCCCTTCCCGGATTTGCAGCACAACTGACCTGGCACCAGTTCAAGTCTGATCGCCTGAACCAGAATTTCGGCACTGAATGGAATGCACAGATGAGCTGGAAGATTGGCAAGAAGATCACCTTCCTTGCCAAATATGCCGACTACAACCGCAAGGGCATCGCCGATTTTGCAGGTGATGCTGATACCCGGAAACTTTGGGCGCAGTTCGACTATGCCTTTTGAAGAGAGTAATTATGCTTAATCCAGTCCCCAAACTGCACTTAGTCGTCATAGGTAACGGCATGGCTGGCTGCCGTGCGGTTGAGGAAATCCTTGAGCGCGACGCCAGCCGTTTTCGCATCACGATTTTCGGCGCCGAGCCGAGGGTCAATTATAACCGCATCATGCTATCCCCCCTGCTCGCGGGGGAAAAGTCCTTTGAGGATATTATCATCAATGGTCAGGAATGGTATGACGACAATGGCATTGATCTGGTTGCTGGCGACCCTGTAGTTGCCATCGACCGCGCGGCCAAAACAGTCACGTCGCAGTCGGGGCGGGTGGAGGTTTATGACAAGCTCATCCTCGCCACCGGCTCTGATCCGTTCATCATTCCGGTTCCAGGACATGATCTACAGGGCGTGATTTCTTTCCGCGATATGGACGATGTAGGGACAATGTTGCGCGCGGCATCATCGGGTGGTGATGCCGTTGTGATTGGCGGTGGCCTTTTGGGGTTGGAGGCAGCGCATGGTCTTTCGCTGCGCGGAATGAAGGTCACAGTCATCCATCTGATGAATACACTGATGGAGCGACAGTTGGATGAAGCAGCGGGCTGGTTGCTAAAGACCGAACTGGAAAAGCGCGGGCAGCAGATCCTGACCACCGCCGACACCGCCGAAATCTGCGGCGACGGCAAAGTCGAAGGCGTGCGGCTGAAGGATGGCCGCGAAATTCCGGCGAGCATTGTCGTCATGGCCGTCGGTATACGGCCCAATGTGAAGCTTGCACGCGATGCGGGGCTCGCCATCGGGCGCGGCATCCATGTCGACGATCATCTTGTCACTAGCGACGCAAATATCATGTCGGTCGGTGAATGTGTGGAGCATTCGGGCCAAGTTTACGGCCTCGTCGCGCCGATCTGGGATATGTGTCGCAGCCTTGCCGATGGGTTGGTTGCCGAACCATCAGGCTATACGGGCTCGGTCACCTCCACCAAGCTGAAGGTATCCGGCATTGATGTGTTTTCCGCAGGCGATTTCTCAGGCGGCGATGGCTGTGAGGACATAGTGATGCGCGATGCGGCGCGCGGTGTGTACAAGCGCGTCATCGTCAAGGAAGACAAAATTGTCGGCGCCGTGCTCTATGGCGATACGGCCGACGGCAACTGGTATTTCGACCTTCTGAAGAAACAGGAAGACGTCTCCGAAATCCGCGACGCACTGATCTTTGGCCAAGCCTTTGCAAATGGCGGAGGAGCGGGATCGAGCCCTTTTGATGCAGTTGCAGCACTTGGGGACGACGCCGAGATTTGCGGCTGTAATGGTGTGTCGAAAGGCAAAGTCGTCGCTTGCATCAATAATGGCGCGCATGATCTGGATGCCGTGCGCAGCGGTTGTAAGGCCTCGGCCAGTTGCGGCCAGTGCACCAACCTTGTTGAAGGGCTGCTCGCGCTGACATTGGGCGATGAGTTCGCCGGCGAACGGCAAGTGAAGCCGATGTGCAAATGCACCAGCTTCACGCATGAAGATGTGCGTAAAGCCATTGTCGAAAAAGAACTGAAATCGATCCCTGAGGTAATGCAGGCGCAGCATTGGACCACGCCCGATGGCTGCGCATCGTGCCGCCCTGCCCTTAATTACTATCTGCTCTGTGCATGGCCCGGTGAGGCCGTCGATGACCAGCAGAGCCGCTTCACCAACGAGCGTATGCACGCAAATATTCAGAAGGACGGCACCTATTCGGTTGTCCCGCGCATGTGGGGGGGAGTGACCACGCCCAACGAACTGCGCGCCATTGCCGATGCCGCCGACAAATATGGCGCGCGTATGGTGAAGGTGACGGGCGGGCAGCGGCTCGATCTGTTCGGGATCAAGAAGGAAGACCTGCCCGCAATCTGGGCGGACCTGAACGCGGCAGGGATGGTCTCTGGCCATGCTTACGGCAAAGCACTGCGCACGGTGAAGACCTGCGTCGGCAGTGAATGGTGCCGGTTTGGGACGCAGGACTCAACCGGCCTTGGCATCAAGACTGAACAGATGACTTGGGGGTCGTGGATGCCGCATAAGTTCAAGATCGCGGTCTCGGGCTGCCCGCGCAATTGTGCCGAAGCAACGATAAAGGATTTTGGCGTGATCTGCGTCGATAGCGGTTACGAGCTTCTCGTCGGCGGCAATGGCGGCATCCACCTGCGCGGCACCGATCTGCTGTGCAAAGTCGCAACTGAGGAAGAGACGCTCGAATATTGCGCCGCCTTCATCCAGCTGTACCGCGAAGAAGCCCGCTATCTGGACCGCACCGCGCCTTGGATCGAACGCGTCGGTATCGACTATGTGAAAAGCCGGATTGTTGAGGATGAAGCAGGACGGAAGGCACTCGCCGAACGGTTCGCCTTCTCGCAAAGCATCTATCAGGTCGATCCATGGGCGAAGCGTGCAGCAGGCGAGGACGCAAAGCTGCATCAGCATCTGGCCGAAGTCCGCCCCTTTGCAGGAGCGGTGGCATGAATCTTATAAGGGTTTCGCGCAGAGGCGCAGAGGAAGCAGAGACCGCAGAGGGGTTTTGTTTGCGGCGAAGCCGCTTTCAAATTGCCCCCGCTTTGGAAATCTGCAGCTCCAAATTTCAAATGAGCCTGCGGCTCAAAATAACATCTCTGCGGTCTCTGCTTCCTCTGCGCCTCTGCGCGAACCAAAAACCTGGAATAAAAGCATGAACCCCGAATGGTTAGACATCGGTCCGCTGGACCAACTTCCCGCCATGGGCGCGCGGACTTTACCGGTGCGCGGTGGTGAGGAGATTGCGATCTTCCGCACCGCAAACGGCCAAGTCTATGCTCTGGTCAACAAATGCCCACACAAACAGGGGCCGTTGTCTCAAGGCATCGTCCACGACACAACGGTAACTTGCCCGCTGCACAATTGGCGGATCAGTCTGGTTAGCGGCAAGGCCCTTGGCGAAGATGAAGGCTGTGTGCCGACCATCCCGGTTAAAATCGACGGCGGCCGCATGTTCCTGAAACGGGATGCTGTGCTGGCTTCGGTTGAGACGCCAAAGCTGGCCGAGCCGGCGCAATGCAAAGCGGCATAAAAACCACCTGCCCCTATTGCGGCGTTGGTTGCGGCATTGTCGCCAAGCCAACGGGCGAGCGCAGCGTCGACGTAAAAGGTGATCCCGATCACCCCGCCAATCGCGGCAAGCTCTGCTCCAAAGGCACGCATCTGGGCGAGACGGTTGGGCTGGAAGGACGGTTGCTCTATCCCGAGATTGAAGGCAGCCGCGTCAGCTGGGACGAGGCGCTGGACGCCGTTGCCAGCGGTTTGCGCGAAGCCATTGACGCTTACGGCCCCGAAAGCGTCGCCATTTACGGCTCAGGCCAGCTGCTGACAGAGGATTATTACGCCGTCAATAGGCTTATGAAAGGCTATATCGGCACCGCCAATATCGACACCAACAGCCGCCTGTGCATGGCCAGCGCTGTCGTTGCACACAACCGAGCATTCGGTGAGGATGTTGTGCCTGTTAGTTATGACGACATCGAGGCCGCAGAACTGATCATCCTGGTCGGCTCCAACACTGCGTGGTGTCATCCGATCATTTGGCAGCGAATAGAAGCAGCACGCGAAGCCAATGGCACCAAGCTGATCGTTATTGATCCGCGCCGAACCGAAACTGCGGCGGGGGCAAACTTGCATCTGCCCATCCGTCCTGACGGCGACACTGCCCTTTTCAACGCCGCTTTGATTGAGATGAAAGCACGCGGCCTATTGAATGAGGCATATCTGGCGCAGCATGTAACAACGCCAGAAGGGTTTTGGGAGGAGCTGGGACCGGTCAACAATGTTGAATATCTAACCGGCCTCACGTCTTCACAACTCTCCGCCTTTTATGATCTCCTTGGCACTCACCCTCGCACGCTCACCATCTTCAGCATGGGCGCAAATCAATCGGTGGGTGGTGTCGACAAAGGGAATGCGATCATCAATCTGCACCTCGCCACCGGCCGCATTGGCAAGCGCGGCGCTGGTCCTTTCAGCATCACCGGCCAACCCAACGCAATGGGCGGCCGCGAAGTGGGCGGGCTTGCGACCACGCTTGCAGTTCACATGGGATTTTCTGACGAAGAATGCGCCGCCGCTCGGATGTTTTGGAACTCCCCGGCCATAGCTACCGCCCCCGGTCTGAAAGCCGTAGACCTGTTTCGCGCAGTCGACAGCGGCCAGATCAAGGCACTATGGATCATGGCGACCAACCCGGCGGTTTCGATGCCCGATGCTGGCTTCGTCCGCGCGGCAATCGCCAAATGCCCCCTCGTGATCATCAGCGATATCATCGCCGATACCGACACCGCAAAGCTTGCCCATATCAAGCTACCCGCCTTGGGCTGGAGCGAAAAGGACGGCACAGTTACCAATAGCGAACGTGTTATCAGCCGCCAGCGCGCAGTGTTTGCCGCCCCCGGCGAAGCTCGCGCTGACTGGGCTATCGTAGCTGATGTGGCACGCCGGATGGGCTTTGCCGATGGTTTCAACTGGCGGTCCAACGCCGAGGTCTTTGCCGAATATGCGGCGATGACCCGGGCCTGCAATGCGGGCAAGCGCGCTCTCATCATTCCGGAGCCCACCGACTATGAAAGCATGGAGCCCTTCCAATGGGGCGGGCCGTCCCCCTTTGCCGATGGCCGCTATTCGCACCCCGATGGCAAGGCCCGTTTGGTCTCGGTACAGCCTGTCGCGCCCGTCGAAGATGGGCTGTTGCTGAACACCGGGCGCTATCGCGACCAGTGGCACACTATGACCCGTACCGGCCTCTCCCCGCGCCTGTCTCAGCATCGGCGTGAGCCTTTGCTGGAAATCCACCCTGATGATGCCGCCGCAAATGGCATTGTGGACCGCAGCTTTGCCGAGGTCGAAAGCGCATCGGGCAAAAGCCGGTTTCGCGTACATGTGACTGACGACCAGCGCCCCGGCGAAATCTTCGTGCCGATGCACTGGACCGACCAGCTATCCAGCGATGGCCGGAGCAATCGGGCGGTGACGCCACAGGTCGATCCGCATTCGGGCCAACCCGGCTGCAAAAAAAGCGTCGCCCAAATCGCGCCCTTCACAACCGACTGGCGGGGTTTTCTGGTCACGCGGGAGCGCCCCGATTTCCCGGCGGACATTTTCTGGACAGCGTCGCGCCTCGAAGGCGGCTGGCTGATCGAACTGGCAGGACAAGGTCCCATCGATACCGCCGCCATGCTGTCCGAAGGAGAGGTCCTGGAAGCCTTTGACAAGGCGCGCGGTACGCGCCGCATCGCTGTCCGCAGCGAGGATGGGGCACTGAAGGCCGCTCTCTTCCTCACCCGATCGGGTATGCTCCCCGACCGGGACTGGATCGCAGCCCAATTGTCCTCCGATGCCGCCAGTGCGCCCGAATTGCTCGCAGGCCGCGCCGCCAGCCCCGCGCCAGATCGCGGTCCAATTGTCTGCGTCTGCTTCGATGTCGGTACCAAAACTATCCTCAGTGCAATCGCCGAGCAACGCCTGACCAGCGTCGAAGCTGTAGGTGCAGCACTCAACGCCGGAACCAATTGCGGCTCCTGCCGCCCCGCCATCCGCGCCCTTTTGGAGAGCGTAAAGGAGTTTGAGCATGCCTGAATTGATTGAACCGAGAACTGTCTGGCTGGTTGGCGCAGGTCCGGGAGATCCAGACCTGTTGACCCGCAAAGCCGAGAAACTGATCGGTGCGGCCGATATCGTTTTCTATGATGCGCTTGTTGGGCCGGGCGTATTGGATATGATCGCCGCCAGCGTTGAAAGGATAAGTGTTGGTAAACGATCAGGCCGTCACTCCAAGGATCAATGCACAATCTGTGATCTGATCGTCAGGGCGGCACTTGCCGGCAAACGGGTGGTCCGGCTAAAGGGCGGCGATCCAGCCATTTTCGGACGCGCTACAGAAGAGCTCAACGCCTGTGCCCGGCATGGCATCCCTATAAAAATCTGCCCTGGCATCACCGCCGCTAGCGCCGCTGCCGCATCGGCTGGCGTCTCGCTCACACTGCGCGGCGAGGCGCGCAAGCTGACCTTCATCACAGCCCATGCTCGTGCTGGAGAACGATTAGAGCTAGATTGGACGCATCTTGCCGACCCGGAAGCCACGCTTGCTATATATATGGGCAAAGCTGCGGCTCACGCTGTTTCTAATGAACTGGTGAAAGCAGGACTGTCACCAAATACGCCTGCGCTCATTGTCGAGAATGCGTCGCTTCCAAACGAACGCATAGTCCACACCCGGCTAGATCTGCTGTCAATCGCGGTCGGCGGCAAGATCAGAAGCGGGCCGGCGCTTTTGCTCATCGGTGCGGCTGTAGCAAGCAAGCCAGTTCGCCCAACTTTGCCCCGAACTGTGTTTTTCGCACGCGAAGCAATGGTGAATGAACGACAAGTTCCAGCGTTCACAACTTGACCATTCAACGTCCGGAAATTGGTCGGTTACTGCCCAGCCCTACGCCGGGAATTTTCGGAGAATCAGGCTCTGATATGCGAGTTTTTGAAAACCGCGGTTCAGTCTAACGTTTGCTGATTCGGAGCAGCTGCCCTGCATCGTGTCAATCATGCAGCAAAGCCAGCTTTGCATGCATCGCTGCGATACAGCCAAACGCAATGGCAGGACCAAGGTTGATGCCGCCTGCAGGATAATGCTCACTCATGATGTTAGCCATGAGCTAATAACCGCAAGACTTTGGTTGAAGTCATTTATCAACACGACCCAGCCAAGAACTAGGTACGCTGTGTTGTTCGCTGCATGCTTATAAACTGGATAACATGTTGGCTGCGCATAATATTTTTCTTGGCTTGGCTTGCGTTCAATGGACTCATCGAAAACCACTAGCAAACAGTAGGTAAAGAACATATACCGAACATATGGCTTTAATCTCCCTACGCGAAAAACTCGAAATCTTGGCCGATGCTGCCAAATATGATGCGTCTTGTGCGTCTTCCGGGACAAGCAAACGGTCGAGCTTAGGTGGCCAAGGAATTGGTTCAACCGAAGGTATGGGCATTTGCCATGCCTATACGCCAGACGGCCGCTGCATCTCGCTGTTGAAAATTCTGCTGACCAACCACTGCATTTTCGATTGTCATTATTGCATCAATCGCAAAAGTTCGAACGTCCGGCGTGCAGGGTTCACAGCAGAGGAAGTGGTCGATTTAACACTCTCATTTTATCGGCGTAACTACATTGAGGGGCTTTTTCTCTCCTCTGGAATCCGCAAATCCTCTAACCGCACTATGGAACAGATGGTCGAGGTTGCCCGAAGCTTGCGCCAGGATCATGATTTCCGGGGCTACATACATCTTAAGACCATCCCGGACGCTGACGCCGAGTTGGTGGCACAAGCAGGGCTTTATGCTGATCGGCTTTCCATTAACGTTGAGTTGCCGACCGAAGCCGGACTTACACGTCTTGCTCCCGATAAAGATAGCGGCCGCATAGAAAGCGCTATGGCTAACGTCAAATCGTCGATTACTGACAATTTAGACGCGCGCAAAAAATACAAAAGCGCGCCGCGCTTTGCCCCCGGTGGTCAATCGACCCAGATGATCGTCGGCGCCGATGCGGCTAGCGATAGTGATATCATCGGTAAGGCCAGCGGGCTGTATGACCGCCACCGGCTGCGCCGCGTGTATTATTCAGCGTTTAGCCCAATACCCGATGCAAGTGCAGTGCTGCCTTTGCAGCGTCCTCCGCTGATCCGCGAACATCGGCTGTATCAGTCTGACTGGTTGATGCGCTTTTACGGCTATTCAGCGGATGAGGTGAAGCAGGCGACCGATCCAGCGGGAATGTTACCGCTCGATATTGATCCTAAGCTGGCTTGGGCACTCAACTTTCGCGAACAATTTCCCGTAGATGTTAACCGCGCACCCAAAGAAGCCCTTTTGCGAGTTCCGGGGCTGGGCGTCCGCGGGGTCACTATGCTGCTCCGTGCACGGCGGCAGAAACGTTTGCGGTTGGAAGATGTGGCGCGAATTACCGTTTCGATCGAGAAACTCCGGCCTTTTATCGTCACCGCCGACTGGCGACCAATACGGTTGAGCGATCAGGCAGACCTAAAATCACTATTCGTCCGCCCGAAGAAAACCGAGCAGCTGGAGCTTTTTGCCGCAATATGATTGCGCTTGAGATACCTGCCGATTTTGACGGATGGCGCAATCAGGCAAAGCAGCTTTGGTTCGCGCATCGGCCGCCCGAGCAGGTTAGCTGGGGTGAAGCTTCGTTGTTTGGGGACGATATCGGTGAACCGACCGGACAAGCCTTAGAAATACGCGTGCCAGCAGCCTTTGCCAAATTGGCGGAGACTGTGTTCTTGCATAGCGATGCTGGCAGGCTCGATCTGCTGTATCGCTTATTCTGGAGACTTCAGAGCAATCGTCAGCTGCTGGAGGATGCAACCGATGTCGATGTGGTACAGGCCGGACTTCTGGTTAAATCGGTGCGGCGCGATATTCACAAGATGCGAGCCTTTGTACGTTTTAAAGAGATGGCAGACGATGATGGCGAAAGCCACTATGTCGCCTGGTTCGAACCCGACCATAATATTGTCCGCGCAAATGCCGGATTTTTCGTGCGGCGCTTTGCCTCAATGCGTTGGTCAATCCTGACGCCGAGGCTGTGTATTCACTGGGACGGAAAAACTGTCCACGAAAGCCCCGGTATCGTAAAGCCTGCTGATCTTCATGATGATCCGGCAGAGGATTTGTGGCGCAGCTATTATGCCTCGATCTTTAACCCGGCTCGGTTGAAAACCAAGGCCATGCTGAAAGAAATGCCGCAGCGTTATTGGAAGAACATGCCAGAGGCGCAACTTATCCCGGAATTGATTGCGGGCGCTCAAGCGCGCGAAGCCGCGATGATCGCGATAGGTTCAGCGCCCGATGAAGCTTCGCCAGCTGACTGGCCTCAACTGGCTGAAGCAATCAACCGTTGCACGCGCTGCCCGCTTTACTGTAACGCCGCGCAAGCGGTTCACGGCGAAGGCCCGTTTGATGCGCGCCTTATGATCATTGGCGAACAGCCGGGCGACAACGAGGATCTGGCGGGGCGTCCCTTCGTTGGACCTGCCGGGCAAGTCCTAAATGAAGGGCTTGCGCAGGCCGGGATCGACCGCAAGACAGCTTATCTGACCAACGCAGTCAAACACTTCAAGCATGAGCGGCGTGGTAAAGTGCGACTTCATCAGGCGCCGAATGCGGGCGAGGTTGATCATTGCCGTTGGTGGCTGGATGCCGAACGCAAGCTTGTTAAACCTAAGCTGGTGTTGGCATTGGGTGCAACGGCGGTGCGCGGTCTCACAGGCAGAACCGGCAGTATTTCCAAAATGCGCGGTCAGCCTATCGAACTGCCCGATGGATCGCAAATGATCGTGACTACGCACCCGTCCTATATTTTACGCGTCGGTGACGAGCAGCGCGAAAAGGCAATGGCCGATTTTGTTGCTGATCTGAAAATGGTGGCTGGATTGTTGAAACAACTCGGCAATCCGAAACCGTAGAAACCATGTTTTGGAATTGTCATAATTTGGTTCGGATCGCTGATGACATGCATTACTTGACCATGCCTTCGAAAACCATTGAGCTTAACAGCCCAGATATGAGTGACGGCGCCAGGACGAATTTGCATTATCGAACCTAGTCCGCTGCTGTTTTCGAAGACAAGCAATGCCCTGCGTCACGTTGCTCATTCCAAGCAAACAGAATCGTGCGTGCTCCGTGAATGCACTTGCATTCCCTGCAATTCCCGCCTAGTTGCCCGCCTTCGCAGGGGGAAACCTATGTGAAATATGAAAGCCGGAGGGGCGTTCGCATGGTGCGGCGTCAGCGATCGGCCAGAACAAGGAAACGCCCATGCCGTTGTACGAGCATGTTTTTTTAGCGCGTCAAGACCTGTCACAGGCACAAGTTGACGCGCTGGCAGAAAACGCCACCAAAATCATCGAAGAGAATCAGGGTAAAGTCGTAAAGACCGAAACTTGGGGTCTTCGTAGCCTCGCCTATAAAATTCAAAAGAACCGCAAAGCGCATTTCGTAATGCTCGATGTTGATGCGTCGGGCGATGCAATCTCTGAACTGGAACGTCAGACCCGCATGAACGAAGACGTTCTGCGTTACATGACTGTCCGCGTTGAAGCGCACGAAAAAGGCCCATCGGTCATGATGCGCAAGCAAGACCGTGCCGAGCGTCCAGAACGCGGTGGCTTTGGCGACCGTCCTGATCGCGGCCCACGCCAAGATCGCGGCGACCGTGCAGAACGCGCACCGCGCGCCCAAGAGGAGATCTAAGCCATGGCACGTCCATTTTTCCGCCGTCGCAAATCCTGCCCGTTCATGGCCAAGGATGCCCCGCAGATCGATTATAAAGATGTGCGTCTGCTTCAGGGTTATATCTCTGAGCGTGGCAAAATCGTTCCAAGCCGCATCACTGCCGTTTCCGGCAAGAAGCAGCGCGAACTGAGCAAAGCGATCAAACGCGCCCGTCACCTTGGGCTTATGCCCTACATCGTCAAGTAAGGAGACGAGATCATGGAAATCATCCTGCTTGAACGTGTTGAAAAGCTTGGCCACATCGGCGATGTGGTCACTGTGAAGGACGGCTATGCCCGTAACTTCCTGCTTCCTAACAAAAAAGCACTTCGTTCGAACGCTGCTAATCGCAAGGTTTTTGAAGCCAATCGCGCAAAGATCGAGGCGGATAACGCCAACCGCCGTACCGATGCCGAAACCCATGCAACACTGGTTGAGGGCAAGCAGATCATCCTGATCCGCGCTGCTTCCAACACCGGTCAGCTGTACGGTTCGGTTTCGGTCAACGACATCGCCACCGGCCTGAACGCGCAAGACGCCAAGGTCACTAAAGCGATGATCATTCTGGAACGTCCGATCAAAACTCTCGGCGTGTTTGACGTTAAAGTCATTCTGCACCCCGAAGTTTCGGTTACGGTCACAGTCAACGTCGCCCGTTCGGACGATGAAGCTGAATTGCAGAAATCCGGCGTGAACGTGATCGACCAGATGTTCGAAGACGATCAGGCTGAACTTGCAAGCCAAGCCATCGAAATGGCCGAAGCCCGCGAAGCTGCTGCTGACGAAGCCGATGAGGCCGATGCCGCACGGATCGAAAAGCTGAAAGCTGAACAAGCCGCCGCGAAAGCCGCCGCTGCCGAAAGCGAAGGCCTGTCGGCCGGGGACAGCGACGAAGCTTAATCGCGTTATTGACACTAAAAAAAAGCCGCCCCGTCGAAAGATTGGGGCGGCTTTTTTGTTAGGCTTGCGAAATCAGCTGCAAGCTACAGCTTTATTACTCGTCATCGCTGCTTGCTTCGCCAATATCATTAACGGTCAGCTCTTTGCCCTTGGTCCAGTTGACCAAGTTGCCAATGCCATTGGCCGCAACTTTTGGATGCCACATTTTGCCGCCTTTTTTCGCGGCGGGGTTCAAATCTTTATAACTGACTTGATTGCCCGTTCCATTCACAGCAATACTGCCTGCGCGGTCCAACATGACCATATTACCATCGCCGTTTATAGTCAGCGTTCTGCAATATCCGCGCACACGAATGTAGCTGCCGGTTGCATTGATGGTTTTTGCAGAACCACTACACGTTTGCGCTTCCATCTGACCAACGCTGTCGCCACCGATAGATGGTGATGCAATAAGTATAAATGGCAATGCAGCAATCAACACTGTTTTTGGTAATCTGGTCATGAGGGTCGCTTTCAATTAGAAGTTTGAACCATCAAATTTCCATAAATTATATGAATAGCTTGTGAACTCACTTGTAGCTTTTGGTACAGGTCTTGATCGTTGATTTTGCGCTGTCGCCCCGCCGCCTCTAGACCATCTTTTCCAGCAAGATCCACGCCCAGACCAAGATCGTCAGCGCGCCGCCCGCTATGCTGGCGCGGATTGATAGCCGCAGGAAACGGTCTTGCACATCGATGGAATGGACGAACGCGGCGAACAGTGCTTGGCGTTGGCGGCTGTTGTCTTCGGGGCCGCTGCCGTCGAATTCTTCACCCACCAAAATCGCGCGCAGGCAATAAAAGCTTGAGACGATGAACGGCAAGATGCCGATGATGCTTGCAATGGTCAGCAATGGCTGTGTCGGTGCATCAAGGCTGAGCGGTGCGCCGGGGCTAGCGGAGATGGGGTGCGTGCCGATGGTGATCAGCAATGCGTTGAACGCCAGCAAGCCGCCGAGACGGATCGACAGATCCAGATCGCGGTTTTCGAGGAATTCCAGATCGGCAATGAATGCAGGGTCCGCGCCGTCACCGCGCATGGATTGGAATGTGCGAAAACGGTTGCGGAATGATTGTTTCATGGTGGTTGGTCCCCGACGACTATCTAACACCGTTAGTGCTGAGCCTGTCGAAGCACGTCCCAATGTTTAAACTGCCGTTCATGACTGCTGGACGTGCTTCGACAGGCTCAGCACTAACGGTGTATTATCTGATAGTTTTCTAGGCGACGAAACTCGAGGGTCAATACCCCATCAAACTCATGACTTCCTTACGGCTTGACTGGTCATCCAAAAAGCAACCGATCAGCTTAGACGTCACCATGCCGACGCCGTGGATTTTTACCCCGCGCCCGGTCATGCAACCATGCTGTGCATCAATCACAACCGCTACGCCCGCTGGTTTCAGATGTTCCCAAATGCAATTGGCAACTTCTGCAGTCAGCCGTTCTTGCACCTGCAACCGGTTGGCAAAGCCGTTGAGCACGCGGACCAGTTTTGAAATACCGACAACGCGATCGGTCGGCATATAGGCGATGGACGCTTTGCCAACGATGGGGGCCATATGGTGTTCGCAGTGTGACTGGAACGGGATGTCTTTTAACAACACCAGTTCATGATAGCCGCCAACCTCCGCAAAGGTGCGCGACAGATGGATCGACGGATCCTCTGCATAGCCAATGCAGTATTCGCGCCAAGCGCGACCAACGCGGCGCGGTGTATCCAGCAAGCCTTCGCGCTCCGGATCATCACCGGTCCAGCGGATCAATGTTTTGATGGCATCGAGAACAGAATCCGGAACGACAACTTTGCCATTCTCGTCAATTTCGTCATTGTAATGAACGTGTGCGATGGGGAATACCTTTTCGAGCCTATTCATAGAGGCCTCCTGCGAAATATAGATTTCGCTGAAATTACTCTGTTCTACCTATTCTATCCTATACAGACGTTAGCCTTTATAGCCTTATTACCCAATAGCTTGGCCGGTCTTTGCCCAATCGGCAAGGAAGCCTTCGATGCCTTTGTCCGTCAATATGTGTTTAAACAGCCCTTTGATAACAGAGGGCGGCGCGGTCATCACGTCGGCACCAATCTTTGCGGCTTCAAGCACATGGATGCCGTGGCGGACGCTGGCGACCAGTATCTCGGTGTCAAACGCGTAATTGTCATAGATCAGGCGGATGTCGCTGATCAGTTGCATCCCGTCCAAGCCATTGTCATCGTGTCGCCCGACGAATGGCGAGATAAAGCTTGCCCCGGCCTTTGCCGCGAGCAGCGCCTGATTGGCGGAGAAACACAGAGTCACATTGACCATCGTGCCGTCGCTGGTCAGTGCCTTACAGGTTTTCAGGCCATCAATCGTCAGCGGCACTTTGATGCAGACATTGTCCGCGATCTTGCGCAGGATTTCTGCCTCTTTCATCATCGTCGCATGGTCAAGCGCGACAACCTCTGCAGAAACAGGGCCGTCGGTCAGGGCGCAAATCTCGCGCGTAACCTCGATAAAGTCGCGCCCCGATTTGGCGATCAGCGACGGGTTCGTTGTAACCCCGTCAAGCAAGCCCGTTGCGGCCAGTTCTTTAATGTCGGCGATTTCGGCGGTGTCGGCAAAAAATTTCATGATCTAGGCTTTCAATATCAACGGGGAATCACTGCATTGCGTATTGGCAAATCCGGTGGCTAATAGACAGAATATAATCATCACACACAGAGGAATATGAATATGGCGGAGACATTCCAACCCGATCTATTGGCCGGGAAAGTCGCCTTTGTTGCCGGTGCTTCGTCAGGGATCAATCTGCGCATCGCACAACGTTATGCTGCGGCCGGGGCGAAAGTGATGGTCATCAGCCGCAGCGAAGAGAAAATTGCGGCGGCGGCAGCATCGATTGGCGGCGATGCCATCAGTATGGCATGCGATGTTCGCGACTATGCCAAAGTCGCAGAAGCGTTTGCGCGCTGCCGCGATGCATTTGGCGAGATTGACATTGTGCTATCGGGCGCTGCGGGCAACTTTTTGGCCCCAGCATTGGGGATGAGCGCGAATGCGTTTAAGACTGTCATCGACATCGACCTGCTCGGCACGTTCAATGTTCTGCACGCAAGCTATCAACATCTGCGCAAACCCGGCGCGTCTTTGGTTTCAATCACAGCCGGGCAAGCGGTCCGCCCGATGATGTATCAAATCCATGCGTGTGCCGCCAAAGCAGGCGTCAATCAGGTGACGAAATGCCTGGCGATGGAATGGGGTCCAGCGGGCGTGCGCGTCAACGCCGTCTCCCCCGGTCCGATTGGCGATACCGAAGGGATGGCGCGGTTAGCCCCCAATGAGGACTATGTTAAATCTAGCAAGAGCCGCATTCCCCTGCGCGATTGGGGAACAAAGGACGACATCGCCGATGCGTGCCTGTGGCTGGCAAGCGACGCGTCGCGTTATGTGACTGGCGCGATCATCAACGTTGATGGCGGTTCGGAACTGGGCGATGCCGGGGGCGATGCGCTGACGGTGGCTCCACGATGAAATCCGTCTGGATCGGGCTGCTTGCGTTCCTCGCGATGGCAACCCCTGCAAAGGCCGATGACACGGCACAATATTGGTGGACACTGACCGGCGACGTAAAGCTGGACGATAACGACAGCCTGAATGCCAGCGTCATTATCCGCAGCAAGCCCGACACGCTGGAACCGGGTCAGCGGTTCTTGCGTGTAGGTTTCAACCATAGACTGAAAAACGGTCTGAACCTAAATGCGGGCTATGCGCATGTTACGACATTGGTCGACGGAGCCGCAAACCCTGTCCAGCACCGGCTGTCGCAGGGCATCGGCATGCAGGTTGGGAAATTGGTGGGCGGCGCGGTCGACATTCGCCTGCAAGCCGAAGAGATTATTATCCCCGGACGGCGCGAGGTCGGGCTGCGCGGGCGGGGCCGGGTGCGTCTTATCAAACCGCTAAACGCCGATGGCAGCATTGATGTGCAGTTCAGCGATGAGCTTATCTGGTCGATCAACAGTACAGATTGGGGACAAAAATCCGGCTGGACGGCAAACCGGGCGGGACTTGCCCTGCACTTCAAACTAAACAACAGGATCGGGCTAGCGCCAGGCTACACATGGCAATTGATCAATCGGCCAACAGGGCCAAATCGCAATGACCATGTCCTTGGCCTAACCGCCGATGTCCATTTTTAGATCAGCGACGACCCGCCCATCAAAATGATTTTGCAACGCCAAACACCCCAATCAGTAAGGGATCATTGGTCGCTTGCGGGTTCGCGCGGATGTTGCTTTCCTCAAGCCCAATCGCGGCCCAGATGGCGTCGTCCGCTTTGCGGGTGATATCTGCCCCAAGCGCGGCCATGTCGAAACCTGATACGGATTGTACAGCTTTATTAATCACCTGATCATCGAACAGGCGCAGGCCGTCGGAAATCCCCGGCAGCATCGAATCGAGCAATGCCACACCCATTTTGCCGCGCAGAAACTGCGTTGCCGCTTGCGGCCCACCGCGCACGATTTCGGCTGCGGCCTCGATACTGACATTGCGGACAGCATCCGCCACGATTGGTGCGGCACGTTCAGCACCCTTTTCCGCTGCTCGGTTTAGCTGGCGCTGTAACTTGTCACGAAACGATCGGCTTTGCAGCACCAACGACACGATATTGCCGCCTGTGCTGCCGCCAAAACGGTCGGGCAGCGCAATCCGCGCCACAGAGCTATCGTAAAATCCGCCGGGTTGCAGCAGCAAAGCAAAGGCATTTTGCGACGCGAGACCGAGCAGCCGCCGGATCGCCTCGGTCAGGCTGAAACCCGGCATCGTCTGGCACCCGGGCAAAGCCAGCGTTACGCCAGCAGCCCCGGCTAGCAACATTTGGCGGCGGTCAAAATTCATGGTCATAATCGCTCTCCTCACGCGTCTTTGCAGCATGATATCAGAGAATTAATGGCCGCGCCATGAACGATGCAGATTGGGTGCGTGACGTTGGCTTGCCCGCTGCCTATATCCCCATGATGAATCGCCCCCGTCCATCTGGCAACCGCGTGCGTGTGGTGCTGTTAACGCAAGTTATCGGCCCGCTGGACTATCGCTTGCCTGCCGGAATGGCCGCAGAGCCGGGCTCGATTGTTATCGTGCCGTTGGGCCCGCGCAAGCTGATGGGTGTGGTCTGGGATGACGGCGCGTTCGGCGACGAGGCAATTGAGGAGCACCGGCTGCGCAATGTGCTGGAGCTTGTCGACATCCCGCCAATCGCAGCGGGATTGCGGCGGCTGGTTGATTGGGTGGCGGATTATTATCTCGCCAGCCATGCATCGGTTTTGCGCATGGTGATCTCGCCCTCTGCGGCGATGACGGCGGCGGGGACTATTACAGAATACAAACCATCGGGGTTTGAACCCGCGCGGATGACGCCGCAGCGTGCAGTCGCGCTTGATGCGCTGGTCGATACACAAGGGTTGGTGCGCGAATTGGCCGCAGAGGCTGGTGTCAGCGACGCAATCATCCGCGGCTTGATCAAAGTCGGTGCACTGGAGCCGGTACAGGTCAGCATAGATGCGCCCTTTGCCAGCCCCGATCCGCAACATCATTTGCCAAAGCTGAGCGATGCGCAGGAAAGCGCAGCGGCGGCGATGCGTTCAGCCGTCAGCGCCGCCGCATTTGAACCCATAGTGCTGGATGGCGTGACAGGGTCTGGCAAAACCGAAACCTATTTTGAGGCGGTGGCAGAGGTGCTGAAGTTTGGGCGCCAGGTGCTTGTATTACTTCCCGAAATCTCCCTAACTCAACCGTTCCTGAAACGCTTTGCCGCGCGCTTTGGCGTTGAACCTGCGACTTGGCATTCGGGCATGAAGCAATCACAGCGCCGGCGTGTGTGGCGCGGCGTTGCCGAGGGCCGTGTGCGGGTTGTCGCGGGCGCGCGATCGGCATTGTTCCTGCCCTTTGCCAATCCCGGGCTGATCGTTGTTGATGAAGCGCACGAGGTGAGTTTCAAACAGGAAGATGGCGTGCGCTATCATGCCCGCGACGTCGCGGTAATGCGCGGTAAGTTTGAAGGCTTTCCTGTTGTGTTGGCATCAGCAACACCTGCGCTGGAAAGCCGCCATATGGTCAGCATTGGACGCTATAAAGGCCTAGAAATACCATCGCGCTTTGGCACGGCAAAGCTGCCAAAGATTGAGGCGATTGACCTGACAAAGGATCAACCCGAACGCCAAAACTGGATCGCGCCGCCATTGCTTGCCGCCATCGAAGAACGGCTGGAGCGGGCCGAACAGAGCCTATTGTTCCTTAACCGGCGCGGCTATGCGCCGCTGACCCTGTGCCGTCATTGCGGCCACCGGTTCCAATGCCCCAATTGCACGGCGTGGATGGTGGAACACCGCTTGGTACGCCGCCTTGCTTGCCACCATTGCGGCCATGTGATGCCGCCGCCCGATACCTGTCCCGAATGCAATGCCGAGGATGCTCTGGTCCCATGCGGCCCCGGTGTTGAGCGGATCAGCGAAGAGGTAAAGAAGTTCTTCCCCGATGCGCGGACATTTGTGGCGACGTCAGACACATTATGGTCGCCCGATAAAGCCGCCGAATTTGTCGCGATGGTAGAGGCAAACGCGATTGACATCATCATCGGCACACAGCTTGTGACCAAAGGCTATCATTTCCCCAACCTGACTTTGGTGGGAGTAATCGATGCTGATCTGGGCCTAGAGGGCGGCGATTTGCGTGCGGCGGAACGGACATTCCAACAGATTGCACAGGCAGCAGGGCGTGCTGGACGCGCGGAAAAACCGGGGCATGTTTTCATTCAGACACGTAACCCCGACCATCCGGTGATCGCGGCATTGGTTGCGGGCGATCGCGACGCATTTTACGACGCCGAAACGGCACAAAGGCAAAGCGCCGGCGCACCGCCCTTTGGCCGCTATGCCGCGATCATTATCTCATCCGAAGACGAACGCGAAGCGATAGAGGCTGCGCGCGCAGTCGGGGCATCTGCCCCGAAAGCTGAGGGCATGTATGTCTATGGCCCTGCCCCTGCACCACTATCGATGCTGCGCGGGCGGCATCGGCAGCGGTTGTTGGTGCACGCGCAGCGGTCGGTCGAATTGCAAAGCATCATGCGCGAATGGCTGGGCGGGCTAAACTTCCCGCGCGGCGTGCGCGTGGGTGTGGATGTTGATCCGTATAGTTTTTTGTAAGCTAAGCGCATTTGCAAAACGCATACAGCTTTCAGTCAGCGCATTTATGCTCTATCTTTAACTGTCTTATCGGAATAATACAGCAAGTCATGTTCTTTCGCCGTTCAAAGCCGCAACCGGAACCAACCGATCTCGACAGCCGCCTTGCGGCCTTTGATCAGGCCTATGCCAGCGCCTTTCCGGGCGACCCGCAACCTTGGGCCCAACCTGCAACAGCACCTGCGTTTCCGTCCGCTGTTGAACCAGCCACGCCCAGAAAGCCGTTGTTTGGCAAATCACGCTGGTGGTGGATCAGCCGGATGTTTGCAGCATTCCTGTTGCTGTTCATCATCATAATCATGTGGCTAGCGTTCACCGCGCCGCTGTCTAAATCGCTGCAACCCATTGCTCCGCCCCGCATCACCTTGCTGGCATGGGATGGCACACCGATTGCCCGCAACGGCGCTGTGGTGGATAAGCCGGTGAAGGTCAAAGAGCTGCCGCCGCATCTGGTAAAAGCATTTCTGTCGATTGAGGACCGCCGTTTCTATTCGCATTGGGGCGTCGATCCGCGCAGCATCGGGCGGGCGTTGTGGAGCAATACGCTGGGCGATGGCATGACGCAGGGCGGCAGCACGATTACGCAGCAGTTGGCAAAGTTCACGTTCCTTACCCCCGAACGTAGTCTGACCCGCAAAGCCCGCGAGGCATTGATCGCATTCTGGCTCGAAGGCTGGCTGACCAAGGACGAAATCCTGGAGCGTTACTTGTCGAACGCCTATTTCGGTGACAATGTGTATGGCATTCGCGCGGCATCGCTGCATTATTTCTATCGTCAACCCGAACGGCTGACTCTGCCCCAATCGGTGATGTTGGCGGGATTGGTGCAAGCGCCCAACAGGCTGGCCCCCACACGTAACCCTGCCCGCGCGGCAAAGCGCGCAAAGATGGTGATGAACGCGATGGTCGCAACCGGCGCACTGACCGAGGCTCAGGCGGACGCAACGCCCATCGCCAAAATCGATGTCCGCTATAAAGAAACGCTGCCGACGGGAACGTACTTTGCCGATTGGGCGATGCCGCAAGCGCGGCAAGAGGCAGAGCTTGGCTATGCTGACCAGACCATTCGCACAACGCTGGATTCGCGGTTGCAGAATATCGCGCGCAACGTGGTGGCGCGCGCGCCGCTTGGCAAAGCGCAAGTCGCTTTGGTCGCGATGCGCCCCAATGGCGAAGTCGTCGCGATGATCGGCGGGCGCAATTACAAAGATTCGCCCTTTAACCGCGCCACCCAAGCAAAGCGCCAGCCGGGCTCGACGTTTAAACTGGTCGTTTACCTCACCGCTTTGCGCGCAGGGATGAGCCCCGAAAGTATTGTCGATGATAGCCCGATTACCGAAGGATTGTATCGCCCGAAAAACTATGGCGACAGCTATCGCGGCAAAATCACCCTTGCGCAGGCCTTTGCGCAATCGAGCAATGTGGTGACGGTGCGGCTGTATAATCAGCTGGGCTACAATGCCATTGCGCGCACCGCCAAAGAGCTGGGCATTGAAAGCCCGATGTCGCGTGACCCCAGCATGGCGCTGGGTAGCTCTGGCATGACATTGCTTGAGCTAACCTCTGCTTATGCAGCCGTTGCCGCTGACAAATGGCCGGTCGCCCCCCGTGCGTTTATTGCCGAAGAGGAAAGCTGGTTCGATTGGTTGGTGTCGGGACAGCGCAGCTTTGACGGCCGCAGCCATGACGCGCTGCTGAAAATGCTAGGCGGGGTTATCAACGGTGGCACGGGCCGGGCGGCGCGGCTTTCGGTTCCGGCCTATGGCAAAACTGGCACAAGCCAAGACTATCGCGATGCATTGTTCGTTGGTTTTGCTGGCGATCTGGTGGTTGGCGTGTGGATAGGTAATGATGATAATACGCCGCTGAAAGGCATTACCGGCGGCGGGCTGCCCGCACGCATCTGGCGCGATTTCATGGGGCAAGCGGTCAAGGGCGCTGGGCCAAAAGCCAAGCCCAAGCCGGTGATCGCCCCCAACCCGGATGGCCCGATTGAGCCGATGGACCTGCCCGATATTCCGGAAATTGACATTGGCACACCCGAAGTTCGCGTCGATCCCGACAAAGGCGTGACCGTTAGCGGCGAGATTGGCGATGTGCCGCTGGATTTGACGATCGACAAAAACGGCGTCGATCTGCAAACGCGGGATAAGCAGAGCGATAGGCGGCGGTAGCGCCAACCACTAAGTTGCCAATTACGTCGCCCCGTGCTTGACACGGGGCTTGGCTTGTTCTTTCACAGGACGTCGGCCAAAAAGCCTAACCCCGTGTCAAGCACGGGGTGACGTGTTTGGGTCCGGGTGACGATATTTTAGAAGGCCGAGCTAAATGAACACCTTGCGCCTGTTACTGGCACTATCCCTCTTGCTGTTTGCCAACATCGCCCATGCAGACCCATCAGACATCGCCGCCGCCAGCCGCAGTGTTGTGCGCGTCGTCGTCTTTGCAGAGGCTGACCCCGGCGTCCCCGTTGGCCATGGCAGCGGCGTGGTGGTCGCCCCCAACATGATCCTGACCAACGCGCATGTCGTCGACGAAGAAGCATTTGGAACCCGCATCACGATCAGCATCGTGCCCAGCGAAGGCGGCAAAGTTTATGACGCCGAAGTTATCGACCGATCTCCCGGTAATGACTTAGCGCTGATCCAGCTGCGCAACGGTGCGCGCCTGACACCCGGTGCATTTCTTGCTGGCAATGTAGAGGATGGCAGCGATGTTTTTGCCATCGGCTATCCCGGCGGCGTCGATATCGCGCAGGGGCTGAGCATGGAGGACATGATGCGTCCTACCACCCCTGTTAAAACCAAAGGCAGCTTGTCGGGTGGGCGATCAGCCAAGGATTTTGAAACATTGCTGCACACCGCAGCAATCGGCAGCGGTAATAGCGGCGGGCCATTGGTCGATGCATGCGGACGCGTGATCGGGATCAACAGTTTCGGCACCGTATCCAATGGCGGGGATGCAGAGTTTTTCTTTGCCATCGCCAACCGCGAAGTGCGCAGCTTTTTGGCGCGTAACCAAGTAAAAGCACGCAGCGTCGATGGCCCCTGCCTGTCGCGCGCTGAACTAAGCCGCGCAGAGGCCGAACGCGCCGCTGCGGAAAAGGCAAAGATCGCAGCCGCCAATCTTGAGGCAGAAACCGCCCGTACCAAAACATTCAGCGAAGCCCGAAAAGAAGCCGAATACGCAACAATTGAAGCGCGCGAAAACCGGATGATGCTGACGATATTGCTGCTGCTCGGCGCATTGGGTGCAGCTGGAACCGGATGGCAGATGTTTGAGCGGGAACGCAAAACTCACGGCAAAATTGCAGCGGGTGTGGGTACAGTCATGCTGATTGCGGCACTGGTCGCTTGGTTCACAAGGCCAGGCTTTGACCAGATCGACGAACGCGCGCGTATCGCATTGAAAGACTCCGCAGACCCTGCCGCCAAAGCTGTGGTCGCAAAGGCTGGTGCGCAAATCTGCACCATCGACCGCAGCCGCAGCCGGATCACCATTTCCGACGCCGCCGATGTAAAGTTTAACTGGTCCGCCGGTGGCTGTGTCAACAATCGCACGCAATATGCCGACGATAACGGCCAATGGACCCGCACGCTTGTGCCCAATAACGAACAGCAGGTGTCGATCATCCAGTTTGACCCGAAAACCAGCAGCTACCGTATCGAACGGCATTTGCTGGGTGCCGAGGCGATGGGTAAAGCCCGTGAGGCGCGCAAATTATATGAAGTACAAAGCTGTTCTGCCGATCCAAAACTGCTCGATAAAATCGGTCAGATGAACCGCGCCGTGCGCGAATTGCTCCCGCCACAGGCAAACGAGGTATTGCAGTTTAATTGCAGTGGCGGTTAAGGCCGACAGCGAACATGGCTGATCAATCTCCCCTTGAGCAATTCAAACAAGTGCTGACCGGCACATCGCGCGCGATTGCGCATGAGCCAGAGGTTGAGTTGGCCTTTACCGCCGATGCCCCAACCCAGGCGGGCAAGAACTTTCGCGTGCCAATGCCGGGGCGCTCGCTACCCGTTGAACAAGTCGCCGAGGCGCGCGGTTTCGCCGATAGCTTTGCTCTGCGCCTGAAGCACCATGACGCCGCCAGCCACGCAAAGCTGCGCCCGACCGAGGCAATCGCAGGCGCAGCGTTCGACGCGATCGAAAACGTCCGTGTAGAGGCGCTGGGTGCAAAGGGTATGGCGGGGATTGCCGCAAACCTGAACCAAGCGCTTGACATGCGGCTGCGCACTGACCCGATCAGCCACGCACAGGCCGCCGACGAAGTGCCGATCTCGACCGCATTGGCATTGGTGGTGCGTGAACGGCTGACAGGGCAGCCCGTGCCGCCAATCGCTGCGCAAGGTGTTGATCTGCTGCGCGGCTGGATTGAGGAGAAAGCGGGCGGCGATCTTGACGCGCTGGGCCTTGCGCTTGATGACCAACGCGCCTTTGCGTCGCTGGCGCAAACAATGCTGGCGCATCTCGACCTGACCGAAGGCGATATCGAGCCGACGGATCCCGAAGAAGCAGGCGACGATAGCGACGACGAACAAGAACAAGACGGCGATGATGATGCAGACGGCGAAGGCGAAACCGGCCAAGCCGACGCCCGTGCCGAGCCACAGCCCGATGAAGGCGACGCCGCCGACAGCGAGGCCGAAGAATCCGACATGGATGACATGGCCGATGGCGATGGAGAAATGGGCGATGACGGCATGCAGCCTGTTACCCCGCAACGCCGCAATTGGGACGATTTGCCGCAGTCGGACTATAAAGTCTGGAACCCCAAATTCGACGAGATCGTTAGCGCACGCGAACTTGCCGACGAAGATGAGCTTAACCGCCTGCGCGCTTATCTCGATCAACAATTGGCGGGGTTGCAAGGCGCCGTCACTCGCCTCGCCAATCGCCTGCAACGCCGGTTGATGGCACAGCAAAACCGCAGCTGGGATTTTGACCAAGAAGAAGGCATGCTTGACGCCGCACGTCTGGCACGTGTCGTTGTGTCGCCCGGCAGTTCATTGTCGTACAAGGTCGAACGCGAGACCAAGTTCCGCGATACAGTGGTCACATTGCTGATCGACAACAGTGGATCGATGCGGGGTCGCCCCATCAGCATTGCCGCAATCAGCGCCGATATCATGGCGCGCACGCTTGAGAGATGCGGTGTGAAAACCGAGATTTTGGGCTTTACCACCCGCGCATGGAAAGGCGGCCAAGCGCGTGAGGATTGGCTTGCCGCTGGTCGCCCCGCCCTGCCCGGCCGCCTAAACGACCTACGCCATATCATTTACAAAAAGGCCGATGAGCCATGGCGTCACGCCCGCCGAAACCTGGGCCTGATGATGCGCGAGGGTTTGCTGAAAGAAAACATCGATGGCGAGGCATTGTTATGGGCGCACAACCGCCTGATCGGTCGCCACGAAGATCGCCGCATCCTGATGGTCATTTCCGACGGCGCGCCGGTGGATGATTCGACATTATCCGTCAATCACGGCGGCTATTTGGAACAGCACCTGCGCCGCGTAATCGAAATGATCGAAACGCGCAGCCCTGTGCAACTGGTGGCCATTGGCATCGGTCATGACGTAACGCGATACTATAAACGCGCGGTCACGATCATGGATGCCGAACAATTGGGCGGGACAATGATCGAGCAGCTGGCGGGGTTGTTTGACGAGGAGTGATGAGGGCGGTACGTAACTTTTTGCTTCTTCTGGCTGCCGTTACATGCGGAAGCGACGCTGTTGCGTCTGACGTCGAATGCTATGATGCTAAGATAACAGCGAAACCTTTGAACCAGGTTTATACCCCGTATCCTAGCAGCACAGATGTGATCGTTATGAGTTGGCCGTGGTTTGTAGACCTTAAGGTCAAAAAGGTTTTGGAAGGCGATGTACCCAAACGGAGGATCACGGTTCTTGCGGTGCTTCACAGTGAGTACCCCAGGAAAACGCGGACATTCTTACTGCGTCGCAATACAGCTGGAACTTTCAACTTGATTCGCACCCAACCGTCAGACGTAACGCGCTGCGATCCCGGTTCCGACGCAGCAGAGCCATACATTCAGCCAAGTGAAGGACGAACACTGGAGGATGTCCGTCGCGAAAGCGAGGTGGAAATTCGACGAGACGAACTAGAAACAGATGAATAATGTCGTGCATATTTTACATGCTGTCAGCAGTTTTAGCGGGGTTGTTTGACGAGGAATAGACAAGGGCGGCGCTAAACCGCCCTGCCCTTTAACCCAACCTACCAACGATCATAATGCCGCCGATAATGCCGCTTTTTCCAGTGGCGTTTATGTGGGCGGTAATAATAGGGATCATAGTAATAATAGCGCGGGCGATAGCGGTAGCGCGGCTCGTAATAATAATACGACCGGTATCGCGGGCGGTAATGCACTGGCTGGTAATAATAGGGATCGTAATAGCCGTTATAATATCCCGGCGATCCGATACTGAAAGTCACGCTGGTGCGCCCGCGGTCACGATGCGCATCTGCTGGTGCACTCGCGGCAACAGCCCCGAGCAAACCCAGCGCAATTAAGGCTTGTTTGATCATCGTCTTGCTCCATCTGCCCCCGAAATTCGTCGTTATGTTAACCATGCTTAAACGGGGCTGAATGGTTTGTTCAGGAAAGCGGGCTTGTAATTCGTTGCGGCAATGGCAAAGAAGAACAAAGTTAATCGCTCAATTAAATCCGGAGATATCATGAATGTTACCGAAGCCGTCGCCACCCGCCGTTCGGTGCGTGCATTTCTGGATAAGCCAGTCGACAGAACAGTGCTTGAACGCGTGCTGGCCAAAGCACAGCGATCCCCCTCTGGCGGTAATACCCAGCCATGGAATGCCGTTATTCTGACAGGGGAGCCACTCGCCGACCTTACCGCCAAGATCAAGGCAAAGGCCGCGACTGCGCCGATGGGCGAAGGTTTTGAGTACGACATTTATCCAAAAGGACTTGAAGGGCGTTACGAAGACCAAAGGCGCGGTGTTGGTAAAGCAATGTTTGATGCGTTAGGCCTTGCGCGCGAAGATGGCGCAGGCCGCATCGCACAGATGATGAAAAACTGGGATAGTTTTGGTGCGCCTGTCCAGCTGTTCACCTATACCCGCAAATATATGGGGCCGCCGCAATGGTCCGACATGGGCATGTGGCTGCAAACGGTGATGCTGCTGCTGCGCGAGGAAGGGCTGGACAGTTGCGCGCAGGAAATCTGGGCGATGTACGGCACCTATATGCGCAAGCTGCTGAACATAGATGACGAGCACATATTTTTCTGCGGCATGGCAATCGGCTATCGCGATCCCGATGCGCCGGTGAACAGCTTTGCGGTGCCGCGCGTGGAGATTGATCAGGCGATACGGTGGGACGGGTTTTAACCCATGCATACTCCGTCATGCTGAACTTGTTTCAGCATCCATCGTGCAACCGAGAGCTGAGGGTTGTGAGGCGAAATGGACCCTGGAGCCGTAAGGCGTGCAACGCACAAACAAGTTCAGGGTGACGGTTTGAGGTGGCTTGACCTGACTGTCCAATTCCAGCATCGCCCAAACCATGTCCGATCTAAAACTCTTTAACAGCCTGACGCGCGAACTGGTTCCCTTTGTCCCCGTCCATCTCGGCGAGGCGCGCGTTTATAGCTGCGGGCCGACCGTCTATAATTACCAGCATATCGGCAACATGCGCGCCTATGTCTTTGCCGATACGCTTGGCCGTGTGCTGAGCTACAAAGGCTATAAACTCACCCATGTCATCAACATCACCGATGTTGGCCATCTAACCTCTGATGCCGATGCGGGCGAGGACAAGATGGAGAAAATGGCGGCGGCGCAGGGCAAAACCGCATGGGACATCGCGGCATTCTATCAGGCAGATTTTGAGGCCGATCTGGCGCGACTGAATATCCGCAAACCTGCGCATCCCAAAGCGACGGAATATGTCGATGCGATGATTGAATGGGGCAAAGAGATTGCCGACAAGCATTGCTACGAGCTGGATAGCGGCCTGTATTTCGATGTCTGCACAGTGCCAGAGTATGGGCGTTTAGCCCGTGCTGTTACCGAAGATGGCGAGGGCCGGATCGAGGACGTAGACGGGAAGCGCAACAAGGCCGACTTTGCCATCTGGCGCAAAACGCCAGCAGGTGAAACGCGGCAGATGGAGTGGGATTCGCCGTGGGGCCGCGGCGCGCCGGGCTGGCATCTGGAATGCTCGGTGATGTCAAAGGCGTTGTTGGGAATGCCGTTTGACATCCACACCGGCGGCATCGACCACCGCGAGATCCACCATCCCAATGAGATCGCGCAAAATCAGGCGCATGAGGGCTGCGGCGATACCGGCGCGCGCATCTGGATGCACAATAATTTCCTGGTTGAGCGCAGCGGCAAGATGTCGAAATCATCGGGCGAATTCCTGCGCCTGCAACTGCTGATCGACAAAGGCTTCCACCCCCTCGCCTATCGCCTGATGTGCTTGCAGGCGCATTACCGGAGTGAGCTGGAGTTTAGCTGGGAGGGATTGCAGGCGGCTTTTGTGCGGTTGAAGCGGATGGTTCGGCAATTTGAAAATCAACGGCAGCGTTGGGAGGAAACCATCGTGTATCTCATTTCAGAGGACGGCGAACTCAAAAGTTCGGTTGGTCCGTTTGAAGATATGCTTCTCTATCCGGTAGTCCTCGAAAAACTGGCAGCTTTTAACGAAGCCGTATCGGACGACTTAAATACCTCCATCGCACTCACCGTGCTCGAAGAGGTTATATCGACAAACAAGATGGAAGTTAGCCAAAAGCCGTGGTTACTGGCTAAGATGTTGAATGTGCTTGGGCTGAACTTCTGTGAAATATCCCGAAACGACCTTCGCGTTCGACCGAAAGGGATCGTCATCACTGAAGCCGAAATCGAAGCCGCCCTCGCCCAGCGTAAGGAAGCGCGCGCGAACAAGGACTTCGCTACATCCGACCGCATCCGCGACGACCTGATCGCCAAAGGCGTTGAAGTCATGGACGGCGACCCACTGGGCTGGGATTGGAAGTTGGATATATAACGCTACCTAAGCCCCTCCCCTTCAGGGGAGGGGTTGGGGTGGGGACTGTAAGGGTGGCGCGGATTTCGCAGCCCCACCCCCGGCCCCTCCCCTGAAGAGGAGGGGAGAAAAAGGAATGACCAAAACCAAACTCGTCATGGCTGGCCTTGTCCGCCCGCTGATCGAACCCCGCTTGCCCGATTGGGTCGAGGCGCATTGGTATATGTCGAAGGAGGAAGGCCTCGCCCTTGCTCCTCAGGCTGAAATCGGCTGGTTCGATATGTATGACAAGGCCGATATGGCCGCCGTCATCAGCGCCGCGACCAGTATGAAATGGCTGAACTCGATCTATGCCGGCGTCGATGGCATGCCGCTAGCGCAGCTAAAAGCGCAGGGCTGTGTTGTGACGAATGGCGCGGGCATTAACGCGATCACCATCGCCGAATATGTCGTCATGGGGATGCTGACGGTAGCCAAAGGCTATCGCGACGTTGTGCGGGCGCAGGAACGCCGCGAGTGGTTGCTCGACAGCCCCGGCAAGGTCGAGCTGTTCGGATCGAAAGCCCTGATCCTTGGCTATGGCGCGATCGGCAAGCTGATCGAGGAACGGCTTAAGGCGTTCAACGTCGATGTCACCGTTGTCCGCCGCACGCCAGCGCCGGGCGCTTTGACGCCAGACCAATGGCGCGCACAGCTGGGCGAGTTCGACTGGGTGATCCTAGCCGTACCTGCAACCGCAGAGACCGACGGCATGATCGGCGCAGACGAATTGAGTGCGATGAAGCCAAGCGCAGCCCTGATCAACATTGCCCGCGGTTCGGTCGTCGATCAGGATGCGTTGGTCACGGCATTGCAACAAAGACGGATTGCCGCTGCGTTTCTGGATGTCACGACGCCAGAGCCTTTGCCCGCCGACCATGTGTTGTGGTCGCTGGACAATGCGCATATAACCATGCATCTGTCGGGCCGCGCGCAGGACAAGATGTTTGTGCGTTCGGCCGAGCGGTTCTTTGAAAATCTAGCGCGTTACCGCAACGGCGAACCGCTCTCACCGCTCGTCAACCTTGATTTGGGATATTGATTATGCCGCACAACCCAGCAGCAATCTGGCACACCGTTGCTCTGTCGCGCGATGTCGAGGCTATCTCTGCGATCCTGCACGATGATTGTGTATTTGAAAGTCCGGTTGTTCATACGCCGCAGCTGGGTAAAGCGATCACGGCGAAATATCTGGCGGCTGCGGGTCATACATTGGGCAACGCAGAGTTTGAATATGTTGGCGAATGGCACAGGGATAATTCTGCAATCCTTGAATTTACCACAGTGATTGATGGCATCGCGATCAATGGCATCGATATGATTTCGTGCGACGATGAAGGGCTGATTACCCATTTCAAAGTCATGGTCCGTCCGCTGAAGGCGGTAAACATGCTCCACCAGAAAATGGGTGAGATGCTGGCCAAGTTCGGATGACGCTGAACAATTTCAACGTAGAGCTATTCCTGCGTGATTATTGGCAGCAAAAGCCGCTGCTTATCCGCAACGCCTTGGCGGAATGGAGCAATCCATTGGAGCCCGATGAACTGGCCGGATTGGCGTGTGAGCCAGAGGTGGAATCGCGGCTGGTCGTGGGCGCACAGGGCAGCTGGGCGGTTGAACACGGCCCGCTGGCCGAGGCGCGCTTTGCCGCATTGGGGCAGGAACCATCGACTTTGCTGGTGCAGGCCGTCGACCATCATGTGCCAGAGGTTGCCGCTTTGCTTGCGCCGTTCCGGTTTATTCCCAATTGGCGGATTGATGATGTCATGGTCAGCTATGCGACCGATGGCGGCGGCGTCGGGCCGCATTTCGACCAATATGACGTGTTCCTGATCCAAGGCCATGGGCGGCGCCGCTGGCGCGTGGGGCAGATGTGCAACGATAACAGCGCGTTATTGCCGCATGAGGAATTGCGCTTGCTTACAGAGTTTCATGCGACCGACGAATGGCTGCTGGAACCGGGCGATATCCTCTACGTCCCGCCGCGTATTGCGCATGATGGCGTCGCGGTCGGCGATAATTGCATGACCTATTCCATCGGTTTTCGTGCGCCGTCGCGGCATGAGTTGATCACCAGCTTTGCCGATGATCTGGTCTCGGAGATGGAGGATGATGATCGTTACGCTGACCCCGGATTGGCGGCACAGACCAACCCCGGCGAAATTTCGGCCGCTGCGTTGGCGGCGTTGCATGAAATGGTCACGGAAAAACTCGCTGACCGAAACGCATTTGCAAAGTGGTTTGGCGCATTCAGCAGCACATCCAAATATCCCGAGATTGACTGGAAACCCCAAGAATCGGTTGAGGCAGCGCAGCTGCAATCATGGATCGCAAACGGTGAACCCCTAACCCGCAACCCCGCCAGCCGCTTTGCCTTTGTGCGGCAAGATGGCGGCGCAGTGTTGCTATTCGTGGACGGCGAATGTTTTGAAACTGCGGGCGAGGCCGCGGCATTTGCTGAGCTGCTGTGCGCACAGGATGCCATGATCGTTGATCCAGACCTGATACAATCCGACACAACAATGACGCTGTTGGTGCAGCTATACAACCAAGGCAGCATCGCATTCTACCAAGAAGATTGATGTGCGCACCAGGCTAAGCATCTGCATCAAAAAGGTGCGTTTTGCGACTAAGGCCGAGGCACTGGAGATTGCTGGGCATGCTGATGTCCCGCTCCATCCCTATCGTTGTGATCGGTGCTATCAATTCCACCTGACCAGCCGGACAAAGGGACGCCGGGTGGTGCGGCCCGTTGGCTAGACTGGGATCTCCCGCCACTCCCCCTGCCCCAATCCTTCGGCATTCCAATCACCCACGGCCCAGCGCACTAGCCGCAAAGTCGGAAACCCCACCGCCGCTGTCATCCGGCGCACTTGGCGGTTGCGGCCTTCGCGGATGGTGAGTTGTAACCAGCTGTCGGGGATGCTTAGGCGAACACGGATGGGTGGGTCGCGTGGCCAGAGTTGCAGGTCGTCAATCCGTTTGGCGTCGGCTGGCAAAGTCAGCCCGTCTTTCAACATCACGCCTTTGCGCAATGCGGCCAGCGCATCATCCGTCACCTCACCCTCAACCTGCACCAGATAGGTTTTTGGCATCTTAAACTTCGGATCGGCAATCCGTGCCTGCAACCGGCCATCATCGGTCAGCAGCATCAACCCCTCGCTATCCATATCCAGCCGTCCCGCCGGATAGACGCCGGGGATGTCGATATAATCTGACAGCGTCGGACGCGGGGAACCCTCTGTGCCTTTATCCGTAAATTGCGGCA
>JAAFIB010000140.1 GCA_013297725.1 Sphingomonadales bacterium
CCGCTCCACATTCTGGCCCGACCAGTCAAACACTGAAAATTCACCGAATGTCCGCATGCGTCTATCTGGCGGGTAATGCGCCAAAAGAAAAGGGCGAGGCAACGGCCCCGCCCAGTTTTGCTGTTTTGGATAAAGTTATTTCTTTTTGACGGGTGCCTTTGCCACAGGCGTACGCTTGACTGTTTTTGCAGCGAGCGGGGCGACAGGCTTTATCGCTGCTTTCTTTGGTGCAGGCGCGCGCAGGTCTTTTAATGCCTGCGCCGCCGCATCGCGCCCACCAAGTCCAAAGGCGAGCGCAAAAGCAACGGCTGCCCCGACGGCAAGGGCAAGGAAGGCGTACTCCACAATTGGTCCGCCAATCGACATCTGCTGCAGCCCGATAAAGACGAACAGACCTACCGTAGTCCAATAGGTTACGCTGGAGGCAATCCCCGGCCCTGATGCATCAGCGATCAGGTTGCGCAGGATATTGGCAATCAGAACACCCAATGCGATCAGCACCGCACCGAACACCACATTGCCCGCCTGTGCCAACACCGTTTCAAGGATATTGGTAAGCTGCGGAAAGCCAAGCATATTGGTTGCAGCGATGGCGAAAAACACCATAATCGCGATGGTCACAATCGTAGCGATTATTCCCGAAGCGTCGCGTCCTGCTGGCAAGATGCCAAGCTCGTTTATCGCACGATCCGCGCCAAGGCTGGGCAACAGATCGCGGATCAGCCCGGCAATCCAGCGCGAAATAACATAGCCAAGGCCAAGCAACAGACATGCACCGATGATCAGTGGAATGGCCTTAAACACCATATTCAACAGGTTCATCGCCGGTTCTGTGATCGCAGAGATTTCCAGCATCTGAAGCGCTGCAATCGCGACAGGGATAATCACCAGAACATAGACGATTGTGCCGATGGTTTTGCTAATCGCGCTGTTGCCCGTTACCGCTTCAACACCGCCACGGTTTGCCCATTTGTCGAAGTTGACAGTGCTCAAGGCGGTTTCGACAAGGTCGCGAACGATGCGCGCAATCATTGATCCGATAAAGAAAATCGCAGCGGCAAAGACGATGTTATCAAGATAACCGATAAAGTTGGTTAGCAAGCCCTGCACCGGAGTAATGACGCTGTCGAAGCCCAGTTGTTGTAGGACCGCGAGCAGGCCGAATAGCCAAACCAAAAGGGAAACGATCCTTCCCAACGCCATACCAACGCTTTCGCCGCTGGACGTATCGCGTCTCAGGAACGATATCTGGTCCACCATTTTGGCAAAAGCCCATTTGGCTGCCTTTGCCAGCGCCCAAGTGACGACAATAATTGCGACTGCGAAGAAGATTTTTTCGGCCCATTCCATGAATAGGCTCTGGTCAAATGCATAACCGGCTATTTGTATTGTATCCATGATGCTCCCCCCAATTCTAAGACCATATGGTCATTTGAAGCACAAAGAATCTATCATCGAATCAACGTTCAAGCAAATTTTGCTTCACATAATGCTGCCCGCAAAAATTATGATTCAATATGAGTCACTTGGGGCAGGAGTTCGTTAATTTCGTTCGGCCCTTAGCCGGTTCCAATGGGCAATGCGTTCGCGGATTTTTGCTTCGAACCCGCGTTCGACGGGGGCGTAAAGTTCGGCCGGCGGGATTTCATCTGGCCAATAGTTCGCGCCTGAAAAGCCATCCTGTGCGTCATGGTCATAGGCATAATCTTTGCCGTAGCCGATGTCCTTCATCAGCTTTGTGGGTGCGTTGAGTATGTTGGCTGGGGGCATCAGCGAGCCGGTGTCACTCGCCAGCTTCCACGCCGCTTTTTGCGCTTTATAGGCGGCGTTCGATTTGGGTGCGGTTGCGCAATACAGACAAGCTTGCACAATCGCTAACTCGCCTTCGGGAGAACCCAGAAACTCAAAAGCGTCCTTTGCTGCCAGACATTGCACCAACGCTTGCGGATCAGCCAGACCGATGTCTTCGCTGGCAAAACGAACCAGGCGGCGCAGGATAAACAGGGGTTGTTCGCCCGCGACCAGCATCCGTGCCATCCAGTATAATGCCGCCTGCGGATCAGACCCGCGCAAGGATTTATGCAGCGCAGAGATCAGATTATAATGCCCCTCACGGTCCTTGTCATACACCGGCATGCGCCGGTGAAGCAGAGCCGCCATCGCGGTTGGATCAAGCGGACTTTCGATGGTTATCGAAAACAAAGTCTCAGCCTGATTAAGTAGGAACCGCCCATCGCCATCGGCGCTTGCGACCAATGCAGAACGTGCTTCGCTGGTCAGCGGCAGCACGCGGCCCTCCAATGCCTCGGCCCGATTAAGCAGTTGATCGAGCGCAAGATCGTCCAGCCGTTTCAGAACCATGACCTGCGATCGCGACAGCAAAGCCGCGTTTAATTCAAACGATGGATTTTCCGTCGTTGCACCGACCAATGTCACCAGTCCCTTTTCGACAAACGGCAAAAAGCCATCCTGTTGCGCACGGTTAAACCGGTGGATTTCGTCCACAAACAGCAATGTCGCTTTGCCCATGCGCTGGACTTGCTCAGCCTCCGCAAAGGCTTTTTTCAAATCGGCCACGCCAGAAAACACCGCAGATACCGACAGGAAATGCATCCCCACCGCATCGGCAAGCAACCGGGCGATGCTGGTCTTTCCCGTCCCCGGCGGCCCCCATAGGATCATCGACGACAACCGCCCCGATGCAACCATCCGGCCAATCGCGCCATCTGGTCCGGTCAGATGTTCCTGCCCGATAACCTCGCCAAGCGCCGTTGGCCTCAGCCGGTCTGCTAGTGGAGCATGTGCCGACAGAGCGGGATTGGCTTGCGCAGGATCAGGACCAAAAAGGTCGCTCATTGGACTAGCTCGAACCCATCTTCCTTACCGCGCGTTGGCGGATCAGGCGGATGTAGGTGTCGGCGACGGTTTGGTTGATTGCATCCCAGCTATAGTCAAGGCTGCGCGCTTCGCCTGCTTTGCCGTGTTGTTGGCGCAGTTCGGGGTCTTCGCAATATTGGCGTAATGCCTCGCTAAATTGCGCAATTGCTCCGGGCGTTATCAATCGGCCAGATACATTGTCCTCGACAAGGCTTTGGCTGCCCGTTGCCTTTGCCGCGACAACGGGAAGGCCGCATGCCATCGCCTCCAACGTCACATTGCCGAATGTCTCGGTGACACTGGGGTTGAACAGCATATCCATGCTGGCGACTGCGCGGGCAAGGTCGGCACCACCCTGAAAACCTACAAATTTCGCGCTCGGCAACCGGCTTTCAAACCAGCCGCGCGCTGGCCCTTCGCCTACCACAACAACGGCATGGTCCACATTACGGCGGTTCAGCTGGTCGACGGTGTCTGAAAAGACATCAAGACCTTTTTCCATCACTAGCCGCCCCAGAAAGCCAATCACAGGCATGCCATCAGCGACGCCCACAGCGTGACGCCAGCCCAGGTCGCGGCGGCCTGAATTGAATATTTCCCGATCCACACCGCGCGACCAGATGTCGATATCGTAATTCATCCTTTGCTGGCGCAGCACTTGCGCCATCGATTCCGAAGGTGTGA
>JAAFIB010000141.1 GCA_013297725.1 Sphingomonadales bacterium
CACAAGGTGCCGATTTAATTGCTGCTGAGCTCGCGCTGGCACGGGGTTGGGATGTTTGCGCGCCGCTCCCTTTTGGCCTTGATCTCAATATTGCGATCAATTTGAACGCTGATGGGCCGGAGGATGTTCTGGCTTATTCGCAGGGCTCCGACGCTTGCAATGCGGCGACTTTGCAGCACGCGGCGCATATGCGGGCAGTAGCGGCACAGACGCTGCGTTTTGAATTGGCTGAACAAGACACGCTCGTCTTGCAGCTATTTGAAGAAAGCTTGCGCAATCCAGACGATGCAGCAGCAGTTCAGGCTTTTGCAACGCTAACATCGGAACGGGCCGCAGCAGCAAGCCGGGTCATGATCGAGCAATCGGATATATTAATCGCGATTTGGGACGGCGTCACTTTGGGCGCGACGGGCGGGACGCGCCATAGCATATCAGCGGCGGTCAATCTGGGAGTACCCGTCATCTGGGTTGATGCCTCTGCGCCAAACCGGTGGATGCTGCTGCGTGAGCCAGAGGCACTTTCCGCTTTGCATGACGACGCAGCTCTTCTCGATAAGATAGGCGTTGAAGCACTTTTCGATGCCACACTAAACCCGCCTGCATCGGACAAAAACGAACGCGCCATCGGGTTTCATACCGAACAATGGCACCCAAAAAGCCGTCGGCGGTTTCACGCCTATCGCCGGATCGAAAAGCTTTTTGGCGGCGGCACAGACGGTCATCCCTTTGCCAGTTTACGGCAAACATATGAAACGCCGGATGCAATTGCGCAAGGATCAGCTGCTGGCTTATTGCGCTCTGCCAGAGAATTGCCGGATGGAGACACAGCATTTGTAACATCGATTGAACAAGAAGTTTTACGCCGCTTTGCCTGGGCCGATGGCCTTTCAACCTATCTGTCCGATGCCTATCGCGGCGGGATGGTTATGAATTTTCTGCTGTCGGCGTGTGCCATTATGGGGGGAATCGCCTATCTTCCCTTTGTTAGCGCTGATTTCAAATGGCCCTTTGCGCTGTTTGAATTTATATTGTTGATCGCGATACTTGCGATAACCTCGGTGGGAGGCCGGAAGAATTGGCATCGCCGATGGTTCCAGACCCGGCGCGTTGCCGAATATTTCCGCCATGCGCCAATCCTTCTCTTGCTCGGGGTTGCCCGCGCTTCGGGCCGGTGGCCGCGCGGTAAGGATAGTGAATGGCCCGAATTTTATGCTCGCGAGATTTTGTGTGATTTAGGATTACCCGCAATCATCGTCACGCAGGCCTATTTGCGCAGCGCGCTCGAAAATCTGCTCCATACCCATACAAAACAGCAGCGGCTTTATCATCAGGCAAAGGCAATACGGCTAACCAAAGTGCACCATAATCTGGATAAGCTATCCGAAATATCCTTCATTTTGGCGGTCGCATCGGTCGCCGCCTATCTTGTACTTTTTTTAAGCGAACACATTGGCCTGATGCCCGGTTCAGTTGTCCATAGCCTGTCAAAAACCTTCACCTTTTTTGGTGTAGCCTTTCCCGCCCTTGGCGGTGCATTTGCCGGGATCCGTTATTTTGGCGATTTCGAACGCTTCGCGGCTATTTCAGAAGTAGCCGCGGAAAAACTGGCCAATGTAGAAAGCCGCATCGATATCCTGCGCCTGTCCCCGCAAAGCCAGCTTCATTATACCCAGATTGCCGATCTGGTGCATGCCCTTGACGATATCGTGGTAACCGAAATCGAAAATTGGCAAGCCGTATTTGGCAGCAAGCAAATTACCGTTCCAGTTTGATTGCAACGTTTCAACGCCAGGATTTCTCCTGCCGCTGAAAAAGTATCTTGAAAATACTGGAGCGGGCGAAGGGATTCGAACCCTCGACCCCAACCTTGGCAAGGTTGTGCTCTACCCCTGAGCTACGCCCGCTCGGCGGTCGGTATCTAATGATTCCCGACAGGTGAGGCGCGCCGTTAGCACGCAGGTTAGCAAGCACGCAAGCCCCAATTGCATATCCGATGGCCTTCGCATTCAACTTAAGCTAAAAATAGCAAAAGACTTGGCAAATCGGCGATAATTCCCACATAGCGCCATATACGAATCTGCTAAAGTAATCTGGCGAATCTGATAAAGACAGTTTGGAGAATGAAGTTGGCGACGATGGGCCTTACCACCGAAGAGCAAAAAGCGGTTGAAACCTTCCGGACGGAGGTTGTCACGCCGTCGATGGACAAGCTGGTCATCGTCGATTTCTGGGCCGAGTGGTGCGGACCGTGCAAGCAATTAACGCCGGTGCTTGAAAAGGTTGCGGCGGACTATGCCGATAAAGGCGTTGTGCTTGCCAAGATCGATGTCGATGAAAATAAGTTCATTGCCGCACAATTCCAAATCCGTTCAATCCCGACGGTTTATGCAATGCATCAAGGCCAGCCGGTTGCCGATTTATCCTCGGCACGTACCGAGCCACAATTAATCGCGATGCTTGACCAATTGCTTGCCAAATTGCCGATCAAGGCCGGGGACGCAGCCGATGTTGTGGCCGATATAGCGCCATTGGTTGCAGCCGGCGAAGAACTGTTATCGGCAAATGGCGCGGCACAAGCATATGATCTGTTCGCCGATGCGCTGGAGATTATGCCGAGTGATCCGGCGGCATTATCGGGATTGATCCGGGCGATGGTGCAGCTCGATCAACGGCAGCAAGCGCAGGCGATTTATGATGAGCTGGATGAAAATATTCATGCCGATCCGCTTATGGAGCGCGCCCGGGCGGCCCTTACAATAGCGGCAGAGGCCCGCGATCCGGCCGAGGTTGCAGCCCTAAAAGCTGCGGTTGCCGCGAACCCGGCTGACCACCAAATACGCTTTGATCTCGCCAATGCGTTGATGGCAGGTGGTGACCGTGACGGTGCAGCAGATGAATTGCTCACGATGATTGCACAGGACCGCGAATGGAACGATAATGCGGCGCGCGCACGTTTGTTGGAGATATTCGGAATGATCGGCCTGGAAGACCCTTGGGTAGCAGCAACGCGGCGCAAATTATCGGCGGTACTGTTCGGTTGACGCGGAAACGCATCTCTATTTTCCCTGTTGCCGGGGCAATCCTGTTTCCGGGTATGCAGTTGCCGCTGCATATTTTTGAACCGCGATATAAGGCGCTGATCAGCGACGCGATGGCACGCGACCGGATGATCGGTATGGTGCAGCCCAAACAGAAGGCCCAAAAAACGCAAGGGCCCAGTGCGATCTTTGATATTGGCTGTCTGGGCCGGATCGGTGAATTTGAGGCGCTCGATGACGGGCGGTATAACATCATCCTCGAAGGGTTGCAGCGATTTACAATCCAGCGCGAATTGGATGTAACCACAGAATTCCGTCAAGTTGAAGCTGACATC
>JAAFIB010000142.1 GCA_013297725.1 Sphingomonadales bacterium
CGAGCAGCGGCAAGGGCTTGTTGTCTTTGGGCGGTTTACGCATTGCTGGTCTCCGCGTTGTCAGTTTGCGTATCGGCGCTGTTGCGTGACCAGTGATCGAGATCGTCGATATGATAGCGGACATAACGCGCATGGCGGCGGAAACGCGGACCGCTTCCGTCCTGCCGCAGCGCGCGTAGCTTGCGCGGCGACAGGTCAAGATAGAATGCCGCCTGCTCATTATTGAGAAACGGACAGCCTTTTTTGGCGCGCGCGGCGCGGGTATTTTCGTCGGCATCGTTGGTCATGGTTGCGGGGCACCTTTGGGGCGCGGCGGGTTTGCCGCTGATGCATATCCAAATGGACGCCGGTGCAGCGGCGCGGCAGGGTCGAAAATGGGGATGTGCGTTTTCGACCTCCCCCTTTAGGGGGATAAGGTTCTGCCATTATCGGTATAAGCAAATGGCCCCGCACTTGATTGGTGCGAGGCCATGTCGCTCAGTCTGCCGGGTTCCAGATGACAGCGAAGGTATCGTCATCGTCTTGGCCTGCGGCACGGCCCAGATTGGCATAGATCCGGCGCGGGCCGAACTCGGGAGCCGCCATGCTCAAAGACACATAATCCTTGCCCGAACTTTCCGCCGTCTTCACCCAAGCCGCACCGACTTCCACGCCGTTTGCGCTGACCCTGTAGTCGGGCTGGCTGTCGCCATTCTTACCCGAATTGGGGGTGATTTCGATCTCGGCGCGGATCGAAAGCGTCTTGAGTTGACCCTTGAAGCTGCCATTTGGCTGCTTGGTCACATATCCGATTGCTGGCATGTCATATCTCCTGATGATGTCCCCAGACGAACCATTTCGCTGGCGACAGCGCACCCAACAGACCAGCCACTAGAGGGCGTTTTGAACTGACAAGCCGCAGCGAAGCGGAGGACCGGAGGCTAAGGCTTATTTGAGCGCAGCGATCCCGCGAGGAGGCCATTTATGGCCGGGGAAATAAGCCGCAGGCGATGGTTTCAAAGTGCCCTCGGCTGGTCCAGGGCATGCGCGTGGTCATGTCCAGTGAATGGCACGGCTGGCAACCCGAGGAGAGCTATGATGCTATTGGATGGGTGGCCAAAGGAACAAAAGATTGGGGGTCAACGCACAATGTATCGGTCGTATGTTTGGCCGAAACGCTGCCCAATTTCTTGGCAGAATCAGGTCTGCCAGACTATAGCAGCGCTCCGCAGACGACGATAATGTGGATCATATAATGACGGGGAAAGTGCGTTCGAGGTAGACTATTTTCTTAGGATCGCGCGCTTCGTTTTGGTCGAGATCAAAGCGCTTACTGCCACAATTTGGTCGGAGGTGCTGCGATTGACGCTGTGAAAGCGCTCGCGATCATGTCTTGGCAATGGCAGTGCTGTCCTTGGCCAAGGCCTCCCAATCGTCGGGCGGATTGCCTCTCTTGAGCATCGCCTTGAACACGGCATAGGCGTCGGTTTTCGATCCATAGGTGCGTAAAGTGTCGCGGTCGTTGACCCATGCGAAGATAATGATCTTTGCGCTGCTGCTATACCGGAAGAACAGGCGAAAGCGCCCACCGCCAAATTTGGCACGGAACCAATGCTTTCGGCTGGCTCCTAGAGTGCCGCCTTGGCGGAACTCGGGGCGGGTTGGATCAACCGGAATGACCTCGAACATGAGCTTGCGCATGGCCGCCAGCAATGTAGCGTTGGCGGTCGAAACGTAGCCTGTAGGGTCCTTGTCACGCGCCCGTTCAACCGCTGCCGTCAGCGCTTCAAGCTGCTCCAAAAAGAGCGGATGCGCATATAGCGTCCAGCCATTGACGGTTATCATTATTAGGGTGCGATTAAATCAAAGCGCAACATCGCCAGCAATCTCGTCATCGAGATGGACGGGGCTATCACCGGCTACTGCCGCAATGCGCGAAGCGAGTTCAGGCGATAATGCCTTGACCGCTTCGGGACGGCGCTTGATGTCGCCCGCAAGAAAATCGAGAAAGGTCTCAATCGCAGGGTCTTCATTGGGTTCGGCGCGCGCCACGGTGACACCGTCATCGCCCACCCGAAACGCAATGCGACCGCCATAATCAACACCCAATGCTTGCCGCACCGCTTTGGGCACGGTCGTCTGGCCCTTGGCGGTAATGGTGCTAAATTCTTCCAATACAACGCCCATGCAACCCTACCTTTCAAGAGTGAATGTAAGGAATATTCCTTACTTTGTCAAGAATGGCGTTTGCAGCGGTTAAATCGACAAATATTAGCGGTGGCATAGTGATGTAAGGGTCAATAGTTGGGCCAATGCTGACGTCTCGGCCTTGGGATTGTAATGTCCGAGTTGTAGGGGAGCCTGAGCTGTTGACTATCTCTTCACGGAGCGACGGAGCGGAACATCGCTTACATTCGTCCGGTTCGAAGCGCGACCGCCCAATCGTTTCGCCCCCGCAGTTCGGCGGTTCTCGCAGCGGATTCGAAGTCATAGTCGACCGCAATAAGTTCAGCGTCCCAGCGGCCAAAGCCATCGCGCTCGCAAATTGCATATCTTACGTGGGAGCTACCCGCCTCCATCACATGCGCGAACGGTCGGTCGTCATCATAGGCTGGCAAACCTGCCGAGCCTGGGTTTACGATTAGTCTTCCGTCAGACAAACGGTGCTTACCCTGTATGTGGGTGTGGCCACATAAGATGAGTGCCGCGCGAACATCGCCAGCGCGCTGGACAATCTCGTCGTTGGACGCTGAACGCGCACCTTGCGGCCCGACTGTATGCAGGAAATAGATCAGATCACTTCCCGGGATGCCGTGGCAAGCGTAGACATCGTCAGCGAACCAGGCATCTTCAGGTATTTTTTCAAGCCATACCCGATGCTCATCAGTCAGTTGAGCGTTCGCATATCGGTCGGACTCATTCATGTGTTCGGGAGGGATCGTCAAAAGCTGTCGCTCATGATTGCCGCGAATCGTCGGCAGATCCAGCGCCATCAACCGATCCGCTGTTTCGGCAGGTTGAAGCGGACCCGACAGAATATCGCCCAAGTTGACGATCAGGTCGACTTTCCGAGAATCTATGTCAGCTAAGACCGCTTCCAGACCTGCAAGGTTGCCATGAGTGTCGGAGAAAGCTGCGATGCGCATAGGCCGTGATACCTGCAACACCCACTAAACGAAAGCCCGCTAACACTTGCAACCAACTACTCTGCAGACCTACCTCAGGTTGGCAATTCCAGACATGGACGAATGGCTCGAGGGAGGTCAACTTTCTGCCCAA
>JAAFIB010000143.1 GCA_013297725.1 Sphingomonadales bacterium
GCAATCTGCACACCGATTTCGCGCAATTTGTGCAGCGTTTCGATATTGGCGTCGCTGTCTTGCATCAGCACCGTTTCGGTGATTTCAAAACAGATGCGCGCAGGATCGATCCTGTTGCTGGCAATGGCGTTGACGATCACGCTGATCAATCCGGGGCTGCGCATTTGTGCGGGTGACAGGTTGATCGAAACCGATAGATGATCGTCCCAATCGGTCAGGTCTTGCACCGCTTGCCGGATAACCCATTCGCCTAGTTGCACAATCTGCCCGGTTTCCTCGGCGATTGGAATGAAGGTATTCGGCATAACGATGCCGCGCTGCGGATGGACCCAGCGGACCAATGCTTCATAGCCGGTAATCTGGCCCGTCGAGGTATCCACCAGCGATTGGTAATGCAGCCGCATTTCATGTTTCGCCAGCGCACCGCGCAAGTCCATTTCGATCAGGCGGCGTTCTTGTGCAGCCTCATCCATGCCCGCTTCATAGCGTACGGCCCGGTTCCGCCCTGCGCCTTTTGCTGCATAAAGTGCCAGGTCGGCGTTGCGCAGCAGCGTCTCGACATTGTCGCCGTTCTGCGGAGCAACGGCGATACCGATGGTGGTGCCAACGACAGCATCATGGTCGCCCAGTGAAAAGCTTTTCGACATGGCGTCGATAACGCGGGCCGCGATGCTATCTGCATCCTTGGTCCGTGCGCCGGTCAAAAGAATAGCAAACTCGTCCCCGCCAAGCCGGGCGAGCAAATCTTTTTTGCCGATGATCGATTCCATCCGCCGTGCTGCGCCTTGCAGCAACTTGTCGCCGACGCCGTGGCCAAGCGTGTCGTTGACCGCTTTGAAATGGTCCAGATCCATGAACAGTAACGCAACCCGTTCATCCCGGCGCAGCGCGTGATACAGATGTTCGTTGAACATGAAACGGTTGGGCAGATCAGTCAGGCCATCATAATGGGCCATATAGCTGACCTTTTCCTCAGCCTGACGTTGCGCAGTGATATCGGTAATTACACCGCGAAAGACGACTTCGCCCTCACGCATTGTCCGTCCGGAAACGGACCACCAGCGACGCTCGCCGCCAATGCGCAGTGAAACGATATGGTTGCGGATGGAGTGGCCTGAACGCACCCGGTTACGCAGCTCTGCCCGCGCCGTATCATCATCCAACAGGTCGACAAAGCGCATGCCCTCTAGCGTTTCCAGCGGGCGTTGCGCCGCTGCGCCAAAGCGTTTGGACGGGGTGACAATCCGCCCTTTGCTATCCACAGCGACCAGCCAGTCAGCGCCCTGTTCGGTATGATCGTGCAGCAACAAACGTATGGTGTTACGCGACCGGTTCAGATCCTGTTCGCGCAGGCAGCTTTGGACAAAGCTTTTCGCATTGGCGCGAATGCTGGCGACCAGCACACCAAGAAAGCACAGCAGCAGGCCAAGCGCGCTATAAGTAGCAAAGCTATCCAGTAGGATTAGCCCAACCGCGGCGCCAGGGGTACAGGCCAGAACATAACCCATGGCGGCAGGGCCAATGGTGCGATAGCTGATCGCGCCCGCGCTCATCATGCCAGCGCCGATGATGCCTGCGAAAATGGCGTGGCCGGAATCGCCAAAGCCAAACATTGCCCCCACCATCACACCCCAAAGCCCGCCAAGGCCGATGGCATTGAAATTCAATTGGCGACTTAGTCGGGTCAGCTTGGCAGTTTCCAGCCGTGCAGCAGGTACAGAATGCGCAATCGCCATGCGCCAACCGATCAGGCCCAAAAGCAGCACCCAGAAAACAGTCATAACGACTGACGGGATAATGCTGAAAAACAGCAAGGTTGTGATTGCTGCGTTTACCAGATTGCCGATCGCTGCGGCGCGTGCATTTCTGGCGTTTTCCGCAAGTTGACGCTGGGCAACACGCCGCCCTGTTTTGGGGCGGAGGATATCACGCGCATCAGATGATCTGAGGGAGAAAGGCGAGAAAGAAAGCATTGGTCAACAGCGGCTTAGACAGACAAGGATAATAAACTGTTATACCGATATAATTTTACATGATAATTTTATCCGGATTATTATCCCCACACTTTGAAATGATTTTGCCGTCATTGCCAAATTGCGAACAGGCCTGCTAACGGCGCTGCTATGACTGATAATACACATAGCGCGCAGGCGTTGGTAACAGAGCTAGAGGAACTCCTCACCGTATCGCGGATGGGCGATGGCTGGTATCTGGGGAAACGTAAAGATGGCGGTGTTGGCCGCGTGTTCGGCGGGCAGGTGATCGCGCAGGCTTTGGCAGCGGCGCAGGATACTGTCAGTCCAGAACGGGTGCCGCATTCGCTGCACGCTTATTTCATGCGCGCAGGTGACGAGAATTACGAAATCACATTCCGTGTCGAGCGTGACTTTGACGGCGGTAGTTTTTCAACACGCCGGGTCAGCGCCTTGCAACAGGATCGCCCGATCCTGACGATGACCGCATCGTTTCAAAAAATGGAGACAGGGCTGCATCATCAAGACCCGATGCCCGATGTCCCGCCACCCGAAGATTTAATCGACGAAGCGCAGTTGCGGGCGATGTTTTCTGAACAGATACCCGAAAAGTTCCGGGCCAATTTTGTCCGTGAACGTGCTTTTGAAAGCCGCCCGGTGAACGCGCGGGATTGGCTGGGCGGGGACAAGCGTCTGCCTGCGCGTCAGGATGTATGGTTCAAACTGCGCCGGCCAACTGTCGACGATCCAGCGATGCACCGGGCGATGCTGGCCTATCAAAGCGACAGCTGGCTGCTTGGCACCTGCACCTTGGCGCATGGAGTAACGTGGCTGACACCGGGGATGATGACTGCAAGCCTTGATCATACCATTTGGCTGCATGATGATTTCAGGGTTGATGACTGGTTGCTATATAGCTGCGATAGTCCGTGGACCGGTCGAGGGCGGGGTTTTAACCGCGGTGCGATTTATGCGCGCGACGGCAGGCTGGTGGCGACATGCGCGCAAGAAGGTCTGATTCGATTGCGGACGCAAGCTGCTGCATAAGCCGCTTTCCACACACTATTTTCATGCTAGAAAACTGTATCTGATCCCAAGTTATTTTGGGTGTGATCTGTAAGGGGACTGGCATGATGCATAGACTGTTGATTTCGGCCGCAGCACTGAC
>JAAFIB010000144.1 GCA_013297725.1 Sphingomonadales bacterium
GAAGGGGCGCCCTGTCCGCTCGATTAAGTCCACCACCAGTTCCATGCGGCAGCGCTCAACAGGCTATGGGTATCGGACTTTAACCTATTTCGCGACCTGGACCGAGTTCGTTCGTGTGGCCTTCGTGATCGACATCTTTGCCGGTTATATCGTGGGTTGACGGGTTAGCCGAACCGCCCAAGCAGAAGCTCGTTACTACGCCATGCAGGACGAACTCTCCATGACCGCGTAACTTAAACCAAATGTCCGTCGGCAAACCCGAAGCTGTTCACTCGCAGTTGGCGAGGCGCAGTTACAACCAGTCGTGTAAAAACTAATCTGGCTGAACGACTTCCTTCCGTATTGTGAAAAGCCTTGTGCGCCGGTCGCGAGCGCGTCTTTACTTTGACTGACGTTAATTTACATGTCACATTGGTCGCTAGAAATAGGGGACTCGAAATGGGCAAGACCTATGCGTTGCTGGTTGGCATCAACGATTACTCGGGCGACATTGGTAAGCTTCAGGGCTGCATCAACGATATTGAAAATGTAAATGAGTATCTGACCGAAGCACTCGACGATCCAGCTATCGTAATGCTGAAGGATCATGATGCGACCCGCGACAATCTGGCTAAGCAGTTCCGTGAGCATTTGGGGCGTGCCGGCAAGGATGATGTGGCACTGTTCCATTATTGCGGTCATGGCGCACGATCATTGTCTGCGCCCGAATGGCGCGAATTTGATCTGACCGGGAGAGACGAAGGACTGGTTTGCATCGACAGCCGCGGACCCGGGCAGTTCGATTTTGCCGATAAGGAATTGGCGCGGCTGCTGGAGGAGATTGCGCCGAATGACGCGCACGTCGCCGTCATCCTTGATTGCTGTCAGTCGGGGTCAGGCACGCGCAGCCTAGAGGGCAATGCAGGCGCTGGCGCGCGCGTCACCGAAGGCGTCGATATCCCGCGACCCCTTGAAAGCTATATAGGTGGCCATTTCGCCCAACTGCATCAAGGCGGCAAAGCGCTGTCAGTACCAGCCAGTCGGCATATGCTGCTTGCTGCCTGTGATCGGCGGCAAACGGCAAAGGAAGACCTCGACACCCATAGGGGCATTTTTACCACAGCATTATATGATCTGTTGCGCCGCGTTGGCGATCCGATCAGCTATGCCGATCTTTTCGTTCGCAGTCGTGCTGCGGTCCGGCAGTATATCCGCGACAACGACAAAACCCCGCAAGACCCGCAGTTCGAAGCCATCGGCGGATTTGACGGCCATTCGGGTTTTCTAGGTCGTGCGACACTGCGCGGCCGAAAAACCTATTCGGTCGGATATGTGAACGAGCGTTGGCAGGTCGATTGTGGGGCAATCAATGGTCTACCTACAGACCCTGCGCAGCCCGCAACTTTTCGTCTGCTTTCCGAAGCTGGCGGTGCAGCTGAAGGCACCGCCACCGCGACCAGTGTTGGCGCCCAACAAAGCGATATCGCGGTCGATTTTGCCGCCGATCCGGCTAAACATTATGTTGCTGAAATCACTAGCCTGCCTGGCCCGCCCTTAATGGTGGGGTTTAAAGGCTCTGACGATATTCGGGCTACGCTGGCATCTGCAATCGATGCGGATGACAGTGCCAATCTGGTTCTGGTCGATCCGTCCGATGACCTTGTGTATAGCATCGTTGCAAGCGAGACTGGGCTTAAGCTGTCTTCGGCACAGCGCGGCGGCGACATCCGATCAGTGCCGATGGGCGAGAGTAACCCGAATTGGCGGGCTCAAGCCGTGCAACTGCTAAACCATGTTGCCAATTGGGAACGCAGTCTGAAACTGTCCAATCCCAATCCGCAACTTGATGCCGATCTGGTCGACTTTTTCTTTGCGGAAAAGTTGGAAGACGGCAGTGAGCATGTCCATCAGGGGCCAGAATTTACGCTGGAAAGTCGCAAAGTGGGCGAGCAGTGGCAGGAGATTGTTGGCAAACTTAAGCTGCGCAACCGAACACCGCAAATGCTCCATTTTGCGCTTATTCATTATACCGCTGATTTTGGCGCGCGCGTTATCACCAACGAACAGGTTGAACCGAACGAGAGTTTTATGACGGTCAACGTCGGCACGGGGCCGAATGCGTCTGAGGCCTACTTCTCGGTTGATCGCGACAAGGCCCAATCGGTCGAATGCCTCAAGCTGATCCTCAGTACCGAGAGAGTTGACGACTTTCTGCTCGATATTGAACCGCTGAGCGATGAGCGCGGGTTTGGCAGCGCCCAGAACTTGCCCAGTCGCGCCACTAAACCGGTCGAACGCGACTGGTTTACAAAGGATATGCGTGTCACCGTTGTCCGGCAACAGGATAGGATCGGGCCCAAAGACGTTAAAATCGCCGACGGGCAAATCAAGATCAAGGCGCATCCCAGCATTACGGCCAGCCTGTCAGTTTCGGGCGCGCAAAGCATGGCGCGCAGCGTCGGCGGCGACGCGGCGATGGTCGCTGCCCTTAGTCGCAACGGCCTTCAACTGATCAATCTGGCGGGCACGCGTGATGCGGCTCAGAATATTCTGGAGCTGACCGATATTACCAATGTCAGCAGCCTGAAAGACAACCCGATCGAGATCGAATTGGCTGTGCCGCTACAGCCACAAGAGGCTTTGATGCCGCTGGTCTATGACGGTCAGCATGTATTGCTCGCGGGTGATAGCTGGCGCGATGCCGACGGTATCACCAGAATTTCAATCAACAGTCTGCCGGAAATTGCGATTGATCGCCGCAGCATCGGCGGTGCTTTGAAAATGTACCTGTTCAAGACCTATTTGGGTCAGGAAAATGTCAACCAGCTGCGCGCGGCGGTGTTCGATGCAAAAGGCGGGTATGATCTGGACGATAGCAAGCTGGCCACCAAGGTAGCTGCCGCTCAATCCGTGTTGCTGGTTGTCCACGGCATTATCGGTGACACCGCCGCGTTGCTGACAGGTGTGGCTGCGTGCGGACTTGATCGACAGTTCGATCTGGTGCTGGCTTATGATTATGAAAATCTAAATACACCCATCGAACAGACCGCCCGTTTGTTGAAAAATCAAC
>JAAFIB010000145.1 GCA_013297725.1 Sphingomonadales bacterium
ACTAATCAAAGGCCTCCGCGAGGCTGGCCGTAGCGACATCAAAGTCATCGCCGGCGGCGTCATCCCCCCGCAAGATTATGATTTCCTCCGCGATGCAGGCGTGCAGGGCATTTACGGACCGGGGAGTAATGTGGTTGAGTGTGCGGCGGATGTGCTGCGGTTGCTGGGGCACAATATGCCGCCGGTGGGAGAGTAGACATGGACCAGTATGACGCTGTCGATTGGCTATGCGCGGTGTGGGGTGCCGTCGGTGCCCGGCAATCTGAGCTAGGTAGTCGGGAAGCCGTGTCCGATTGGGAGAAGCTAATCGATATTTTTGGACACACCGAATATTGCGTTTCGAACGCAGGCGATTTCGAAAATATGAGAGATGTATATCCTGAGTTCCGAACCTGCGCCGCATCCATTGCGAAGCCGCTAGGTTTGATTAAGACTGCAGCGTTGTTCGAAAAACCTGAATCTGACCTTATCGAGGAATTCGAACAAATGTTCATTCCCGTTTGTTTGGAAATTAAGAACTTTGTTGAGACACTCCCAGATGCAGGAGCGGTGGGCAAGGTGTCGAGCGATTGGAAACCACTCTAATGTTCAAAAAATCCTAATTGCAAACCCTGACGAAATCGATTGTCGGATCATCCAAACCGCCCGCCGCAACGTGGCTTAAGAAGGAAGATGTAAAATGACCCACCACCTGGAAACCCTCGCCGTCCACGCAGGCTGCGAACCTGATCCCACCACCAACGCCCGGATCACGCCGATTTACCAGACGGCGAGCTATGTCTTTGACAGCCCTGAACATGCGGCGAACCTGTTTGCGTTGAAGGAATTCGGCAACATCTACACGCGCATCATGAACCCGACCAATGCCGCGCTGGAGGGCAAGATCGCGGCGCTGGAGGGCGGGGCGGCGGCGCTGGCGGTGGCGTCTGGCCATGCCGCGCAGTTCCTGACCTTTCACACGCTGATGGAACCGGGGTGCGAGATTGTCGCGGCCAAGCGGCTTTATGGCGGTTCGATCACGCAATTGGGGCAGAGCTTCAAGAAAATGGCGTGGAACACCCATTTTGTTGATGCCGATAATGCCGACAATGTTGCGCGAGCCATCAATGACAAAACGCGCGCGGTGTTCATCGAAAGCCTCGCCAATCCGGGCGGCGTGGTGCAGGATATAGAGGCGATTGCCAAGGTCGCGCATGACGCGGGCTTGCCGCTGATCGTCGACAACACCATGGCGTCCCCCGCGCTCTGCCGCCCGATTGAGCATGGCGCGGATATTGTGCTGCATTCGACTACCAAATTCCTGAACGGCCATGGCAATTCCATCGGCGGGGTGATCGTCGATGCGGGCAAGTTCGACTGGAAGGCGAGCGGCAATTATCCGACGCTGACAGAACCATGCCCGTCCTATCACGGCGCGGTGCTGAGCGAGGCGGTGGGACCGATTGCGTTCGTCATCGCGGCCCGTGTCCTCGGCCTGCGCGATTTGGGGCCGACGATGGCGCCGATGAATGCCTTCCTCTCGCTGACCGGTATGGAAACGCTAGCGCTACGAATGGAGCGGCATTGCAGCAATGCGCTGGCTTTTGCGCAGTGGCTAAAGGCGCATCCCAAGGTCGCCTGGGTTTCCTATGCCGGTTTGCCCGATGACAAATATCACGGCCTTGCCCAGAAATACCTAGGCGGCAAGGGTGGCGCGGTGTTCACCTTCGGCCTGAAGGGCGGCTATGACGCAGGCGTCAAGCTGGTCTCCTCGGTCAAGCTGTTCAGCCACCTCGCCAATATTGGCGACACCCGCAGCCTGATCATCCACCCGGCCTCCACCACGCACAGCCAGCTAAACGCCGACGAACTGGTCGCGGCAGGCGCAGGGCCGGACGTGATGCGCGTGTCGGTGGGGATTGAGCATATGGACGATATCATCGCCGATATGCGCCAAGCTTTGGAGGAAGTATGAGTTGGATAAAGAAGCTTTTTGGCGCTGAGTCAAAGCCGCCGCTTGAGAAGGTTGTCCCTATTGCAACTGTTGAGTTGCCAGAGGATCGGGAACCGCAGCAACTCTACGGTGACCAGGTCATGCGCAAAGAGTGGATGGAAAGTGTGATCGAGGGGCAGGGAATCCCGGTTAACAAGCATCTGCCCTGTATCGAAAGTGAGGCTGAGGTAAAAGTCAGAGCGCCCACGGAAATAGCTGAAAGATTGATTGCCCTTGTTGCTGTCGCTGCCAAGGGAGAAGGCATTGATCAAGCGAGTTTGGATGAGTTTGTAGCTGAAAAGAAGGCCGCTACTTTTTTCAGTCCGGCAGAAGCTACTTTTATGGCTGATCCAAACCCAAGTGATCACGAACGTCTTCAGTTTTCATGGAGATATGAGAGTGCTTGGGTAATGTTCTGGGCACTTCAGTATATTGAGACGCCCATGGAGTTTCCTGGTGACTGTTGTGATGTGCCGCTGCTCGTATCTTCCGTTCGAGATACCGACAACCTTGCTGCAAAAGGCGTGCATGTGACGAACAACATCCTGAACGAGGCGGATTTAATCTATCGATATCATTGGGCCGTACGCCAAGCTTCTATCGATGGGAATGAGCCGCCGGGTGGACTCCATCCTGGAGTCGTGATGGAGCGGCACCAGGCTCTCAATTGGCTCATTTGCTATTGTGATGCTGATTGGGATGACGTTGGGACAGATACATAGAAAGCAAATAGCATGTTCAAAAAAATCCTGATCGCAAACCGTGGCGAGATCGCCTGCCGGATCATCAAAACCGCCCGCCGGATGGGGATCGCGACCGTCGCGGTCTATTCGGATGCCGATGCGCGCGCGCCTTTTGTGAAGATGGCGGATGAGGCGGTGCATATCGGGCCTTCGCCTGCCGCGCAGTCCTATCTGCTCGCCGAGAAGATCATCGAGGCATGCAAGGCGACGGGCGCG
>JAAFIB010000146.1 GCA_013297725.1 Sphingomonadales bacterium
CCGTTCGTGTCGAGCCCTTCGGCTGGCTTGCAGCCGCTCAGGATAAACTTGGCCAAAGGCCAAGTCGAGACACTGTTAGAGCATGAGGGTGTCTCGACTTCGCTCGACACGAACGGATTGGTTCAATCTAATGTCATCAGGCTCTAAAGCCAGCTGGCAATCTGCTCCAACGGCTTTTTGATCGTTGCGTGAACCGGCACAGTTGCATCTTTGGCCGGTAAGCCCACGACAAGAACCATCACGGGTTTCTCGTTTGCCGGGCGGTCACAAATCCGGTTGAGGAACTTCATCGGGTTGGGCGTGTGCGTCAATGTTGCTAAGCCTGCCGAGTGCAACGCCGCGATTAACAGGCCCGTTGCGATACCGACGCTTTCACCCACATAATAATTTTGTTTGTCGTCACCGGGATAAAGCCCGCCGCGCCTTTGGCCGAAAATCACGATCAAATACGGCGCGGTTTCGAGATAGGGTTTGACGTCATCGGTGCCAAGCGGGGCGAGGGCGTCGATCCATTCCTGACTTGCCTTACCCGCATAAAATTCCTGCTCCTCGGCTTCTGCCGCCGCGCGCAAAGCCTGTTTCTTTTCTGCCGAGTGTATCACAGCGAAATGCCAGGGTTGGTGATTGGCTCCGCTGGGCGCTGTTCCCGCCGCCAGCAACGCGGCCTCAATTACTCCGCGTGGAACCGGCGCATCGCTAAAATCGCGGCAGGAACGCCGGGTCTTTATCGATTCGTAAAACTGCGTGGCGCGGGCCATCCGTTCAGTGTCGCTAAAGGCAGGCAGGGCGTCATAGGGGATCGTGTCATGGGGCTTCATTGCCCATTGGTAGCTTTCCAGTGCTCAAGGTGCAAAGACAAAGTTGCGCCTTAAAAATGCCCAGAAAACCGCGCAAGTTCACACCCGATTGCGGTTTTTGCGCAAGACCAGATGGCGCCTGTTTGTCCAATATTCAAAATGTCAAAGAGCCGCTTTGCACGTCTCAAATAAAATCCAACATTTCAAGGGGTCATGGGGGTGCAAGACCAAGCCATTTGATTGGAATGAGATTAAATTGGAGCAGCAGCACTTACAATTTAGCTAGGATTTCAAATCGTTCTGCGATTGCGGCAAGCTTTTTGTCCCGTGTCCACAGCAGCAGTTCAAATTCTGGATCAGCAGCGCTGACTGACGCCAACAAATGGGCGTCAACATAACCGATCCCGCTACTGTGTAATTTTTTCCATTCAATCATTGCCATAACTTCGGTGTCGCTAGCAGAAGGAACTCGCTCTAACTCTTTTAGAAACGTGAGCCGCTCTGATCTATTTTTGAGGGATCCCAGTGCTATCTCGCCAAGAATATCAGAATGCATCATAACGGCTTCTGCTTTGAGCAGCTTTTCAACAATGGCGTCTCCGCGATTTAGATAATCTATCCAGATCGACGTATCTATGAGGATCATTATCGGTATCAGCCAAATCGGCGTCGTGGCGCAGCCCAAGCATCGGGATCACTTCCACCAAGGCGGGCAAGCCTGCGAGCAGCTTCTTTTGCCACTAAACCCTCAAGTGCCATACGGATCAAAGTTGCACGCTCTTTTACGCCCGTAAGCTCAGTGGCGCGTGCCAATAATTCGTCATCAATGTTTATGGTCGTTCTCATATCATCATTATTAGCATCATTTGATGTTATTTGCAATGTATAGCTTGAATGAAGGCAAGGTTGCCCAAGTTATTTCACACGAAGACACGAAGAGGGAAGTGCCCTCTTCGTGTCTTCATGTGATACAAAATGTCAAAGGAGGGTCTTAAGGGTTTTATTCCATCCAGTCCTTGAAGAAACTCTCATGCGCCGCTCGAAGCTCGGTGAGCGGGATAGAACTTATAATTGCGTCATCTTTGCCATCGTTCACTTCAGCAATGTTAATTTCAATGCCTCCCGTGCGTCCTATCGAAATGCATTCAATTCCTGCTTCGAAACAACGCGCTTCAACCTCTGCCATATTTTTCGTTGAAACTGCAGCGAGATAATATCCCTGATTCTCCGAAAACATGCTCTGGAGCTCGAACACTTTGTCTGATCCGACAATTTCAATTTCAGCACCGATATTTCCAGCTAAAGCCATTTCTGCAACTGCTACCAGAAGCCCGCCATCGGAAACATCATGAACCGCGTTAGTAATCCCGCCAATTATAAGGCCGCGCATTAACTTACCTGTATCGCGTTCGAGGTCCAGATTGACAAAGGGAGCATCACCGTCTTGTTTACCCAGAATTTCCCGCAGCCAAATTGATTGACCAAGATGCGGAGCAGGAGTCGATTCTGCCTCATCGCCACCGATCAGAAGGATGTAGTCCCCCTCATTCTTAAACCCAATAGTCGCCATCTTGCTGACGTCTTCCATCAGCCCGACGCCGCCAATCGCTGGCGTGGGCAAAATGGCACTCCCGCCGCCGGTCGCTTTGCTCTCGTTATAGAGGCTCACATTGCCGCTCACGATCGGGAAATCTAAAGCGCGGCAGGCATCGGCCATTCCTTCGAGACAGCCGACGAATTGCGCCATAATCTCCGGGCGCTGCGGGTTGCCGAAGTTTAGGCAGTTGGTGATCGCAAGCGGTTTTGCGCCCACCGCACAGATGTTGCGATAGGCTTCGGCAACCGCCTGTTTGCCGCCTTCATAGGGATCAGCATA
>JAAFIB010000147.1 GCA_013297725.1 Sphingomonadales bacterium
GCGGCCAATGGTTCCGCGCTTATGGCAACGAAAACTGGGAATTTGATGCGGATGGCCTGATGCAAGTGCGCCTCGCCAGCATCAATGAGCATCCAATTATAGATGCGGAGCGTAAATTCCTCTGGACTGCGGGTATTCGCCCCGACGATCATCCCAGTTTGAGCGATCTGGGTTTATGAGCGCGGAACCAAGCCATGCAGAAGCACATCCAAATTTTGCCAAAACGCATTTGCTGTCGGTTTAAGGTGATTTCGTCAGTCGGGTGACCATCGCTGATACGAGCGGTACGCTCACAAAATTCATCAGCAAGACCATTGCGGTTGCGCTTGCGAGTGAGCGCATCGGCAAGGGCCAGTTGTGGCTCACCGACTGCAGAGCGAACAGCACGAGCGTGAGTGTTGGCCACGCCGCGAACCATGCAATCACGACCTGCCGCCGTTTGCCGCGCCATTTTGTTCGGACCAGTTCGATCATGCCGCCTGCTCGATCCGAGCAGAGGGCAATGTGCGTGCAAAGAATGCACCGACATTGTGTGCTTGCGCTTCGGAAATATGATGCCCGTGCCCCGGAACGGGAGACGTTTGCACGGGATTGCCTGCGGCAACAAACGCGCGTTCTGCCTCTTCCATGCAAGCGAATGGAACGATTGGATCGGCGGTCCCGTGGGTCAGCATGACACGAGATGTTCTGCCTGCTGCTGGTGTAACTGGACGCGCAATCCGTCCAGCGATTGACACGGTCGCGGCTGGGGCGTTCGGGCTATCGGCCATTGCCAAGGCCATCATCGCGCCTTGGCTAAACCCGCAAATTCCAAGCTCTTGATGGCTGAGCTGATAGCGCGCCAATTCCTGCGCGATCATGGTTTCAACATTGGGGCGCGCCTCGGCAATCCGGGCTTGGCGGTTATCATCGGTGACGCCGTTGATGCTGAACCATTGATATCCGCTTCTACCAAGATCAAACGGTGATGGTGCGTCGGGGATGACGATGGCGGCGTTAGGATTGTCCCGTTGCAGGTGCCGCGCCAAGGGCTGCATAGATGCCGCATCGGTACCGACGCCGTGTAGCACGAGAATAAGCGCCTGCGGTGCGATGCCATGTGGCGGCAATAATCGAATAATGGTCATGGGTTAGGATCCAAATGCGTAGGCGTCCATACGTAAGACGCCGTGCGTGGTTGAGCTGTGGAGAAGGCGCGGTGGGCTGACGTCGCCGCCGGCACCCAGCGCCACGAACAGTGGCAACAGATGTTCCTCGGTCGGATGGTTGCGCGCGGCGTGCGGCGCAAGCCGGCGGTAGTCGCGAAGCGCCGGGCGATCTTCGTCCATGATTTTCATGTGCATCCAGCCGGCAAAACCCGTGACCCAGTCCGGCTCTGTGACATTAAGTGTATGGCGGTGCGGCGGATAGCTGCGCAGATCGTGGGTGAATGATCCGGAGGCCAGAATCAGGACGCCCTCTGCGCGCAGTGTTTCTAGCATCGCGCCAAGCTTTATGTGGTAATCAACCCCCGCATATGGCTGCACCGACAATTGGATGACCGGAATGTCAGCCAGCGGCCACGCCAGCAACAATGGCACCCAGGCACCATGATCAAGGCCGCGCGAACGGTCAATCTGGGTCGATATACCCTGCGCCTTGGTCAGTTCGACCACCCGCGTTGCCAAATCAAGCGAACCGGGTGCAGGATAACGAAGGCTGTAAAGTTCGCGCTCGAACCCGTCAAAGTCATAGATTGTGTCGTTAATCGTGGGTGCACTCACCACCGGCTGAGCCGTTTCCCAGTGGGCCGATACAACCAAAATTGCGGTTGGTTTGGCAGGGAGATGCGCGCTGAGCGCTTCCAGAAAATGCTTGGCGGCGCTCTGACCCAGGATCAGGTTGGGCGCGCCGTGGCTGACGAATAGTGCGGGGAGAGTGGTCATGGTTTCTTTCCAATTATGAGCCGTCGCGGGTGGACGTTTCCATCCACCCGCAGCTTAGCCATCAGCCGTAGTAGAAGACCTCGCGAATGATCTTGCCGTCGCGCCATGTGCGCACAGCGACCTGATGATAACTGCGCGCGCCCCATTCGCTATGGGTGTAGTCGAAATGCCACTGCGAAAAGCTGGTGTCACCGCCAACGCCGGTTGCAACTACTTTACCGCCGCGAAATTCTGTGATCGCGGCAAAGAACGCCTGTTCCCGTTCACGGTTAGCCGCCTTGCCGATAGTCGGTTCGGCATCGTTTTCCTGCATCACGACATCTTCATGATAGAATGTTTCAAAGGCTTCCAGCGCCGTGCCGGACATGATGGCATCGTTGACCTGAGCATCAAGCTCGGCGATTGTCTGAATTGTAGTCATTGCTTGTCTCCTGTGAAAATTGGAACAGTGATTAAACGGCGGCGCGCTGTGCGGGCGTCGTTAGAAGCGGCGTTGTTTTCAGCGCAAAGGCACCGTCACCGATCAAGGCCTGAACGATCAGCGCAGCACTCCAGAATGCTGGAAATTCCCAGCCGCCATTGGGATTGTTGAAAAAGAATCCTGCCGATGCGTGTACTGTTACGATCGCACCGAGCAGAATTGGCACGAGCGCGAGCGCTACAATCCGGGT
>JAAFIB010000148.1 GCA_013297725.1 Sphingomonadales bacterium
TCCCCCTGCCATAGGCAATGAGATAAACCAGCTCCGCAGGATAGCATCTTCTTTGTGCCTTCGTGGCTTCGTGTGAAACAAATCTTCGTAGCGTCTCAGCTCGAGCTACTTACTCACAGCGCCAGCAATAGCCTTGGCAAAGATTGCCCCGGCATCCGCCGCAAATCCCAAAAACAGGCTTGGCTCAATCAGCTCCAGTTCCATCAGCCGGAATATGCCATCGCCATCGCGGACCATATCGATCCGGGCATAGAGTATCGGGCCGGATTGCAGCAGGCCTTCGGTTGCAGTCAGCGCCGCCTCGGCCAATGCCTTTGCATCGGTGGGCGCATCAACCCCGCGTTCTTCGCCGCCGAATTGTTCCTGCACACGAAAGTCACCTTTGGCCGGATGCTTTGTGATTGCGTGGCTATATTTTCCGCCGAAATAGAATAGCGAATATTCGCCCTCTTCCGCGATCGCAGGCAGGAACGGCTGGATCAGCATTCGCTGACCGATGGCTTCTGCGGGCAGCGGATCGGACGGGCCGATCAGGAAAGTGCCATCAGCTCCGCCAGAGATCGGCGGCTTTACCACGAGGCGCTGGTTCCCCAGTATCTCTCGCGCATTGGCCAGCGCGGTATCGTTCAGCGATTCGCGGATCAGAGTCGGGGTGGTCGCAACGCCTGCGTCGGCCAGTTCGATTAAATAGGCTTTGTCCGTGTTCCAACGCAGCACCTTTGCAGCGTTTACCACAGGCAAGCTTTCCGTTTCGATCCGGTCGAGCAGAGCAAGCCATGCAGCGCAATCGCGTTGATATCCCCACGCGATTAGCGGCAGGATCAGGTCGAAGCCGGATAGATCGCCGGGGTTTGTCCATGAGCGAAAGGTGATGCCCTCGCCCAGCAAGCGGCGATAGTCGGCGGCGGGCACGGACCAGTCTTCGTAATAATCGGGGGCCGGAGTTAGGATTGCGATTTTGGGCATGGGCTTGAAGACTTTTTCCCACTGAGGGAATCAGACTTTCTCCTCCGCCATCTTCAAAATCTCGGCCCATTCGTCTGGCCTGACTTTACCGACCGACAGGCGCGATAGGCGGACGAGATCCATCTGCTCCAGTTTCGGATTGGCCTTCACCGCCTTTAACGGAACGGAATTGGCCAGTTTGCGCACCGGCTTTACCTTCACCGAAACAAAGCGCCCTTTTTCATCGGTTGTGTCCAGAAACGCTTCAGCGCTAATGCTGATAATGCCGACCACCTCGACGCCAATGTTGCTGTGGTAAAAGAACGCAAGGTCGCCAACCTTCATCGCTTTCAGGTTCAGCGCCGCGCCATGGTTGCGCACGCCGTCCCACGTGCCTTCTTTTTCGGCGATCAGATCGTCCCAGCCATAAACATCGGGTTCGGACTTCATTAGCCAATATTGCTTTGCCATGCGCGCTTCCTTATAAATTGCTGGCCATAAAACCACTGGAAACCCTTTAGGACAGGGACTATCTGAGTGTCCATGACACAGATGCCAGATATCTCCCTTGCCCATGATGATGCGACCGCAATTTCGCAGGCACTTGGCGACAGTTTTCGCACCTATGGGTTTGCCAAGATCATAGATCACGGCATTGACCCGCAATTGACCAAAGAGGCGTGGCGGCTTTCCAAAGAGTTATTCGATCAGCCGGTTGAGGCGAAGCAGCGCGGCTATGACGCAGCGATCGCCGGGCAGCGCGGCTATACTCCGTTCAAGACCGAGATTGCCAAGGGTGCGGATCATCACGACTTAAAGGAATTCTGGCATGTCGGACGGACGATGCCAGCGGGGCATCCGTTGGAAAGCACGATGCTGCCCAATATCTGGCCTGATTCGGTGCCGGGTTTCCGCGAAGTGTTTGAACCGCTTTATGCAGAGTTTGATCGCGTCGGGGCAAAGCTGCTTTCTTACCTTGCTGTCTATCTGGAGCTGCAACCCGATTGGTTTGACGACAAGATCAACGTCGGCAATTCGATCCTGCGGCTGCTGCATTATCCGCCGATCGCAGGCGACACCGATGGTTGCATCCGTGCCGGTGCACATGAAGATATCAATCTGATCACTTTGCTATTGGGCGCCGAAGAGGCTGGGCTTCAAATCCTGCGGCCTGATGGCAGCTGGATGGATGTGTCGCCGCCTGAGGGCGGGATTGCGATCAATGTTGGCGATATGCTGCAACGGTTGTGCAATCATGTGCTGCCCTCGACCACGCACCGCGTCGTTAATCCATCGGGCGAGCGGACGAAATATAGTCGTTACTCGATGCCGTTTTTCCTGCATCTAAATTCGGACTATCCGATTTCGACATTGCCGCAGTGCATTAGTGCGGACAACCCGGACCGCAATCCTGTGCCCATTTTGGCTGATGATTATCTGCGCGAACGGCTGATCGAGATTGGCCTGCTTAAAGCGTAGCAGGCTCGGGTGGCTTGCGCCGGATCACAAGGTTGACGACCTGCATAAAGGTCTGCCGCGCGCCAAACCATAATAGCCCGCAATACATTGCCGCGCCGACTATCGTGAGTAACGCCAGATGCAGCGGTGCAGGCATAT
>JAAFIB010000015.1 GCA_013297725.1 Sphingomonadales bacterium
GATGTACATGTCCAAAAAGGGCGCGCGTGTCGCAGGAGAATATTGGTCGATGTTCAACAATTTTATCGACTATCTGGATTCGATCAAAGAACGCGATCCCGCGCCACGCTCACGCTGGGAGATCATTTTCTATCCCGGTGTTTGGGCGCTTGGGCTGCACCGCGTTGCGCATTGGCTGTTCCGCGGGGAGATGTTTTTTCTGGCGCGGTTTGTGAATCACTTTGCGCGGTTCTTGACGGCGATTGATATCCACCCCGGTGCAAAAATCGGTCGCTATTTCTTTATCGACCACGGCTTTGTTGTGATCGGCGAAACATCGGTGATCGGCGATAATGTGACAATTTATCAGGGTGCGACATTGGGCGGAACTAATCCGACAAACGGGCAGGGTGGTAAACGCCATCCGACCATCGGCGATAATGTGATCATCAGCCTCGGTGCTGCTGTTCTTGGCCCAATTTATGTCGGTGCAAATAGCCGGGTTGGCGCGAATGCTGTTGTTACCAAAGATGTTCCCGAAGGGGCAACGATGGTTGGCATTCCTGCACGCTCGACATTGGTAGAGGTCAAGCCAGAAACGCAAAGCTTTACGCCTTATGGCACGCCGTGCAGCGAACGTTTTGATCCGTCGTCGCAAAAGCTGGAAATTCTGCAATGCGAAATGGAAACGATGCAAAAGCGTCTGACGCAGTTGTTGGAAGAACGCGACGCTAACACGGCGAAACCTGCCCCCCGTAAAAAGGCGACGCGGAAGTCGGCTTGAGCGCAACCGTCACCCCCTTTCCGTTACATGCCACGCGACCCCTGCAGGTCGGGTTTGACCGCGCTGAGCTGACCCGCATTCTCGATTTATATGGCCGTATGGTGGCGGCCGGAAAATGGCGCGATTACGCCATCGACCTTGGCCGCGACATGGCGGTCTTTTCCGCATTCAGGCGCAGTGCGGAACGTCCCGAATATCGCATCGTCAAAAACCCGGCCTTGCGCCAGAAACAAGGCATGTGGGCGTTGATGGGCGAGGGCGGTGCCGTGCTAAAACGCGGGGCCGAACTGGGGCCAGTACTGGCACCTGTCGAGCGGAAGCTGTTGAAGTTGGTTGAGGGGTAAGCTGCCCCAATCGGCGCTGGTTGACTGTTTGTCGAAAAGGCCCGCCTGCTAGCCCGCAACCATTTGTGTTTGCTGCTGTCCAAGCTAATGTCCGCCTCTGAATTTCTGACTCTTGGGGAGTGAATATATGATCCGTAAATTTGCACTGGCGCTTGCTGTTTCTAGCATCGCTATAACCGGCAGCGCGATGGCGCAGAATAAGCCTGCACCCGTTGCAGACCTCGTCAAGCAAGTGAACATTCCATATGAAAAGTTTACGCTTCCCAATGGCTTGACAGTGCTAGTTAACGAAGACCGTAAGGCGCCGATTGTGGCGGTGTCAATCTGGTATGGCGTGGGGTCGAAGCATGAGCCCAAGGGACAGACAGGTTTTGCCCATTTGTTTGAACACATCATGTTCAATGGCAGCGAAAATGCACCGGGTGATTATTTCCAATATACCAAGAAAATCGGCGCGACCGATTTGAACGGTACGACATGGCTGGATCGGACAAACTATTTCCAAACTGTGCCCACCAACGCTTTGGAATCAGCGTTGTTCCTTGAAAGCGACCGCATGGGCCATTTGCTCGGCGGGATGACGAAAGAAAGCATCGATAACCAGATTGGCGTTGTTTCCAATGAAAAGCGGCAGGGTGACAATCAGCCTTATGGCCTTGTCGAATACGCCCAGTCGGAAAATCTGTTCCCTGTTGGCCATCCCTATCACCACAGCACCATTGGCAGTTTGGAAGATTTGGCTGCAGCTAAGCTGGATGATTTCAAAAAGTGGTTCAAAGATTACTACGGCCCGAACAATTCGGTGCTTGTGCTGGCAGGCGATATCAATGCGGCGCAGGCAAGGCCGCTGGTTGAAAAATGGTTTGGTGACATTGCAAAGGGCCGCGATGTGCCCCCAGTCAACGCACCGATCCCGACGCTGGATGCTGCCAAAAAGATTGTCTTAAAAGACAAGGTGCCGGTGACACGCGTTTACCGGCAGTGGGTCGTCCCCGGCCTAGCTGATCCAGAATTTACCGCACTGCGGGCAGGGGCATCGGTGCTTGGTGGCTTGGCCAGTTCGCGGATGGATAACATTCTGGTCCGCGAGGAACAGGTCGCTGTTGGTGTATCGGCCTATGTGCTGCCATTTGTGCACGCCAGCATGTTTTTGGTCACTGCTGATGTAAAGCCCGGAGGAAATGCTGAAGCAGTCGGCAAGCGACTCGATACGCTGATGGCGGATTTCATCAAGAACGGGCCAACTGCTGATGAAGTGCAGCGTGTCGCCTCTAGTGAAGCGGCAGCGCGGATTGACGGGCTGGAACAGATCGGCGGGTTCGGGGGTAAAGCCGTCGCGCTTGCAGAGGGGCAGCTTTATACTGGTGATCCCGAATATTATAAAAAAGAGTTAGAGCGGCTTGCCGCGTTGAAGCCTGAGACGATTAAAGCTGCGATGCAAAAATGGCTGTCGCGGCCTGTGCTTGAAATCGTGGTCGAGCCCGGTGAGCGTGAAGCCTATACCGAAGTGGCAAGCGGCACCGGCGGCATTCGTACCGGCGGCCTATCCTCGCCTGCATTTTATTCGCCCCCCGGTGATGAACGGTTTGCCGGTTTGACTGCGTTTCAAGGTGCAGACCGCAGCAAAATGCCCGATCCGGGCTCTACGCCCAATGTCGATTTTCCCACTGTCGAAGAAGGCACGCTGAAAAACGGTATCAAGGTTTTCTTTGCAAAGCGGAACGCTGTGCCATCGGTGCGCGTCGCTGTCAGCTTTGATGCAGGCTATGCTGCCGATCCGGTGGATAAGCGCGGTATGGCCTCGATGCTGAACAGTTTGCTGTCCGAAGGAACAACGACACTGACGGCGACCCAATTGGCCGAAACCGAAGAACGCCTTGGTGCTGACGTCAGCGTCGGCAGCTCGCAAGACCGCACTGTAGCCAGCGTTCGCGCGATTAAGCCAAACCTTGCGGCATCGCTTGCGCTGCTTGCGGACGTTGTCAAAAACCCTGCGCTTGCGGATAAAGAGATTGAACGTGTTCGCATTCAGCAGCTGACCCGTATTGCTGGCGAGAAAGCACAGCCACAAGGAATTGCGTCGCGTAACCTGCCGGGGATTATCTACGGTGCAGCACATCCATATGGTGGCCCGGCGTCGGGCAGTGGCGATGCCGCCGCTGTGCAATCGTTGACACGCGCAGACCTTGCGGCGTTCCACGGAGCATGGATGCACCCGTCAAAGGCGGAGATTTTTGTTGTCGGTGATACGACACTGAAAGACGTGACCGCGCTGTTGAATAAGGAATTCGGCAATTGGAAACCGGCAGCAAAGCCAGCACCGGCGAAGGCCTTTACTGCTGCAATCCCTGAACAAAAGGGACGGATCATCCTGTTCGACCGCCCCAATTCGCCGCAATCAATGATCATGGCTGGGCAGGTTTTAAACGTGAAGGGCAGCGACGATCTGCTCACCTTCCGCGCCGCCAATGATGTGTTTGGTGGTGATTTTACCGCGCGGCTGAACATGGATCTGCGCGAAACTAAAGGCTGGTCCTATGGCACCTATTCGCAAATCCCCAGCCGTGCGGATCGCATTGCATTTGGCATTGCTGCACCGGTTCAAACCAACCAGACCGGGCCGTCGGTCGCGGCGCTGATGGGGCATCTGAAGGATTTCACCGGAGACAAGGGCGTAACCAGCGCCGAGCGTGATCTGACCGTCAATGGCAATATCCTAGAATTGCCGGGCAGCTATGAATTATCGGGCTCGGTCATGGGACAGATGCAGTCCGACCGTTTGAACAAACGCCCCTTCACTTATGTCGAAACGTTGTCGGGACGCTACGGCAAGCTAACACCGGCGGAGATGACGGCCGCGTTCAAAGCGAAAGTTGATCCGGGCAAGTTCACTTGGTTTGTCGTTGGTGATGCAGCAAAGGTGAAATCGCAGTTGGAAACACTCGGTTTGCCGATTGAAATGGCCGCCGATGATGCTAACAAAGCCACTGCTAACAACGATGTTACTAGCAATGCAAAATGCCCCACTAAAGAGAGGAATTCAGAGATGGCAGCAGTAGATGGCGATTGGGACGTTACAATCAAAAGCCCGATGGGCGACCAGAAATCGGTTTTCACCGTCACCAGTGATGGCGGCAGCTTTTCCGGTAAAGTCGCAGGTTCGCTTGGATCAATGGATGTCAAAGACGGCACTGTCGATGGCAACACTTTGAGCTGGAAAATGGACATGACTGTGCCGATGCCAATGACATTGGAAGGCACCGCAACTGTCGATGGCGACAATATCAGCGGCGAAGTAAAGGCGGGCGCCTTTGGTTCGATGGCAATGAGCGGTTGCCGCAAAGCTTAAGCTACTTAGCCCCTCCTCTTTAGAGGAGGGGCAGTGAGACTTAGCGCCGTAAGGTGCTTAGTCGCAGCGGGGTGGGGCTCTTAAGCGTTCCATTCTAAAACACTTTTAATTTAATACACTGGGCCGCTTTCCTGCAATGGGAAGCGGCCTTGTCGTATCTGTTTGCTATCCCTATGAATATCTGTGACGATTACTCGAAATAGAAAGTGATGTTTGTATGAGCCAGCTCGCATCTCCCGGCCAGCTTCGCATGTCGCTAATCCGATGGGCTTTATTTGTTATTCCCACGATTATGTTTCTTGGCTTTTTGTCAGGCACGATGTCGGGGTCTGGCGAGAATAACCGTTGGTTTCAGGAACTGATCAGGCCCGAGGCGCAACCACCGGGCTGGGCTTTTGGTGTTGTCTGGCCAATCCTGTATTTCATGACGGGACTTGCCTTTGCGATCATCCTTAACGCACGCGGCGCACCGCAGCGCGGGCTGGCGATCGGCTTGTTCCTGACACAATTGTTGCTCAACCTGTTTTGGTCGCCGCTGTTTTTTGGTCAGCATCAAGTGACCAATGCCTTTTACCTGATCATCCTGATTTTCCTCACCGCACTTGGCACGACGCTGGTCTTTGGCCGCATTCGTAAGGCGGCAGCGTGGCTGATGGTGCCCTATCTGGCGTGGCTTAGTTTCGCGACGATCCTGAATTACCAGATCGACCAATTGAACCCTGACGCTGAACGCCTATATGTTCCTGCAGCAAGTGAACCAATCGGAGGCTAAGGCCGTGCAGAGTGAAAAACGTATTTTCGACGATCTGTCAAAAGTCATCACCGGTATCGCTGGAACCGTCGCCGGCATGGGGCGCGAAGCCGAGGCAGGCATCAAAGACCGCGCCCGCGAATGGGTGTCGGGCGTTGAAGGTGTATCGCGTGAAGAATTTGACGCGGTAAAAGCGATGGCGGCAACAGCGCGCGCAGAGGCAGATGCGTTAAAGGCACGTGTTGCTGCATTGGAGGCTGCTTTAGGCGTAAAGGCCGCTCCAAAAGCTGCTGCACCAAAGGCAAAAGCTGCGCCCAAAGCGAAAGCTGCCGCAAAACCAAAGGCTGCAAAATAGCGTGGTAGAGTTACGCCCTTCGATGAAGGGTTTGTGACCTTATCCACAACCCGCCCACAGACTTGTGCTGTTGCCAGTCGAAGGCGGCTTGCGCGCGATTCGTGCAAGGTGCATTCATCAGCCCAACAACAAAGCAGGGCCGCAATGCGCGATCAGGAAGAAGAATTTACCGAGTCAGAGCGCGAGGAATCCGCGCCACTCGATATGCTTGCCGCCCTTTTTGAGGCGCGCGGCTGGGAATATGATGTTATCAGCGATGAAGAAGTCACCGCTGAATTCAAAGGCAGCTGGACCAGCTATCAACTTCGCGCAATCTGGCGCGAAGAGGATAATGCGCTGCAATTGTTGGTCTTTCCAGACGTCACTGCGCCAACGGATAAGCACGAAACCATCTATAAAGCGCTTGGCCTTATTAACGAGCAACTCTGGCTCGGTCACTTCGATCTATGGTCGCAAAATGGCATAATCCTGTTCCGCCACGGCAGCCTGCTTCCGCCCAACGGCATGCTGGGTGTCGATCAAGCTCAGACGATCATCGACGTAGCGCTGGATGAATGCGAACGGTTCTACCCAGTGTTCCAGTTTATCATCTGGGGCGGCAAGAGCCCGGAGGATGCGCTAGCTGCGGCGCTGATCGAGACGCACGGGGAGGCGTAAGCCTCACCCCCGCTTCAACAAGTAATGCAAGGTCGCAATTGCCATCGGCTTTGCCGGATCATCCTGCCACGCGCTTGACTGCACATTGGCCATTGTGCGGCCCAAACGCGTGATTGCGCCGACGGCATAGCTGATCTGCGGAGTGCCGCCGCGCATGAAATCCACGGTGACGTTCACCTGTTTGAACCGCGCTTCGTCGCTGCGTTCGCGCAGGGCGTGTGCAATCGCTGCAACGGCGGCCATTTCCAGCAGCCCTGATATAGCCCCGCCATGCAAAAAACCCGGACGCCCCTGCACTTTCTGGGCAAACGGCATCACGATCAGCGGCGAGCCATCGTGCCGCCCGGATAAAGTCATATCCAGGCTTTGAGCATAGGGTGGCAGTTGCAGGCCGCTAAGCGTGTCAGTCATGATATTCTGTCGCCGATGCGGATGAATGTCCCCGTCGCATAGGCGAGAGGTTCGTTGATATCGCCATTATGCGCAATGCCGCGAACAAAGGCCATGCTGTGGGTCAAGTGATAGCACATGCCGCGTCCAAAAACCTTTGCTCCTTTCGGCGATGGGCGCAGATAATCGAGCCGCAGGTCCATTGTCACTTGCGGACGGAACTCGCCAAGCCGGTTCCAGATCGAAAGCGATGTCGCATTGTCCATGAGGCTGATGATGGCCGACGATGCGAGCACTCCAGACTCCGGGTCTCCCACCAAATCCTCGCGCCAATCGAGCGACAGTTCGACCCATTCCGGGCTATGCCCTGCATATGCCATACCGAGATGTCCGCCATGTCCGAATTGGCTAATCATGCGCATGATTAACGCAGGGTCAAAGCCATCGGGCATCGGTAATTTGGAGAGATCAACGCCTGACATCGATCAGCTTTCTGGTCCAAAATAGCGGGCTGTGGTGCGCGTTGGGATGCCATCGATGCTGGTGTTGCGGCCTGCCACTTTCTCCATCCAATCGGCTTCTGGCAAATTGGCATGTGCTTTTTTCAACGTCTCGCGTTCGCGGTCAAACTCCATAAAGGGTATGCCCCAGCCACAGCTTGTTTGAATGCTCTCGACATCAATGACGAATATCTGGCGCGTACCGGAGAAAATCTCGAAATTCCCAGCTAGGTCGTTCCAGTTTTCATCTTGTGGCAGGACGGCGATGCCGCGCCCATAAATGCGCAGGATCAACGCAGGCCGATCAAAATTGCAGAACATCACAGTGATGCGTCCGTCCACTGAGAGGTGCGCGTGTGTTTCGTTCCCCGATCCAGCGAGATCGAGATAGGCAACCTGTGTGGGTGACAGTACCCGAAACGCGTCATAGCCCTTTGGCGACAGGTTGATCCGTCCATCGGCGGCAGCAGTGGCGGTAAAAAAGACCGGCTGCTTGCCAATCATCTCAACATGCTTGTCGTTTAGCGCTTCGAAGAATTCAGCCATGTCGAGACCATGGCAAATGGAATAGAAGCCGTCCAGTGCGCTGCTCTAAGAATATCGTCATCCTGAACTTGTTTCACCTGTGGTGACTGCGTTCCAGGATAACAAACCACCGCCGCGTGTTATCCTGAAACAAGTTCAGGATGACGAATAATGGAGGTTAGCAACTCGTCCCCGGAATCGGCACACCGAACGGACCTTTACATGGCTTTTTGGGCTTTGGTTCTGACTGGCCGTTTTGCATACCGCGGTCGCCCATGCCGGTCATAAAGCTGGCGAAGGATTGAAAGCGCGCCTTGGCCGTCCATTCGATATTCCATACTGCTTTGGGATCAGCGGGCTTTGGCGGAAAGGAGAAGTTTTCTTCGGGGCCAAAGGCGTTCATGCTGCCGAACATCATGCCGCCCGCCGCCGTTTTGGCTTCGGCGGGAATCGCGCACGTTGTTTGCGACGGCGGCATTACGTTTTTCAGGCCGATTTGTTTTTGCACCTCGGCGGGGGATAGATACCCCATCGCTTCGCTGAAATCGCGGTTGTTGGCGGATGTCCACATCACCATGTCGCCACCGTTACCTGCGCGATCCATGCCGCCCATCGCCCATGCTGCATAGCCTGTTGCGGTTGTGACGCTGTTCCAACCGATCTGGATCGCGGCGCCGGCATCAGATGCGTTGACGTTCAGTGCGCCCATATAAGTATTCGCCAGACTGAACTTGATTTCTGGGGTAAAGTTGCTGGTGATGCGATGTTCGCCGACCAGCGACGACCCGGATTTTGGTTGCTTGCCGCCTTTGCCATTTGGCCACCATGCTGCGTTCGCATCGCGCGCTTTGGCTGCTGCTTGATATTTCCCCATTGCCCCGGGCGGCATTGCCATCGGCGGCATTTTCGCTGTCGGCATTTTGGAAAAATCGATAATGAACGGCTGTCCCTTTGGCGCTTTTTCATTGCAGCCCCAAAACATCAGAATGCGCCCCTTGGGCTTTTCCATAGTGCCATTTTTGTCATAGTCGCGCTCGACGGGTTGGGTTTCTGTGCCGGGAGTATCGCCAAGCAACGGGACCGATTTGCCCATCTTTGCAGCTGGCAAAAAGAAATGATCGCCCTTTTCAGGTTGCACCGGGGCAGGGATCGTCGACTCCAGCCGCAAATCGAGCATCTGGTTATCGCCGCCACCGCCGAATATGCCGCCAAGGCCGCCACCCATCATCGCGCCCATACCCATGCCAGACATGGTTTTGACGTCCATTTCATAGCGTGCCTTTGGCCCAGTCGTTTTTTGCGCAGAGCTTGGCCCAACAGCCAAGGCAACGGTAAGGATGGCGAGTGAGGAATAACGTAGTGATGGTAGCACGATAAGGTCTCCCGATTGAGGAACCGTTGTTCCCGAAAAGGCGGTGCGACCCGTTATTGTTTAAATTATACTGCCAACAGCATTCTAGCGCAAGCTATCCTGCAGTTCCGCCCACAGTCAGCGCGCTGACAAGGGTTGTTGGCTGGCCGACACCTGCAGGCACGCTTTGCCCTGCCTTGCCGCACACGCCGATACCCTCGTCTAGCGCCATGTCATTGCCGATACCGATGACTTTTTGCATCGCAGTGGGGCCATCGCCGATCAGCGTTGCGCCTTTGATTGGATCGCCAAGCTTGCCGTTCTTGACAAGGTAAGCCTCTGTGCAACTGAACACGAATTTGCCTGATACGATATCGACCTGACCGCCGCCAAAGCTTTTGGCGAAAATACCGTTCTTTACGCGGCTCAACAATTCGGCGGGATTATCATTGCCGCCTTTCATAAACGTATTCGTCATGCGCGGCATCGGTGCATGGGCATAGCTTTGCCTGCGGCCATTGCCGGTGGGCTCAACACCCATCAGCCGAGCATTTAGGCGATCCTGCATATAACCCTTTAGGATGCCGTCTTCGATCAGGATATTTTCCCGCGTTGGCGTGCCTTCATCATCAATGGATAACGATCCGCGGCGATCCGCCATTGTGCCATCGTCAACAACAGTAACGCCGGGCGCGGCAACGCGCTGACCGATCTTGCCGGAAAACGCCGATGTGCCTTTGCGGTTGAAATCGCCTTCTAATCCATGGCCAACAGCTTCGTGAAGCAACACGCCGGGCCAGCCAGGACCAAGCAACACTGTCATTTCACCGGCAGGCGCATCGACCGAGCGCAGATTGACTAGCGCCTGTGCCAGAGCCTCGTCGATGGAGTGATTCCATTCTGCATCTTCAAACAGCTTGTCATATAAATAACGACCGCCAAAGCCATAGCTGCCGGTTTCGCGGCGGCCATTTTCTTCGACGACTATGCTGACATTCAGGCGAACAAGCGGGCGGATGTCGGTTGCGACAAAACCGTCGGCGCGAACGATTTCAACTACCGTCCAACTGCCTGCTAAGGTTGCGGAAACTTGCACAACACGCGGGTCACGGGCACGGGCGGCAGCGTCAATTTGCTGGCACAGCTCAACCTTTTTGGCAAAGGGCACGAGGTCCAATGGATTGCCGTCGGTATAAAGATGTCGGTTGTTCTGGCGCGGTGGTCCGGCTTGATCGCCTTTGGTCGGGTCAAGCAATTGCAGAGTTTCGCCGGCACGCCGGATGGCCGCTTCGCTTAAATCATTAGCGTGGCTGAAACCTGTCATCTCGCCAGAAACACCGCGCAGACCAAAGCCCGATCCTGTCGAGTAATCTGCAAGTTTCAAACGACCATCGTCAAAGCCGAAGCTTTCGCTGGCGCTATATTGCAAATACAACTCGCCATCATCGCAGCTTTTCAGCGCGTCTCGCGTCACACGAAGGGCGGCGTCAGGGTCCAAAAGACCGGGTTGGTATAGATAGCTGCGCGGGTCTGTGTTGCTCATACCCTAGATATAGGCATTTAGCGGCGGAACTAAAGAGTGATTAGCGTGCTTTTTGTGTTTGGCCGGAATCAGCGGGGCCGCCGATCAAAACAAAGCGCCTGTCGCAATAGCCGCATTCGACCGCGCCGCTATCGTCAATCTCTAGCCAGACTTTCGGATGGCCAAGCGCAGGCGGTACGTCTGGGCCGCTGCCATCACAGGCAATGCGGCGGGTGCGGACTAGGATTGTTTCTGGCGTATCGATCATGTGGCGCGGTTAGCAAATGCCAACCGCTCGTGCAACGATGCGCTTTACTGGTAATTCAGTGTGATCGTCCAATTGCCGGTATAGGTTCCCGGCGTCTGGTTCGCGCCCACCTCTAACGTCGCGCCAACAGGAAAGACGAAAGCACCACTTGCACTTGCGATACGGAAAACGCGGGGAGTGGTGGTGAGAACAGCGGTCGGTGTGCTACCAATCACAAAAGTCCGCACGCGCATGCGAGGTCCTGGGCCATTGATCCAGATAGCATTGCTGCCAAGCGATACCTGAATTCGCTGATTTGTGGTTCCCAACCCCGCAAATTCCGCAGGTTCATGGGTAGTACCAAATAATGTAATTCCGCCAGTCGTCGTCCGTGTGCCAGTTGGGGAAATGGTTACAGTCCCGGCATTCGAGCTGGCAAATATCTGGCCAAAACTAAGGTCTTCAGTCTTGATAAAGCTTAACGGTGTGACCACACCTACTTGTGCATCACCTTTCTGAGTTGCGGCTTGCGCCCATGCAGCCGTCGGCAATGCTGCAGACAGCATTGTGAAGGCGGCAAACGACTGCCGGAAAAAATATGAAAGCGTACCCACGCGTGGCTACTAGGCTAAAAGTTATAAATATGCGGTAAACGGAAACGCGCCGAAAAGTCATCAGCGCAACTGTGGCGCTACCTTATTGATAGTTTAGTGTAATTTCCCACTCACCGGAATAGGTGCCGGGTGTTTGATTGGCGTTCACGGCCAATGTTGCGCCCACGGACAATGAGAAGGCACCGTTGCTGCTTTGCTGGACCTGATAATTGCGCAGCGTGGTGGTGAACGGCTGGCTGGGGCTTGTGTTCCCGCGGAATACGCTGACCGTCATCGGCGCGCCGGGGCCGGTCAGCTGTATAGTATTCGTGCGGACACGAATACGCACCGGGCGGTTTGCTTGCGTTGGTTTCATGCCCGCAAACTCCGCTGGATGATGATCGTTGCCCCATAGGATAACGCCGCCAGTCGCAGTACGAGCGCCGGTGGGAGCGACAGTCACAGTTCCTGAGGTGTTGCTGACGAATATCGCACCGAAGTCCAGGTCTTTTACCTTGAAAAAGCTGCCGGGAGTTACAACTGCTGTTTGCGCAGGCATCGTCTGTGTTTCGGCGCGTGCAGCAGGCGACAGCAGGCATGCTGCCGTGGCCGCTATGCACGCGAATCGCGCGCCCTGTACTGGACGGTTTGCCCCTATCATCCCTGCCATATGCCATACCCGGGTGAAACAAGGGCTTTCGGTGGGTGGTTAATATCTGGTTGCTACAATGGCGTCGGCATTGCGCCTCTCTGGCCGCTTCGCTATCGCACTCGTCATGACCCATTCTGCCATATCGATCGATGCTATCTCAAAAACCTATGACACCGGAAAGCGCGCGCTGGATGATGTCAGTTTTGATGTAGAGCGTGGTTCGATATTCGGATTGCTCGGCCCAAACGGTGCCGGAAAATCAACGCTGATCAATATCTTGGCGGGACTTGTCCGCAAAACATCTGGCAATGCTCGCATCTGCGGCTTTGACATCGACGCTAACCCGCGCAATGCAAAGGCGTCGATTGGCATTGTGCCGCAGGAAATCATGTTTGATCCGTTTTTCACACCGCGTGAGGCGCTGGAATTACAGGCAGGGCTTTATGGCGTTCCGAAAGCGCAACGCAAAACGATGGATTTGCTGCGCGCAGTGCGGCTTGAAGATAAAGCCGATGCCTATGCACGCACATTGTCTGGCGGTATGAAGCGGCGGTTGCTTGTGGCCAAAGCTTTGGTGCATTCGCCGCCGGTCATCATTCTGGATGAGCCCACAGCGGGCGTTGATATCGAGCTGCGCCAGCAATTATGGGATTACGTGGTTGAGCTGAATAAGGCTGGCACAACCGTTGTTCTGACGACGCATTATCTGGAAGAAGCAGAGCAACTTTGCGACCGGATTGCGATTATCAATCACGGCAAATTGATTGCGAATAAGCCGACAAAAGAACTGGTAGGCATGGCACGCGAGAAGGCCGTTTTGCTAACCCTCGACCGCGACATCACCGAAGCTCCGGCGCATAAGGCATTTGAAAAGAGTGAGAAAATTTCCGACCGGATCGTGGAGATTACTTACAACAAAGACCGGATGAATGCAGGGCAGGTTTTGGCCGCAGTGCAGGAACTGGGCCTCGGCATTATCGATGTCACGACCAAAGAAGCTGACCTTGAAGACGTGTTCCTGAGCCTGACCAGCGGGAGTGCGGAGTGAACACCGACATCCTCATCATCGGGTCAGGTGCAGCCGGGCTTACTGCTGCGCTGCAACTGGCGCAGAAATATCAGGTTACGGTGCTGGCCAAAGGTGCGCTTTCGGATGGTGCAACGGCATGGGCGCAGGGCGGGATTGCCGCCGTGCTGGAACCCGGCGATACGTTTGAAAGCCATATTGAGGATACGATGGTCGCGGGTGGCGGCCTGAACAATCGAGAGACTGTTGAGTTCGTCGTTGAAAATGCGCCAGAGGCGATCCGCAGACTTGCAGAGCTTGGCGTGCCATTCAATCTGGATGGCCCCGATGACGGCGACTGGCATCTTACGCGTGAAGGCGGGCACAGCCACCGCCGCATTGTGCATGTTGATGATGCAACCGGCTGGGCAGTGCAACAGGCATTGGAGACAGCGGCTAAGGCCAATCCGAATATCACACTTGTCCCTGATATGGTGGCGATCGACCTGATCGTCGGGCGGCATCAGGAACGGTTTTCGACATCGGGCCGCGTTCATGGCGTCTATGCGCTGAACCGGACCAGCGGCAAGGTAGAGGCTTTCACTGCGCGCGCCACGATATTGGCAACGGGCGGAGCAGGGCGGACGTATCTTTACTCCACGGCACCACGCGGTGCGACGGGGGACGGCATTGCGATGGCGTGGCGTGCGGGCTGCCGCGTTTCCAACATGGAAATGATGCAGTTTCATCCGACCTGTTTGTATAATCTTGAGGTCAAGAACTTCCTGATTACAGAGGCTGTCCGGGGCGAGGGTGGCATCCTGAAAAATCCCAAAACCGGGCATCGCTATATGCCCGATTATGATGAACGCGCCGAGCTTGCCCCGCGTGACATTGTCGCCCGCGCCAATGATGCAGAGATCAAACGCGACGGTCTGGATTTCGTGCATCTGGATATCAGCCACAAAGATCCGGAATTTGTGAAGGGGCATTTCCCGAACATTTATGACAAGCTGATCGGGCTGGGGATTGATATCACCACCCAGCCGATCCCTGTAGTACCAGCGCAGCATTATACGTGTGGCGGGGTGCTGGTTGATCTTGATGGGCGGACTGACGCGCCCGGGCTGTATGCAGCGGGCGAAGTGACGCAATCCGGATTACATGGTGCGAACCGGCTTGCGTCCAACTCATTGCTCGAATGCTTTGTCTTTGGCGATGCATGCGCTGCACATATCGACGCCCATTGGGACACACTGCCCCCGCCGCCGCCAATCCGTGGCTGGGATGAAAGCCGCGTTACTGATAGTGACGAGGAAGTCGTCATCGCCCAATGTTGGCGCGAGATACGGCAGTTTATGTGGAACTTCGTCGGCATCGTCCGCACCACCAAACGGCTGGAGCGGGCCAAGCACCGGATTGATCTGCTGCGCCGTGAAGTCGAGGATTATTACAGCCATTTCCGCGTTACGCCCGACCTGATCGAGCTGCGCAATCTGGTAGAGGTTGCTGACCTGATCATTCGTTCTGCCTTGTCGCGCCATGAAAGTCGCGGGCTGCACTATACGCTGGATTATCCAGCGATGTTGCCAAAGGCGACCGATACGGTGTTGGTGCCTTGAACGCGCTGCCACTTGCTTGCCAGACGTGCCCGGTGCGGCACAGTGCAGCATGTGCCGCGCTTCACCCGGAAGAACGCACGCAATTGGCGACGATGGGACGACATCGAGATTTTCAGCGCGGACAAACCGTCGTGGCGGCGGGTGATGATAACATTGCCTGTGCAACGCTGGTGACAGGTGCGTTAAAGATTTCCAGTATCGATGCAGAGGGGCAAGAGCAGATATTGTCAGTCATTCATCCCGCAGGCTTTGTCGGCGAAATGTTCGCACCTATTGCGCACCATAACGTTATTGCTTTGACGGACAGTCGCCTATGTCTGTTCACGCGCAGTGACTATGAATCGGCGGTGGCTCGTTTCCCTGCACTTGCAGCAGCGCTATTGCGCCGCTCATCCGAGGAACTTTTGGAAGCACGCACACTTCTTGATTTAAAGGGCAGGCGATCTGCCAAGGCGAAAGTCGCCGGGTTGCTATCAGCCTTTGCAAAGTCTGCGAGTACTTCATCCTGCCATTCAGCCGATAGCTTTATGCTTCCGCTTAGCCGCAGCGACATGGCCAGTGTGCTTGGCCTCACCATTGAAACGGTCAGCAGGCAGTTGACCGGTCTAGAGAAATCTGGCCTGATCAGGCGTGAAGGCGCGCGCGGCATTATCATCCGCAACGCGCCAGGCTTGGACGATTTGACTAACGGTTAAGCCAGTCAGATCATCGCGACGATTGCGATGCCCCATAGCAAGATTAGAACTGGCAAAATCAGTATCTGCACAATCGCATCATTGGCATTCATCCGGCCAGTGTAGGTTTCGATTCCATCCTGACTGAAATCGATCCAGCGATTTTTTTTGGTCTGGTTTATCGGTTTCATCGTCACCCATTTTGCCGGAACGACCGCAGCCATGCCCAGAAAAATGAAACAGATTGCCAGTGGTATAGCGAGATCGCGGGTGCCAAGCCCCAGCGACATTACTGTCAGAAATGCGAAATACAGCGCGAATGTTACGATATGCAACACCGGTGGCAAGCCAAAGCTACGGTCAACGTCTTGCCGGATATTAGGCGTTGGTGTTGTGGTGGTGACAACTTGAAACTGGTCGGCAGGGATATGAATAGACATGCTATGCTCCTTTTCGTCAGGAGCAGTATTAAAGGCCGGTGTTGTCCCGTGCTTTGATCTCGATCAAAATCGCGGTTTATATTCTAGGCGGCTTTGCGATGTACCCACCAGTGGTGAACCCACACGATTACCGCGCCAACGGCCAGACCAATGACGCCGCAGATCGCGGCATCGGCGATCCAGCCGGCAACGCCGCCGTTCAGGCCAATCCATTCAGCAGGGTGGAAACCAAAGCCATGGACAATAATCTGCCCGCCGACCCATAGCATTGCGGCTGTGCCTATGATCGACAGAACAGTTAGCAGTTTCGGCATGCCCCGCACCAGCGCACGGCCAAATGCTTGCGCGCCGCCATTTTGGCGCTTGGCCATATGTAGGCCGATATCATCCATTTTCACGATCAGTGCCACTGCGCCATAAACCAAAACAGTTATGCCTATCGCGACGGCGGCGAGCACTGCTGCCTCCAGCCAAATCGACTGTTTTGCTAGATAGGACACGCTGTTCAGAGTAATCGCCATGATTTCGGCGGAGAGAATAAAATCTGTGCGTATCGCACCTTTGATCATTGCAGCTTCATGTTCAGGGGTTCCGATTTCAGCCAGCTCCTCGCTGATGCTATCCTGTTTTTCGGGCGTCAGCTTTTCAATAACCTTTTCAGCGCCCTCAAAGCACAAAAAGGCACCGCCAACCATCAACAGTACGGTAAGTACCCAGGTCGGAAAAAATAGGCTGAGGATCAAAGCTATCGGCAGCAGGATAACAATTTTGTTAAACAACGATCCTTTGGCAATCCGCCAGATAATCGGCAATTCGCGATCCGGTGTGAAGCCTGTCACATATTGCGGAGTAACGGCGGCATCATCAATCACTACTCCCGCAGCTTTCGCGCTGGCTTTGCTGGCTGCAAGGGCCACATCGTCGACTGACGCTGCGGCGGCTTTAGCTATGACTGCAATGTCGTCGAGTAATGCGGCGAGGCCGGATGGCATGGGAGGTTCCTGTTATTGCTATTGTCGCTGCTGCAAATAGCCTGACCGTTGTATCATTGTCGATAGTTTGCTTGCGGCCCGCATCCGCCTCTGTCAGTTTGGCTGCGGGAGAATGATATGCGCGCACTGATTTTATGCTGTTTGGCCTTGGCTGCATCGCCTGCATGGGCGGCGACCCCTGAAGAAACGGCACAGGCGGTGCTGTCTAAAACGCCGATCTTTGATGGCCATAACGACACGCCTGAACAGTTGCGCGAATTGTTCGGCAATGATTTTTCCAAATTTGATCTGACGAAGCTGCCGCCAGAAGTGCTGGCAAAAACGCATACGGATATCCCGAGCCTGCGCACCGGCAAATTAGGCGGACAGTTTTGGTCAGTGTGGGTCGATCCAGCCTTGCCAAAGCATGAGGCGGTTACGCGCACTTTGGAGCAGATCGATACGGTCAAGCAGATGGTTGCGCGCTACCCCGAAACCTTTGTTTTGACGCGCACCGTTGCCGAAAGCGAAGCAGCGATGAAGGCTGGCAAGATTGCATCGTTGATCGGCATGGAGGGCGGTCATTCCATTGGCGGGTCGCTTGCGATCTTGCGAGAAATGCACCGCGCGGGCGCTCGCTATATGACGATCACACATTTCCTGACGACCGATTGGGCCGATAGTGCAACTGATGCGCCCAAACATGATGGGCTTGCGCCTTTTGGGGTTGAGGTAATAAAGGAAATGAACCGGCTGGGGATGATTGCCGATATCAGCCATGTTGCCGAAACAACGATGAACGATGTGCTGGATGTGACCAAAGCACCGGTGCTGTTTACGCACTCAAATGCGCGTGCATTGCTGGATCATCCGCGCAATGTGCCGGACAGCGTACTAAAGCGGCTGCCCGCCAATGGTGGTGTCGTGATGGTGACTTTTGTGCCGGTTTATTTGAGCATTGATGTGCAGAAGTATGAGGCAACCAAAGCTGCTGTTGCTGCGACTTATAAAGCGATCAAAATAGGCAACCCTGATGCGGAAAAAGCTGAAATGGACGCGTGGCTAGCTGCTAACCCATCGCCAAAGGCAACCATTGCACAGGTTGCGGACATGATTGATCATATCCGCGACGTTGCCGGTATCGACCATATCGGCATTGGTGGTGACTTTGGCGGTGTTGATACATTGCCACAGGGGTTGGAGAATGTTTCGACCTATCCGGCTCTATTCGCTGAACTTGCACGGCGGGGCTATTCCGAAAAAGACCTAAGCAAAATTGCGCAGGGCAATGTGTTGCGGGTTATGCGCGGGGTTGAGGCGGTTGCTGCTAATCTGACAGCAAAGTAAAAGCCGTTAGCCCTGAGCTTGTCGATGGGCGTCTCAAGTTTTCGACTGCCGGTTCTGACCTGAGGGGCGTGCTTCGACAGGCTCAGCACTAACGGTTTTTGGTAGAGGCTGATTTTTAGCCGTCAAACCCCTCGGCCAAAAACCGCTCTGCTATCGCTGCATGCAACGCCGCTCCGCGCGCCATGACGCTATCGTCAAGGACCATGCGGTTGGAATGTAGCCCGCAACAGCTGCGCCAATCATCGCCTTCGTGGCTAGCACCTAAAAAGAACATTGCGCCCGGTACTTTTTCAAGGACATAGGCGAAATCTTCGGCTCCCATGATCGGGGTGTCTAGGGTTTTCCAGCTTTCGGTGCCAAACACATCTTCGACAATGCGCTGGCCAAACGATACCGCGCGGCCGTCGCATAGGGTTACGGGAAAGCCCTGTTCGATATGGACCTCTGCGGTGCAGCCATGTGCAGTTGCGATCCCCGGGGCAAGCCGGTGCAGTTCTTCCGCCACATGCGTGCGCTGATAGGGGCTAAGTGTGCGGATTGTGCCCAGCATATTGGCGGTTTCGGGAATGATATTGTTCGTTGTTCCCGCGCTGATCTTTGCAATGGTGATAACCGCAGGGTCAAACACCGAGATTTTCCGCGTTACCATTGTCTGGATTGCAGAGACAATCGCGCAGGCAACAGGAATCGGATCAACAGCATCATGCGGCATAGAGGCATGGCCGCCAGCGCCTTTGACCGAAATCGACAGCACATCCGATGATGCAAGTAACGCTCCGGCGCGGCCAGTGAAAATACCATGCGGCGCATTGGGCATGATGTGCAGCGCAAATGCCGCATCGGGCAATGGATCGATCAGGCCATCGTCGAGCATAAAGCGCGCGCCATGATGGCCCTCTTCGCCCGGCTGGAACATGAATAGGACGGTGCCGGACAGCTCGTTCTGCCGCGCACACAGCATTTTTGCCGCACCGACAAGCATCGCGACATGCGTATCATGGCCGCAAGCATGCATGGCGCCGTCTATGGTTGAACCATAATCAAGGCCGGTGTCTTCATGCAGAGGCAGCGCATCCATATCGCCGCGCAGTAAAACGGTTCGGCCATTGGCAGGGCCGCGCAGGATAGCGATCAAGCCCGTCGTTGACGGCCCCTCACGAAATTCTAACGGAAGGCCAGTTAGCGCAGCTTTGATCTTTGCCAGTGTTTTGGGGTTTTGCAGGCCAAGCTCTGGCTCACGGTGAATATCGCGGCGCAATGCGACCAAATCAGGAAGCAGGCCTTCGGCGTCGTCACGCCACATATTGGTTACGGGGGGTGTGTCAGTTAGTGTCATATGCACTGTCTAACACGCCCGCCCCGCAATCAACAATATGCGTTAGTCGTCTATGCCGACCGCGACGTTCTGTGCCGGGCCACCGCGACGGCGGATACCGAGCAAAATGTTGCTCTTGTTTTCGGATCTTGCTTTTTTCAGCGCAGCGATAAGGTCAGCGACTGTACTGACCGGCTGATAATTGGCCGATACGATGATATCTACGCGTTGAATGCCGACCTGGGCCGCACTGCCTGTGCCCGCTACATCCACCACCAGCCCGCGTGTATCTGCAGGAAGGCCAAGGCGGCGGGCAATGCTTGCGTCCATCGGAATGACACTGATGCCAAGCGCATCACGCAACAGCTTTGCATCGCCCTCGGCAACATCACCCTCGAAATCCTTCTGTGCTTCGGGATCAAAGCTACTTTTCGCCATTTCTTCTTCAGTCGGCCGTGCGCCAACGGTGGCGTTGATCGTCATCGGCTTGCCTTCGCGCAAAATCTCAAGCGGGATTTTGGTGTTCGGTTTAACGCTGGCTACAATGCGCGACAGTGTTTGGTCAGGCATAACTTCACGGCCATTGACCTTTAACACGATGTCGCCTTCTTTCAGACCGGCTTTGTCACCGGGCTGGCCTGCGATCACGCTTTTCACTTCTTCACCGCGATTTTTCGGGATGCCAAGCGAATCTGCCAAGCGTTCATTCACCGGCTCCACGCCAATACCCAAAAATCCGCGTTCAGGACGGACGCCTTTTTTCAGCGATTCGATAACTGGCAACGCTTCCTCGGCAGGAATGGCAAAGCCCACGCCGATATTTGCGCCGATGGGTGAAATCAGGCGGTTGTTGATACCGATGACTTTGCCTTGCAAGTTAAACAACGGCCCACCGCTATTGCCGGGGTTGATCGCGGTATCGGTTTGAATGAAGCGGTCATAGGCACCGCCAGCACCGATATTACGCTGCAACGCGGAAATAATTCCTGCAGTGACCGAGCTGCTCAATCCCAACGGGTTGCCGATAGCAATCACCCAGTCGCCAACGCGATTTTTGGTGGAGGATTCCATTTCTACAAACGGGATATTGGTTGCGTCGATTTTTAACAGAGCAACATCTGATGTCGGGTCGCGACCGATAATTTTGGCAGTGTATTCTTTGCCATTAAACAGCGTCACCGTAACACGGTCGACGGCTTTGCCATCCGGGCCGCCTGCTACAACATGGTTGTTTGTGACAATATAGCCATCGGCTGAAATCACGAAGCCTGATCCGCCGCTTTGCTGATCCTGCTTTTGCGTAACGCGTTCGCCAGTGAATGGATTGATCCCGGCAACAACCTCAACCTTTTGCTTAGTTGCGATGTTGACCACGGCGGGCTGCAATTGTTCGACCAGATCTGCAAAGCTGTCTGGCGCGCCTTTCGGAGCAATCCCGGTTTGCACAAGCGCAACGTTCGCAGGAACAAGGCCTGTTGGCTCTCCGCCAGGATTGCCGGTTGATAGCGCAAAGGCGCTGCCCGAAAGCAGAAGCAGAGCTGTCACTCCATAAGCATAACGCACTATAAACGTCCCTTCATATTCTAAACTGCTGGCAGATCACTCCGCCAAAATATCTCAAACGCCTGACGTTCAAAAGCTGAACGCCAATTGAATGGAATGACTATGCTTGTCATCGTCGGGCGAAACGCCAACCAGCTTCGACAAACGTCATCAATCCTAACGCATTTTATCAGCCACCATCCCGAAATTTGCGCAGATAGTCACTGTTGGGTGACAGGATCACGTTGGTTTTCCCGTTTTCCGCATCCTCACGGAATGTTTTGCGATAGGATTGCATCGCACGGTAGAAATCATAGAATTCCGGGTCTTTGTTAAAGCTCTCGGCATAGATACGCGCTGCTTCGGCTTCCGCCGTAGCACGGATGATCTGCGCTTCCTTTTGGCCCTCTGCATCAATCGCTACAGCTTCCTGACGGCGTGCGCTGGCCATGCGGTTGAACGCTTCGGTCAACGGTGTGCCATCGGGTAGATCGGCGCGTTTGATACGCACATCTATGATTTCGGCGCCATAGCGACTGGCTTCGAGGTTCAAAGATTTCTGGATATTCTCCATGACCTCGCCGCGCTCAGGGCTGAGCAACGTTGCAAATGACCGCTTACCAAGCTCGTTGCGCAATCGCGATCCAAGGATGGTTTTCAACTGGTCACGGAGCCGTTCTTCCGTCCGGCTGGTTTTGTACATCAAGATAGGCTTTGTGATTCGAAAGCGCGCAAAGGCGTCGACCTGAAGCCGCAACTGATCAGTCGACAGCACCTCTTGCCGCTCCATCTCGACACTGAGTATCCGTTTGTCGATCAGGTTGATCTGTTCAACAAACGGAACACGAAAAGTAAGGCCGGTGAAGCGGTCGCCAAAGCGTTGCTTCGGCTTATAGCCGTTCTCGACGCGCAAGGGTGTGCCATAGCTGCTGATGATTGCCTGTTTGGTTTCAGGCACAATCGATACCGTTTGCATCAACAGCACAATCAGGCCGAGGGCGATCAGGCTAAGGACGATCGGGTTGCGAAATGCTGTGCGTTCCATCATTTCTTCCCCGTCACAGTAAGGCCTTCTTCGGGTGCCTTTTCGGCCCGGCGGCGGATTTCTGGTAGTGGCAGATAGGGTGTCACACCGCCGCTTTCGACTATGGTTTTGTCCACTTTGCTCAACACTTGCTCCATGGTTTCATAATATAACCGGCGCTTTGTGACGTTCGGTGCGGTTTTATATTGTTCGTAAATCTTGTCGAACTCGGCGGTTTCACCCAACGCTGTTTCGGTCGCACGGCTGGCATAGCCGCGTGCATCGTTCAGATAGCTTTCACGCCGTTGCTGTGCAGCGTTTACTGCGCGGAAGGCGTCATTAACCTCGGCTGGCGGATCGGACTGCAGGATCGTCACACGCTGAATGTTGATCCCTGAATTATACTCTTTCAAGATCGCTTGCATCCGCGTCTGCACCTGCGTTTCAATTTCGCCGCGGCTGCTGCCGAATGCTTGGTTCAAATCGAAGGTCGCAACTGCTGCGCGCATCGCGCTTTCGGCGACTTCTTGCACTGTCGTTTCGGGCTTATCCAGCTGAAACAAAAACCGTTCCGGATCGCGGATCGACCAGCCGATTTCGTACGACATGTCGATCAGACTGCCGTCTTTGGTCAGAACAAGGTTATCGTTGCTGGCCTTTGGTGAACCGATGGTCGTGCGCCTGATCCCTTGCGTGTCGATTTTTGTCATCTGCTCAAGCGGTGCGGGCAGAGTGAGGGCGATACCTGAACCGACTGTCCGCTGATATTTGCCTAGGAATGTGACAACGCCTTGCTCTTGCGAATCCAGACGGTGAACGCTGGTCCAGCTAATCCAAAGCAAAGTCAGGCCGATAACGATAACCGGCCACCAGCTTTTGCCATCGGCACGTTGGGGCAGGCCGCCAAGGCCGCCGCCTTTTTTGCCGCCACCGCCGCCGCCGCGGAATAGATCCTCCAGCGAGGGGCCGCGTGGTTTTACGTCATCGGGCTTTTGCTGTTCCCAAGGATTGACCGGACGCTTGGGTTCCTCAATCGGCCCTTGTGCTTTGCCCCGCCCCTTTTTTGGCGCGTCACCGCCACCGATGCCAGAACCCGGGAAATCCCAAGGGCTCTTTGGCTCTTTTGGACCATCATTATTCAGTGGGCGGCGTGCGCCGTCATCATCATTTTCTGTCATGACACGATATATAGGAAGGCTTTTTGCATAAAAACAGTGTCATTCCCCGAAATCTGATTCTATTCGCTGACATCATGATCGAAGCTGGACAGATAGAGACCGTTCTCGCGCCAATCGCGGGCAACCGCGCAGGTGCAATTCGAGTAAAAGATGGCGCAATTTCTTTGCTTTTAGACGTAACCGGATTGGATCCGAATGCGCGTGAGCAAATGGAAGCAGAGGCCCGCGGTGCAATCGCCAAAGTTGCACCGGATGCCGCTGTGAAAGTTATGCAGACTGCTGAACGGCAATCCCAGCGCCTGATTGCTATTGCCAGCGGCAAGGGCGGCGTTGGCAAATCGACCCTTTCCACCAACCTTGCCGTCGCGATGAAGCAGCATGGGCGGGCTGTCGGCCTGGTCGATGCGGATATCTATGGCCCGTCGCAACCGCGACTATTTGGACGTGAAGATGCAAAGCCTGAATCCGAGGGTAAAAAACTATACCCGGTAATAGGCGAGGGCGATGTGCCCTTTCTATCGATGGGGCAATTGGCAAAGCCGGGGCAAGCAATCGCTTGGCGCGGGCCGATGGCGGGGCAAGCCTTGTCACAGCTTGTTGACGCGCATTGGGGTTCTGTTCGCGAAGTCATCGTCGATATGCCGCCGGGCACAGGCGATATCCAGCTGTCGATGGTGCAAAAGCATAAGCCCGTTGGTGCTGTGATTATTTCAACACCGCAAGATCTGGCGTTGATGGATGCGGCGCGCGCGATTGGTTTTTTCAATCAGGCGCAGGTGCCGATCATCGGCTTGGTTGAAAACATGGCGGGATATATCTGCCCGCATTGCAGCGAAGTCAGCGACCCGTTTGGCAGTGGCGGGGCAGAGGCTGCGGCCAAGGAACTCGGCATACCGTTCTTGGGACGCATTCCGCTCGACATTGCCATTCGTATAGCCAGCGACGATGGTATGCCGCCAGCCTTGGGTGATGGCCCCATTGCCAGCGCCTATGCCGCCATTGCGCAACATGTTGGCAACTGGCTTGATAGCAAGCAGGGGGATGCATGAGCGAGGGCTTTTCGCGGCGCAATCTACTGATCGGTGGCGGGCTTGGCGTTGGCCTGTTGATCGCATGGCAGGCATGGCCGCGCACTTATCGCGCCAATATGCCCGTTGGCAAAGGTGAACACGGCTTTGGCAGCTGGTTGAAAATAGCCGAGAACGGCACAATCACCATCGCAGTTCCGCAAAGCGAGATGGGGCAGGGCGTGTACACCGCGTTGGCGCAAATCGTTGGCGGAGAATTGGGCGCTGATTGGCGCACAGTTGCTGTCCAGCCTGCGCTTGCCAGCCCCGAATTTGCCAATCAGACGTTCGTGCGCGAATGGCGCGCAGCGATGCTGCCGACCAGCATTGCCGCATCTGTGGGGGGCGACCTCGCCGATAGCGTCAGCAACGATTGGGCCGAACGCAACGCGTTTATGATCACCGCAGGTTCGACATCAATCCGCCAGTTTGAAATGCCATGCCGAATGGCGGGAGCTGCAGCGCGCGTATTATTATGCCAAGCTGCTGCAGCACGCTGGGACACCAATTGGGAAGCATGCGAAGCGGCCAATGGTTTTGTGACATTTGGCAAGAAAAAGATCGCCTTTGCTGACCTTGTTGCTGAGGCTGCTGACTATGAGGTGCCCGATCCGCTGCCGCTGCGCGCGTCGCCGCTGAACGGGCTGTCCGGAAAAGAAGCCGTGCGGCTGGACGTTGCGGCAAAGGTTGACGGCAGCGCCAATTTTGCTGGCGATATCCGCCTGCCAGATATGCTGTACGCCTCGGTCAGGGCAGGGCCGATTGGTAATACCCGGCTAAAATCGGTGAATGCCAAAGGTGCCGCCAAGATCAAAGGCTTTGTAAAGCTGATCAAAACAGAAAGCTGGGTTGCTGCGCTTGGGACGAACTGGTGGGCCGCGAACCGGGCACTGGATGCTGTGGCTCCGGTGTTTGAAACAACGGGCCGTATGCCCGACAGCACTGTGATGAATGCCACGCTCGACCGTATGCTGAGCAAAGGCAAAGGCCATCGCATCCATGGCAAAGGTTCGTTTGAAGGGACGCTGGAAAAGTTTGCGGGAACGCGGGTATTTAAGGGGCAATATGCCGTTGCTCCTGCGTTACATGCGCCCATCGAAACACGCAGCGTGACGGCGCAATTTGCGAATGGGAAGCTGACGTTGTGGTTGTCGAGCCAAGCCCCAGAAGCTGCCCGTCAAGCAGCGGCCAACGCGATCGGTATTTCAACCGATGACGTAACACTTGTCCCCATGCAAGCAGGCGGCAGCTTTGGACGGAACCTGTGTTCGTTGATCGCTGAACAGGTCGCGGTGCTTGCCAAGCAAGCGGAACGCCCGGTGCAGCTGGTCTGGTCACGGCCAGAGGAGTTCATGCGTGATATGGTGCGACCGCCAGTGCTTGCTCGGTTGACCGGGACCATTGATGTTGCAGGCCGCGTTCAGGGCATGGCGGTCAAAATTGCTGTCCCTGCAACAACACGGCAACAGATGAGGCGGATAGGCGGCGAAACACCCAGCGAAGCTATCGCATCGGTGCGCAGTGATGCTGATCCCTTGGCTTTGGATGGTGCAATTCCGCCCTACGCAATTCCGAACATCACTGTGTCGCATTTTCCAGTGAACCTGTCGCTGCCGACCGGCCTGTGGCGCGGGAACGCGCATAGTTATACGACGTTTTTCATCGAATCCTTTGTTGATGAATTGGCGCATGCAGCGGGTGTGGAACCTTTGTCGTACCGCATGCAGATGCTGGTCGGACAAACCCGGCTTGCCCGCTGTCTGACTGGAGTTGCGGCGCTTTCTGGCTGGGATGGCGGCGCGGGTGGCAGCGGTAAAGGCATCGCCTGTCACAGCATGTATGGCAGCCACATTGCAGTCGTCGCCACCGCGCGCACAAATGAAAGCGGCGTTCGCGTTGACCGTATTTCCGCGATGGTCGATTGTGGGCGGCTGATAAACCCTGAATTGGCGCGGCAACAGATAGAGGGCGGGATTGTCTTTGGCCTAGCGCAAGCTTTGGGATCAAGCACGGCGTATGAAAACGGCCTGCCGCTGGCACGGCGTTTTCGCGATATTGACCTGCCACTGCTTGGCGATATGCCAGAGATCGAAGTTGAATTTATCCGCAGCACCGAAGACCCTGGCGGCGTCAGCGAATTGGGCGTTGCGGCGGTTGCCCCTGCGGTTGCCAATGCGCTGTTTTCTGCCGCGGGGCTGCGGCTTCGTGACTTGCCTTTATTATCAAGTGGATTTTGATGCTTTTACCTTCAGATCACCCAACTGTCGCAACATCCAAAATCGGGGTGTTGCTTGTCAATCTTGGCACGCCAGAGGCTCCGACTACCGGAGCGGTGCGCCGCTATTTGAAACAGTTTTTGTCTGACCGCCGCGTGGTCGAGATACCGCCATTGCTGTGGCAACCGATCCTGCGCGGCATCATCCTGAATACCCGCCCCAAAAAGTCGGCAGCAAACTATGCTAAGGTTTGGACCGACAAGGGATCGCCGCTGGCTTTTCACACAATATCGCAGGCAGAGGCGCTGGCGGCGCGAATGGGCAATCAAGCCATGGTGCGTTACGCGATGCGCTATGGCGCGCCTGCAATCGGCGATGTGCTGGCGGATATGAAAGCCGCAGGCTGCAACCGGATAGCGATTGCACCGCTCTACCCGCAATATTCCGGCGCGACGACGGCAACGGTGCAGGATGAGGCATTTCGGTGTTTCGCCAAAATGCGCTGGCAGCCCGCGATCCGCACCTTGCCGCCCTATCATGATGACGCGACCTATATTCAGGCGCTGAAATCTTCGGTTGAGCAAGGCTTGGCGGCGCTCGACTTTGTTCCTGACGCGATAATTGCAAGCTTTCACGGCATGCCGCAACGCACGCTTGAACTGGGCGATCCCTATCATTGCCACTGCCGCAAAACTGCGCGTTTGTTGTCAGAGGCGATGGGCAAAGAGCTGGTCGTTGCGTTCCAATCGCGCTTTGGCCCGGCGAAATGGCTGGAGCCGGCAACGGACAAAACGTTGGAGCGTTTGGCACATGAAGGCAAACGCAAAGTGGCCATTTTCGCGCCAGGCTTTGCCTCTGATTGCCTCGAAACGCTTGAGGAGTTGGCTTTGGGCGGGCATGAGCAATTTGTGGAAGCAGGTGGCACCGATTTCGCCTATATTCCGTGTCTGAACGACAGCGATGTTGGCATGGATATGCTAGAGAAGCTCATCAGGAACGAGCTAGCTGGTTGGCACTGAATTGCTATGCGCTGACGTTAGCGTCAACTTGTTGCCTTGGCTGACTCTGGTTATGCCAAGAGGGAAATCGGGAGGATGAATCAAGCCCTACCGATGCAGCAGGAGAGAGATGATGTCACGTATTGCAGTGGTCACTGGCGGCACAAGGGGTATAGGCGAAGCAATCAGCCTGAAGCTTCAGGAAAAGGGCCGCCGCGTAATTGCCAATTATGGCGGTAACGATGCTGCTGCAAAAGCATTCTCTGACCGGACCGGTATCGAAGTGCGCCGCTGGGATGTGGGCGATCATAATGCTTGTCTCGATGCTTGCGCTGCGATCGAAGATGACTGCGGCCCTATCGACATCATGGTCAACAATGCAGGCATCACCCGCGACGCCACGATGATGCGCATGACGTTTGAACAATGGGACGAGGTGATCCGTATCGACCTGACCGGTTGTTTCAATATGGCAAAGGCTGTGTTCCCAAATATGCGCACACGCGGCTGGGGCCGGATCGTTAATGTCGGATCAGTCAATGGTCAGGGCGGGCAAATCGGTCAGGTTAACTACGCGGCGGCAAAGTCTGGCATTCATGGCTTCACCAAATCGCTGGCGATGGAAGGGGCGAAATACGGCGTCACTGCCAATGCCATTGCGCCCGGCTATATTGCGACAGACATGCTGTCATCGATCCCTGAAAATGTGATGGAGAAAATCGTCGCGCAAATTCCTGTTGGCCGCCTTGGTCAGCCAGACGAAATCGCACGCGGCGTAGAGTTTTTGACAAGCGATAATGCGGCCTTTGTCACAGGTTCCACATTGTCGATTAACGGTGGTCAGCATATGTACTGATCGGATGGAGATACCTTACCACCCGCCAGTTAAATACTCGGTCACGATCAATGGCCATCAAACATCGATCAGCCTTGAGCCCTTTTTCTGGGACAAGCTTCGCGCGACTGCGGAAGAACGCGGAATGGCGGTGAACGCCCTTGTCGCAGCAATTGACGCCGAACGTATCAAAAGTGCTACGCCCCCGGGATTGGCAGGCGCAATCCGGATTTGGCTGGTGCATGCTATGCCGGTTTAGTTTGGCAGATTTAGTTGGGTGAAAAAATGATCCGGCGGCACATTGTGTTGAGGGAGTTCGCACCGCCGGATGAGAATGCAGAGAAGGGGACTAATCTGCAGATGCAAATATTGCCTAAAACGCCATGATATACCAATACCGGATATATCCTTAGTTACAGACCAGCCTCCACAGCGATGCGAACTGCATCGGCAGCGTTTGATGTTTCTAGCTTTTTGAACAACAACATACGGTGCATTTGCACAGTCTTCTCGCTAAGCGACAGCCTATAGGCGATCTGTTTTGTGCGGAAGCCCTGAGCCATTTGCTGCAAAATCTCGCGCTGGCGCGGTGATAGCCGTTCGACAATGGCCGCAGATTGTTCCTGCCGCACAGTCGCGATGCTTTCCTCGTCCGCCTTAACCGCAATCTGTGACCCAACGAAATACTCGATTTCGCCGTCATCATCACATAAAGGCGCGATCATAACTGCGTTGCGAAACCGGCTGCCGTCTTTGCGATAGTTGATCAGTTCAGCCAACGTCGCGCGGCGTTCATAGATAGCTTCGCGAAGCTTGGCGGTCTGCGTATTTTCAGTATCCGGGCCACGTAAAAAACGACAATTACGGCCGATCACTTCATCCTCGGAATAGCCAGTCAGTTCAAGAAACGCGGCGTTTACAGCTACAATTGGATTATCCGCCAGTTTAGGATCGCTGACGACAGTCGCAATCGGGCTGTGCTGGATTGATTCCAGCACAGGGTGCTGTTTTTTTGCCGGAACCGGTTTAACCATCATTACTCGCTTCCTTTACGAAACGAATATGGTGCCCTCGCCATCCGTTGGCAAGTAGAATACAGTGCTTTTTCTGCGGTTTTTGCTTAATCCGCTCCAACGCGTTCAATATCTGCGCCAACCAGCTGTAGTTTCTCTTCCAACCGTTCATATCCGCGATCAAGGTGATAGATGCGCTGCACCTGTGTTTCGCCTTTTGCTACCAGCCCGGCAATAATCAGGCTCATCGATGCACGCAGGTCGGTGGCCATTACTGGCGCGCCTGTCATCCCCTTGACGCCGTGGACAATTGCTGTGCGGCCTTTAGTTTCGATATGCGCGCCCATACGGTTCAATTCCGGCACATGCATATACCGGTTTTCAAAGATCGTTTCGGTCAACACGCTGGCGCCATCGGCCATACACAGCATCGCCATAAACTGCGCCTGCATATCGGTGGCAAAACCCGGATAGGGCGCGGTTGAAATCGTCAACGGGTGCAACTTTCCTTCGGATGCAACGCGCAGACCGCCTTTTACGGCCTCAACGGTCACACCTGCGGACCGCAACGCATCAACTGTCGCCTGCATTTCCGGCTCGTTTGCACCGACCAGCTCCACTTCACCGCCGGTTGCGGCAACGGCGCAGGCATAGCTGCCCGCCTCAATCCGGTCAGACATCACACGGTATGTTGCGCCGTGCAGCCGGTCTTTGCCGTGGATGGTCAGGTCGGATGATCCGATGCCCTCAATCTCTGCGCCCATCGCGACCAGCATATTGCACAGATCGACAATCTCTGGCTCGCGCGCGGCATTGTGGATTACGCTGGTGCCTTTGGCGAGAACTGCGGCCATCAAGACATTTTCGGTCGCGCCGACCGAGACCACGGGGAAAGAATAGCTGCCACCGGGCAACCCGCCTTTTGGCGCAATCGCCTTTACATAGCCGGATGCGAGCTCAATCTCTGCGCCAATGGCTTCTAACGCCTTCAGGTGCAAATCGATGGGCCGGTTGCCAATCGCACAGCCGCCGGGCAGCGATACCGTCGCCTCGCCCATCCGCGCCAGCATGGGGCCGAGCACCAAAATCGACGCCCGCATTTTGCGCACCAGCTCATAGGGGGCGACAGACGAAGTAATCCGCTGCGCCTCCAAGGTCATGACGCGGCCGAAATCTTCAGGGCGCGATCCGGCAATAGAGGTTGAGATGCCAAACTGGTTCAACAGATGCTGAAACCCGTCAATATCCGCCAAACGCGGCAGATTACGCAACGTCAAAGGCTCGTCGGTGAGCAACGCGCAAGGCAGCAGCGTCAGCGCGCTGTTCTTCGCCCCAGAGATTGGAATTTTGCCCTGCAGGCGGTTGCCGCCACGAATGATGATTTTGTCCATGAATCGGCTTTAGCGCGATGGGCTATCTGTGCAAGATTATCCTTTGGTAAGCGCTACCTCAACCTGCGCCAGCCGCTCCTTGCCCCAGAACATTTCGTCGCCGACAAAAAATGTCGGCACGCCAAAGGCTCCGCGGGCGGCAGATTTTTCGGTGTTGGTGGTGAGTTCGGCTTTGATGACTGGGTCTTCAGCTTTGGTCAGGATCGCGGTGCTGTTTAAGCCAGCTTTATCCAGCACGTTCCTGACGACGGCCATGTCGCCCATATTCGCAGCATCCTGCCACATCGCCGCCATGACCGCGTCGACATAGGGCATGAAGCAGCCCAGATGCTGTGCTGCCACTGCGCCGCGCATCAGATACAGCGAGTTGATCGGGAAATGCGGGTTCATGGTGAACGGGATCTGGTGTGCTTTGACAAAACGGCTGAATTCCAACAGCTCATAGTCGCGTTTTGCCGGTGTTTCGGCATAGCGCATCATCGGGGCTTGGTTGTTGGTGAGTTTGAAAATGCCGCCGAGCAGGATGGGGATGTAGGTGACTTGCGCTCCGGTTCTGCGCGCAAGCTCCGGCAGCACTTTATGCGCCAGATAGCTGTTGGGGCCGCCAAAATCGAAATGGAATTCAAACTTCTTGGTCATCAAAACACTCCCCTTATCTCGTCACCCCGTGCTTGACACGGGGTTAGGCTTTTCAACGGTTGGGTAAAAGCCAAGCCCCGCATCAAGTGCGGGGCGACGGTTTTGTTCGAGACGATTACAGTCAAAAACTCTCACCCCATGGCCGCAAATCAAGCTCATGCGTCCATGCGCTGCGGTGTTGGTTATGCAAAGCGACATACGCCGCCGCGATGGCATCGGGCGACAGCAGCAGATCGTTGGCCTTTGCCTCGTCAAAATCAGGACGCAGACCGCGTATAAATTCGGTGTCGATGCCGCCGTCGATGATGCTGTGCGCGATGTGAATCCCCTGCGGCCCCAATTCGCGGGCCATTGATTGTGCCAGCATACGCAAAGCGGCTTTAGCTCCGGAAAATGCGGAAAAGCCTGCGCCTCCCCGGATAGAGGCTGTGGCGCCTGTAAAGATAATCGTGCCGCGCTGCCGCGTGATCATGTGTTTCGCCACTTCGCGGCCCATCAGGAAACCGGCAAAGGCCGCCATCTCCCATACTTTGCGATACACCTGTGCGGTTGTGTCGGTAATACCAAAGCGGACATTGGCGCCGATGTTGAACACCGCAATCTCGATTGGGCCAATATCGCGCTCGATGCTGTCAATCATCGCCGTCACCGCATCTTCATCGCGTGCGTCGGCAGGGAACGCCTGTGCCAGATGCCCGTGATCGCGGATTGATTGGGCCAGTTGTTCCAGCGTTTCGGCGTGACGTGGGCGGCGGTTGACGCAGGCGGTATAACCCTCTGCAGCGAATGCTTTGGCAATGGCCCCGCCGGTTGCATCACCAGCACCAATTACAAGAGCTGCGCCTTTGAACGATGGGGCGCTCAAGCCGCGTCCCCCTTATGCTTTTTCAAGCGTGCATTGCAGAGGATGCTGGTTTTCTTTGGCGAAATCCATGACCTGCGTGACTTTGGTCTCGGCAACTTCATAGGTAAAGATGCCGCACACACCGACGCCTTTTTGGTGCACATGCAACATCACGCGCGTTGCTTGTTCGGTGTCCATCTGGAAAAATGCTTTCAGCACATGAACGACAAACTCCATCGGGGTGTAGTCATCGTTCAGCAGCAGCACTTTATATTGGCTGGGTTTTTTCGTTTTCGGACGCGTGCGCGTGGCTAGACCGACGCCAGGGCGACCGCCGCGATCATCATCTTTATCATTACCGTTATCATCTGGGCCAGATGTGATGTGCATGGGAATCTGAAACTTCATGAAACTGAAATAGGGTATCGGGGGGCAAGTCCGCAAGAGGGGATAAACATATAACAAAAAACCGCCCTTGCATTGCTGCAAGGACGGCTCTTTATGCTCCGGTTCGTCTTGGCCTTCCTGCCCCCGAGGAGGAGAGGAGAGGGGGCAGGCGCGCAATAACGGCCCGGGACAATATCAGGAAAGCTTATGCAGCTTTCTTGAAAAGGTCAGCGGCAACCGCGAAACGGTTGGAAATCGGCTGGAACATGTCGTTGGCAAGCTTAACCAGCGCTTCGGTGTTCTTCGAACCCTGAGCAATGGCAGTGTCAAAGCTCTTGCGAGCCAATTCACCCTGCAGCTTTACGAAATCGGTTGGCGATTTCACGGCAGTTACTTCCTTGACGGCAGCTTGCAGCTCTTCAAAGTTCTTCTTGGCATACTCGGCGTTGGTCTTGCCCAGTTCCTGCGCGCCAGTGGCGACGATCTTGCCGGCTGCAACCATTGCTTCGATGTTTGCTTTGTTAAACTCGTTCGCGTTTGCAGCAATTGCTTTGCCTTTTTCAGCAGCTTCAGTTGCTTTAGCGCGCATGTCAGCAAAGAAATCAGCGGCTTTTGCTTGCGCTTCATTCGCAGTGTTTTTTACGGTTTCAGTCATTTTGGATACTCCATCAGAAAGCGGTGTTTCATTGACAGAAACGATGCGTGTAACCAGCTTCTCTGCCTTTGCAGGGGCAGCTTCTACCTTTTTGACAACGGCGGCGGCCGGTGTTGCGGGTACAACCTTTGGTGCCGCTGTTTTGCGGGCTTTGGTTGCGGTTGCTTCACTTTTGCTTGCCATTGTCATTGCACCATTTCTTCTTTGTTGCAGTGCACAATAATGAGTCGCGCGGTGGATGTCAATAAAAATGGTGCACTGCACAAAAAATAAAATCCGCCTGTTACAGCGGATTAGGGGCATGCTGATCCTTAGCGTTCAATATTGCTATGTTCGTCACCCCCGCGAAGGCGGGGGACCAACACCCACACTCGAAATTTATAGGTCAGGTGATGGATTCCCGCCTTCGCGGGAATGACGAAGTTTAAGACCGGATTGTTGTCGAGCTTAGTTAGCTTCGTCGATCACAATCCGCTCAAACCGCTCATAATGATAATCCGCCGAGCCAAACTGGTTTTCGATCATTGTGGCGCGTTTGAAATAATGGCCGATGGCAAGCTCTTGCGTGATGCCGATGCCGCCATGCGTCTGGATCGCGTTCTGCCCAACGAAGTTTGCGCCGCGCGATACCTTGGCTTTTGCTTGGCTTACCGCTGCCATCCGCTCGCTGGCGGGTTTGTCGAGGTGTAGCGTTGCATATAATGTCATCGATTTGGCCTGTTCAACTTCCATGAACATATCGACCATGCGGTGCTGCAACACTTGGAAGCGGGCGATGGGCTGGCCAAATTGCTGACGCTGTTTGGCATAATCCAGCGTGCCTTCATGCAGCTTTGCCATAACGCCAGTTGCCTCGGCACAGACTGCAACGGTTGCATTGTCGACGATGTGTTCGATCAGGTCGATGCCGCCTAACAACAATGCATCGCCGGGGATTGCTACATTTTCAAAGTAAATCTCTGACGCGCGGTTGCCATCGACGGTGGGATAATCGCGGCGGACGATACCGGGCAAGTTTGCATCAATCAGGAACAGCTCAACGCCATTGCGTTCACGGTGGCCGCCGCCGGTGCGCGCAGTGACAAGCAGATGCGTTGCCCATGGCGCGCAATAGACGACGCCTTTGTGGCCGTTCAACACATAGCCAGCGCCATCGGCCTTGGCTGTAGTGCGCACATTGGCCAAGTCGTACCGGCCCTGTGGTTCGGCATAGGCAAAGGCGATCGTGGTTTCGCCGCCGATGATCGACGGAATGATCGCATCGGCCTGCGCGCCGCCAACGGCTTTCAACGCGCCGCCACCGATGACAACAGTCTGAAGGTAAGGCTCAATCGCCATCACCTTACCCATTTCTTCCATGATCAACGCATTTTCAACATGGCCGCCACCTAGGCCGCCATGCTCCTCGGCAAATGGCGCACTTAGCATGCCGAGTTCAGTGGCAAGCGCAGACCAAATGCCGGGGTCGCGCCCGGTTTCGCTGTTGATCATTTTCTGACGCGCATCAAAGCCATAGCTATCAGCCAAAAAGCGGGACAGCGTGTCGCGGATCATGTCCTGCGTTTCGGTGTAGGTGAAATCCATTATTGAAATTCCGTCTCTTCTAAACTCGTCATCCTGAACTTGTTTCAGGATAACTAACTACTGTCGCCTGTTATCCTGAAACAAGTTCAGGCTGACGAATGATGGTGGTTGATATCGAAAGATGATGGCTAAAGCCCCAGAACCATCTTTGCGATAATGTTCCGCTGGATCTCGTTCGACCCACCATAGATCGTCGTCTTGCGCGTGTTGAAATAAGTGGGCGCAGCGCGGTGTGCGTAATCCGGGCCGATGGGGTGTTCGTTGTCGCCCTCACCAAAGCCGCGGAAATAGGGCGCGCCATAATGGCCGACGGCTTCCAACGCGAGTTCGGTAATCCGCTGCTGAATTTCGGAACCTTTGATTTTCAGCAAGCTTGATTCCGGCCCCGGGCCTTTGCCAGCGGCTTCGCCTGCAAGGCTGCGCAGTTCGGTGAATTCCAACGCGGTCAGGTCGATCTGCAATTCCGCGATTTTGCGCTTGAAGAATGCATTGGAGATCAACGGCTTGTCACCATCCTGCTCGGATTTCGCAATGTCCTTAATCCGCTCAATCCCGCGCTTGGAAGATGCAACACCCGCAATGCCAGTGCGTTCGTGCGCGAGCAGGAATTTGGCGCAGGTCCAGCCCTTGTTTTCTTCATACACCCGGTTCGATACCGGGACGCGGACGTTCTCCAGCCACACTTCGTTGACTTCATGCTCGCCGCCCAAGGTGATGATCGGCCGAACAGTGACGCCGGGCGATTTCATATCAATCAGCAGGAACGAGATGCCTTCCTGTTGCTTTGCATCCTTGTCGGTGCGGACAAGGAAAAAGCCCCAATCGGCATGCTGCGCCATTGTCGTCCAGGTTTTCTGGCCGTTGACGATGTAATCATCACCGTCGCGCACTGCCGTGGTCCGCAATGATGCAAGGTCAGAGCCAGAGCCGGGTTCGGAATAACCCTGACACCACCAATCCTCACCCGACAATATCCGGGGCAGGAAATGCGCTTTTTGTTCAGGCGTGCCAAATGCGTAAATCACAGGGCCAACCATTGACAGGCCAAAAGGCATCAGCCGGATGCAATCGGCACGCGCGGTTTCTTCTGACCAGATATAGCGCTGCGTTGCTGTCCAGCCAGTGCCGCCATATTCCTTTGGCCATGCAGGGGCGACCCAGCCTTTTGCATGCAAAATGCGGTGCCAGCTGAGGAAATCCTCTTTTGACATTTCTTCGCCAAGTTCTTTTTTGGCGCTCATATCAGGGTGGTTGTCGGCGATAAACGCGCGAACCTCATCGCGGAACGCAATATCTTCGGCGCTAAATTCCATATCCATGTCAGATCTCCTCAAAAGCATGGCAGGCCAGCGAATCATGCCGCTGGATGCAGAATTTTGGAGTAGTGGACGTTTACGTAAACGTCAACTGCATTGGGGCAAGCTAACTGCTCATTCGACTGCCCCGGTTTCGTCATCCTGAACTTGCTTCAGGATAACACGCGACCGTAGTTTGTTATCCTGAAACAAGTTCAGGATGACGATCTTGATTATTTGGGCCAGTTGATTTCACCCGTCGGCGATACACTGACGCCGGTTTCGGGAAAATCGCGTGCTGTCAGCATGGCGATCTGTTTTGCCGCCGCATTGTTGCTATCGAGATACGGCGCGCCGGGCTTATCCTGCCTTGCCGACACGATACGAGCAGACATCAACGCACCGTCCTTTGCGATACGAAGATCTGCAATCGGGGCGTGCCCATTTTCATCGCGCAGGTTGAACGAACCATAGGTCCAGAAATTACCGAGGCTATAGGCGATGAAGCGGCCCTTATAGACTTCGACAGCGCGGGCAATGTGCGGGCCGTGGCAGAACACGATGTCCGCGCCAGCATCAACTGCGGTGCGGGCAAACGCAAACGGATTGCCGCGATCTTCACCAAGGAACATCTCCGTCGCGCGGGTGACGCGGCTTTGTGTGCGGCCCTCTGCACCGATGTGGCACGATACGATCACGATATCGCCTTTGGTCCCTGCCTCTTGCACCAAGGTTCGGACGCGGGCGAGTTCCTGCACCTTCATCAATCCGGGGTTGTGTCCAAAGGCGACCAGAACGGCTTTTGTGCCGTCCTTCATCGTGTGAATGCCGAACCGCGTGTCGGGTGTATCTGCGCCCGATACCGCAAAGCCTGCAGCGGTAAGGTTTTTGAAAGTAACGGCCCGCGCCGCTTCGCCAAAATCGCGGCTGTGGTTGTTGGCATTCGACAGCATGTTGAACCCGGCGCGGCGGATATAGGCTGCGTGGTGCGGCGGGCTACGGAAGATATAGCAAACCTTGGGATCACCGCATGCCTTTGCACCCTCGGTGCTGGTATGCATTGTGCCTTCAAAATTGCCAAAGGTTACATCGGCAGATTTGAACAGCGAAACCATTTCCTGACCAATAACTGATGCGGGGTCGCCGCCATCGGTTACGCGCGGGTCAAGATATTCGACAGGATAGTCACTGCCCAGCATCATGTCGCCAACGCCGATGATGCGATAGCCGGCGGGCGTTACAACAGTTGTGTTCAATGCTTTGGCTTGTGGATTTTTTACAGCGGGCCGGCTTGCAGCAACAGCCGCCGTTAGCGACAAAGCCGCACACGAAACTGCAATCCATTTTACCCTGTTCATCGGACCATCCATAGCAACGTCGCAAGTTTACTGAAGATGAAGCGATTCGCCCCAACAATAATTATTTCATTATCACTCGCACGATACTTCACAAAGCACGTTATCGTTATCGGTTAACGTGTCTTTACGTAGCTGCCCGGTGCATCCTCAATGGCCTCTAAGCTGCCACCGCCGGGAATCCGGGCACCTTTGGCTGCAACGGTCTTTGGCGATCGTTCGGTTAGCCACATTTGCCAATCCGGCCACCAACTACCTTTGGTTTCAGTTGCGCCCTCGATAAAAGCATCGAGTGACGTAACTTTGGCATCGTCATTCAACCAATATTGGTATTTCATCTGGGCTGGAGGATTAACCACACCCGCAATATGGCCGCTGCCAGCGAGCACAAACTTCATCGGCCCTTTGAAATGCTCACGGATTTTCCAGACACTGTCGGCAGGGGCGATGTGGTCTTCACGGCCAGCCTGAATATAGCAGGGGGTTTCAACCTTGGTCAGGTCAATCGGTGTGCCAAGCGCCGACATTGCACCCGGCTCTATCAACCTGTTGTCGCGGTATAGATCGCACAGATAATCCTTGTGCCATTTTGCGGGCAGGTTGGTGACATCACCGTTCCAATGGAGCAAATCAAATGCTGGATAATCCTCCCCCAACAGATAGTTTTTGACAACAGTGGACCAGATCAGGTCGTTGCCGCGTAGCAAGTTAAATGTCAGCGCAAGGAAACGCCCATCCAGATAGCCCTGCTGCGACGCCAAAGCCTCGACCATCTTTAACTGGCTGTCATCAATGAAATTCAGCAACTCGCCGCCACGGGTGAAATCAACTTGCGCTGTAAAAAATGTCGCAGCGTTGACTTTGTCAGCTTCGCCCTTTGCATGAAGAATGGATAATGTCGCGGCAAGGGTAGTGCCAGCAACACAATAGCCGATGGCATTCACCGACGGCACATCAAGCGCAGCCCGCACCGTATCAATCGCGTCAACTTGCGCTGCAATATAATCATCCCAAACCACATCGCGCATCGAAGCATCGGCGGATTTCCAGGATACGATGAAAACTGTGATCCCCTGATCCACAGCCCATTTGATAAAGCTTTTCTCAGCGGTCAGATCGAGGATGTAGAACCGGTTGATCCACGGCGGAAAGATAATCAGCGGCGTTTCCATGACGGTGTCGGTCGACGGCGTATATTGGATCAGCTGATACATCGGTGTCTGATGCACGACTTTGCCGGGTGTGCAGGCAATGTTGCGGCCCAATTCAAACGCATCCGGATCAGTGTGCGTCATCTGCCCCTGCTGCATATCGTGCATCAGGTGATTGATGCCCGCCATCAAGCTTTGCCCATTGGTCTCAACCGCTTTTTCAAGCGCGACGGGATTGGTTAGCGGCGAATTGGCCGGGCTCATCGCCTCAACGACTGTGCGGATCGCAAAGCCGATTTTGGCCTTTTGCGCGGGGTCCAGCCCTTCGATCTGGTCAGCTGCGCCCAGCATATAATCCGACATGACCTGATAACCTTGGCGCATCAGGTCGAATACCGGATGCTCCCATTGCTCTGCATTAAAGCGCCGGTCGCGGGGGTTCACTTTGTCGCGGCCAGCAGCAGCGAGAGGTTTCAGAACTTGGCCCCAAGCATCGAGCGCATGTTTGTAAGCAGACAAAGGATCAGCTGCACCGCCGCCCATTTGCCCACCCATTTGCTCTGACATTTTCGCGAAAATTTCAGGGTCCATAAAGGGCGGGAGTTGGGATGAATCGGACATAGAATATGCATAGCCTATTGCCCCGAAATGACGAAGCAAGGATTTATTGTGCAGCGCAGCATTTACATTCCCGTTCAATTGGCGCAAAGGCGAAGCATCATGACATTTGAAAACCTGCCTCCGCTTCTCGACGAAGCGCTCGCCGCGCGCGGCTATACCGCTCTTACTCCTGTGCAAAACGCTGTTATTGCTCCCGAAGCTGTTGGCCGCGACCTTGTCGTGTCGGCGCAAACCGGCTCTGGCAAGACCGTTGCCTTCGGCCTTGCCATGGCGCCAGAGATTCTTGACGGCGGCCTTGTCAGCCTTGCCCGTACCCCGGCCGCGCTGATCATCGCACCGACCCGCGAACTGGCGTTGCAGGTTAGCCGCGAATTGATGTGGCTATATCAAAAGGCGGGCGTGCGCATTGCTACCTGTGTTGGCGGTATGGATGCGTCGAAAGAACGCCGTAACCTTAGCCAAGGCGCACAGATCGTTGTTGGCACCCCCGGGCGATTGCGTGACCATTTGGAACGCGGCGCGCTTGACCTGTCGGCGTTGAAAGTCGCTGTGCTTGATGAAGCGGACGAAATGCTCGACATGGGTTTCCGTGAGGAACTTGAAGGCATATTGAACGCCACCCCCGAAGAGCGCCGGACATTGTTGTTTTCGGCAACGATGCCAAAATCGATCGTGTCGCTAGCCAAGCGCTATCAAAGTGACGCGCTGCGGATTTCGACCGTCGGTGAAGATCGCGGCCATGGCGACATCAGCTATCAGGTGGTAACGGTCGCTCCGCCGGACACCGAGAACGCCGTGGTCAATTTGCTGCGCCTGCATGAAGCCGAAACCGCCATATTGTTTTGCGCAACGCGGGAAAGCGTGCGGCATTTATATTCGAAACTGACCAATCGCGGCTTTAACGTCGTCGCGCTTTCGGGTGAGCATAGCCAAGCTGAGCGCAACACAGCGTTGCAAGCGTTGCGTGACCGCCGTGCGCGGGTTTGCGTTGCCACCGATGTTGCGGCGCGTGGCATCGATCTGCCTAACCTGTCATTGGTCGTCCACGTAGAACTGCCGCGCGATGCCGAAGGATTACAGCATCGTTCGGGCCGCACTGGCCGAGCTGGGCGTAAAGGCACCGCCGTTTTGATCGTGCCTTATCAGCGGCGGAAGCGTGTCGAATCGATGCTGCGCGGCGCAAAAATCGAGGCGGAATGGATCAAAGTTCCTACCGCCGAAGACATCCGCGTGAAGGATCATGAACGGTTGTTGGAAACTCTGCTGACGCCCGCCGAGATTGACGAAGACGACCGCGCACTGGGTGCAAAATTGTTGGAAACATTAAGTGCCGAGGATGTCGCCGCTGCGCTTGTTCGCGCGCACCGTGCAAAAATGCCAGCGCCCGAAGAAATGCTGGATGACGGCAGCCGCGAACGGACGCCTGATAATCATCGCGCCGGATTTGACGATTCAACCTGGTTCCGCCTCAACATTGGCCGCCGCAACAATGCCGATCCGAAATGGATTTTGCCATTGCTGTGCCGCCGCGGCGGCGTGACCAAAAACGACATTGGTGCAATCCGGATTACACCGGACGAAACCTTTGTTGGTATCGCCGCCTCTGCTGCGGCACGCTTTGCCAAATCAGTCGCGCAGCCCGGCCATGACGAAGACAATGATGTCGAGATCGTTGTTTCAGACGGCCCACCACAGATGGACCGCGAACCGCGCCGTAAAGGCAAAGGCGCGCCGAATTCAGGTCGGGAGCGTTTAAGTCCAAAGCCATTTGGCGGAGGCCCACGTCGAGACGGCCCTAGTTCAGGTGGTGACAGCAAACGCCCGTTCCGCAGCGACGGCCCGCCACGTAGCAAGCACGGTGTAAAGTTCAAAGCAAAGGGCAATCGCCCGCGCTGAGGTGATACTATTGGCGTAAGAATGAGGCCTTTGTAACGGTTCAATCTTGCTGACAGCCCATTTTGCTGCCACGGGATTCGTATCTGTTTTCAGCAAAAGGACCTTGATATGCTCCGTTCGAAAATTTTCGCTTGTTGCGCTGCTGCTGCTCTTATTGGCTTAAGTGCTGCTGGCGTGTCAGCCTTTGCAGGCCAAGACGCCAAGAAATCGCCCGCAAAAAAAGGCTTGCTGATCCTTTATAATGGTCAGAAATTTCAAGGCGATCTGCTTGAAATCAAAAAAGCGCGCACCAGCATGGGTGAAGATATGCGTGTTGGTAGCATTGCAGTATTCCCCGGCGAAGCATGGGAAATCTGCGAAGGCGCTCGCTTTAAAGCACCTTGCCGCATCGTCACAGCCGACGAAATGGGGCTGGGTAGCGTAATGATAAACTCTGTTCGTCCCGTTAAGCAGCCTGTAGCGGCCAAGTAAGGACGCCTGAAACAAACCGGAGAGCCCAAGACCATGTCCGAAGAATTCTACCGCATGAAGCGCCTGCCGCCGTATGTTATCGCCGAAGTGAATGCGATGCGCGCGGCGGCCCGTGCCGGTGGGGAGGACATTATTGATCTTGGCATGGGCAATCCCGATTTGCCGCCGCCGCCGCATGTTATCGAAAAGCTGTGCGAAGTGGCGCAGAAGCCGGACGCACATGGTTATTCTGCGTCAAAGGGCATTCCCGGATTACGCAAAGCGCAGGCCAATTATTACGCCCGCCGGTTTGGTGTCGACGTAGATCCCGAAACCGAAGTTGTCGTCACGATGGGATCGAAAGAAGGGCTGGCCAGTCTTGCTACCGCGATCACCGGCCCAGGCGATGTCGTGCTTGCTCCCAATCCCAGCTACCCGATCCATACCTTTGGTTTCATTATCGCAGGGGCGACAATCCGGTCAGTGCCGACAACGCCCGATGAAAATTATTTCAAAGCGCTTGATCGGGCAATGGCATTCACAGTCCCGCGTCCATCGATCCTTGTCGTCAACTATCCCTCGAACCCAACCGCCGAAACGGTTGACCTTGCCTTTTACGAACGGCTGGTAGCTTGGGCGAAGGAGAATAAGGTTTGGGTGCTGTCTGACCTTGCCTATTCCGAACTATATTTCGATGGGAATCCGACGCCGTCGATCCTTCAGGTAAAGGGTGGCAAAGACGTTGCGGTAGAGTTTACCTCATTGTCGAAAACTTACTCAATGGCGGGCTGGCGCGTCGGCTTTGCGGTTGGCAACCCCACACTGATCGCGGCGATGACGCGGGTGAAATCTTATCTCGATTATGGCGCGTTTACCCCAGTTCAGGCAGCGGCTTGTGCAGCATTGAACGGTCCGCAAGATATCGTTGAACGCAACCGCGAGCTTTATCATAAACGCCGTGATGTGCTGGTCGAAAGCTTTGGCCGCGCTGGCTGGGATATCTCTGCACCGCGCGCGTCGATGTTCGCATGGGCGCCACTGCCACCTGCGCTCGCACATCTGGGCAGTCTGGAATTTTCCAAGCAATTGCTTACCCACGCCAAAGTCGCAGTCGCACCGGGCGTTGGCTACGGTGAGGACGGCGAAGGCTTTGTGCGCATAGCGATGGTCGAAAACGAACACCGGCTGCGCCAAGCCGCCCGCAACATCAAACGCTATCTCCAGTCGATGGGTGTGAATACGCCCAGCCAGTCAAAGGCGATTTAGACTTAAGTGATGTCTTGGAAAAGACCGGGCCATGCCAATTGGAGCAAAGCTGCGGGATGCTGGATCTATCCTGTGATCCTGATTGGTGGGTATCTGGTCTTTCGGCTTTTTGTATGAGGGAATAATGGCGCGTACTGATTTTGCCTTTCACCACAGTTTCCGAGTGCGCTGGTCAGAAACCGATGCGCAGGGCGTGGTCTTTAACGCGCGCTATCTGGACTATGCCGATATCGCGATTACCGAATACTGGCGGCAATGCGGGATCAGGCTAGTCAACAGAGACGAGCCGTTGGAGTTCCATGTCAAAAAGGCTACTGTTACATGGTTCGCTCCGATCAAACCCGACGAGATGATCGAGGTCATGGCGCGCACAATAAAGACCGGGCGGACGAGCATGACGCAGTTTGTTGAAATCCATGGCCACAACGCAGAAGGCAGAGACGATCTGCGGGCCGAGGTTGAGCTGGTCAGCGTCTACGTTGATCTTGACACTCACCGGCCGATGGTGCTGCCCGAATGGGTGCCGGGTTTGTTTGCCGAGTTTGATGCAAAGGCAATGGAGACAGCATAATGGCGCAGGAGCGGATGGAGTTTTTCTATGACCTGTCCAGCCCTTGGACGTATCTAGCCTTTACCAACCTGTTCGGAGTGATGGAGCGCACCGGATATTGCGCGCGGTTGCGCCCGATATTGGTCGGCGGGGTATTCAACGCAGTGAACCCGGCAGTCTATAAAGCACGCGAGCAAAGCGATAATCGGCGCATGACACATAGCTGGAAAGTGCTGAAAGATTGGGCGGCGCTGACGGGCGTGGAGATGAACTTCCCGTCGCCGTATCACCCGGCAAAGAGCGTGAACGCGATGCGGTTTTGCTGCGCGCTGGCCGATGACATGCCTGCATTGGTCGAATTTTCACGCGCTGCATTCCAAAGCTATTTTAGCGCGCAGGAAAATCTGGATGATCCGGATGTGCTGGTGGCTGTTGCCAATAGAGCAGGGCTGGATGGTGAGGCCATGCGCGTTGCATCACAGACTGACGAAGTCAAAGCTCTGCTTCGCGCCAACACCGAAGAATTGATCGCGCGTGGCGGCTATGGTTCGCCTACCATTTTTGTCGATGGCACCGACATGTACTTCGGCAATGACCAGCTGCCGTTGGTTCAGGCAGCTTTGCTCCGCAAAGAAACCTGATGGGCATCGCGCGTAATTTGACGGCAGTTTTGCTTGCTGGGATGTTGGTTGCGGGGTGCAAGCCGGTTGCAAAAGAGGAGAAACAGAACGTGGCGCATCCAGTTTTCTACTTCGAAATCCCCGTTACCGATATGGATCGCGCTGTTGATTTCTATCAGAAGCTTCTGGGCGTCAAACTCGAACGAGAAAGCGTGGATGGTTACGAGATGGCGCGTTTTCCATTTGCTGAAGGTGCAGCCGGTGCAACCGGCGCATTGGCCAAGGGCGATGTTTACAAACCATCGAAAGATGGCGCGATCATTTACTTCCATGTCGATGATATTAAGGGCACAGTTGCTAAGGCTGAGGCGATGGGCAGGCCGGTGCTGTACCCGGTGAAGGATATTGGCGATGCTGGTTTCGTCGCCGAAATCGAAGATAGCGAAGGCAATCGTCTGGCCCTAAGCCAGTTGCCAGAGGAGACAAAATGAACAACCGCATCACCATTATGATGATGGACGATGGCATTGCCGATGTCCGCATGAACCGGCCCGATAAGATGAACGCGCTTGATTCGGATCAGTGGGCGGCATTGGTTGAGGCTATTGACCAGTTGAAATCGACTGCCGGATTGCGCGTTGTTGTGTTGTCAGGCGAAGGGCGTGCCTTTTGCGCGGGGCTTGATCTTGCTAGTATGGCGGGGGACCGCGACCCGGGAACTAGCAGCACCGGACATAGCCTTGCCGACCGGACAAAGGGCATAGCGAACCACGCGCAATATGTTGCGTGGGGCTGGCGCGAATTGCCAGTGCCAGTGATCGCTGCGGTGCACGGCGTAGCCTTTGGCGCTGGCAGTCAGATTATGGCGGGGGCGGATATCCGAATCGTTCATCCCGATACCCGCATCGCCATTATGGAGATGAAATGGGGCTTAGTCCCCGATGTTGGCGGTATGCCGTTATGGCGCACACAAGTGGCCGATGATGTTCTGCGCGAGATGATTTACACCAACCGTGAATTTTCCGGTGTTGAGGCAAAGGCGATGGGCTTTGCCACGCATGTTTCCGATGATCCGCATTCAGCAGCAATGGAGCTGGCAAAGGTGATCGCGAACAAAAACCCGCATGCGGTTCGTGGTGCGAAACGATTGTGCAACGCGATGGCGACCGCAAGTGATGCCGAATTGCTTCAGGCCGAAAGCGACGAGCAGGTCATGGTCATCCGCAAGCCGAACCAGATTGAGGCGGTGATGGCAGCGATGCAGAAGCGTAAGCCGGTCTTTGTCGATTGATTGACTGACCAAAAAAGGCAGTTACAAAGTATGAGGTAACTATGAACAAAAATAACGATGATTTTTTGGTAGAGCATAATCATTTGATGGAAGATATTAAGTCTCGAAAAAAGAAAGTCAGAATTTATTTATTTTTTTTCGTTTTCCTTTCGTTGGGAATTGGTATCTTAAAGGGCATGTATAATTAGCATTATTGCATAATTTTTGAGATTCGTATTCAGGTATTCAAGTCAAATTTCACGAACTAAAGCTTACGCCCGATCAGTTCCTTCATAATCTCGCTGGTGCCGCCAAATATCCGCGTCACACGTGCGGCGCGCCAAGCTTTGGCAATCGCATATT
>JAAFIB010000016.1 GCA_013297725.1 Sphingomonadales bacterium
TGGGCGGTGCAGGCATCGACGGGCCGGTTGAAACAACCCGAATTCCTGATCCACCCTGACGAAGACGAACAACGCAGCACAGCGTCGGTGCATTACGCCAATGGCGATGGCCTATCCGCGATGCTGGCGTTCAGCGCCAAGGACCGAAAGCCCGGGCCGACGTTGACTGCTTGGCTGGCCGAGGCCAATTGGGACATTGATGATCACCACACGCTGTTCGGCCGCATGGAAAATGTGCGGAACGACGAACTGTTCCCGGACGAGCTTGACCCGCTGCATGAGGTTGCGTTCCGTGTCAGCAAATTTCAGGCTGGCTATGCTTACAGGCTGCCGCTGACCGATAATGTTAACCTTGCGCTCGGCGGAACTGTGTCGGCATTTGCCAAGCCATCGGCACTAGATGCAGCTTATGGCAAAAATCCGATGGGTGCTACGCTGTTCGCAAAGCTATCGCTTGGTCACTGAGCATCTTGGCGCATCAGGTGGCGATAGACCGCTGCCTCCAATGCAAGGACGACAACACCAAATATGCTCGCGGTTAATGCACTGACCAATGTTTGCAACAGCGGAATGCCGTCTGGCCCCGCGACAGTTGTGCACAGGATACCGATGATCATCTCAATCACGCCCATGGCGATTAACGCGACCAGCATGATCATGAAAATCAGCAGAAAGCACTTCCAGCCAAGGCCGCGGGTTAAGTCCCAACCGCGGGCGATATTGCCCCAGATGCCAATGCCTTTGTCATATTCCGCAACAACGATGGCTGGCACCGGTAGCAGCCGTCCAACAACATAAAACAGCCCGATAATGAAAGCGAATACACCAAGGCCGGTTAGTATTCCCGTCAGGATCGACACTAAGATATAGACGGGCAGCAGCTTTAGCGCGAACAGCAAAGCATCACCGATCCGGGGCAATTCAGGCCGCAGCAGCACGGTGAGTACCGCTATACCGCCAAAGAACGAGACGAGGCTCAGCGGTATCATCATGTGCCAGTTGGCGCTAAAATGCTCGCCACGGGCGGCAATAATATCGCCCATAGTTTTTGCACCCTCCAAATCAGGCGGGCCAATGAAAAAGCCGGATGCCCAATTGGGGACGAGGATCAAGAGTCCGGCAATGGCGATAATCGCTTCGCGATGCCGGCGCAGCATGTCGGTGGTATCGGCCCAGACCGCGTTGTAATCCAATGTTCTGGCCACTGCCTTCTCCCTAATTCTACAACTCGTCGTAGGGACAGGATTGGGTGCTGGCAAGCATCGGCAGTTATGGCTAAAGCCCATATATGACTGATCTTGCCATGATTGACTGGGATGTTGCGGATGGGCTGATCGCCTATCCCGATGCGCTTGCCCGCATGGATATTCGGCAGAGCGCAATCCGCGATGGCGCGCGCGAACTGGTCTGGCTGCTGGAACACCCGCCGCTATATACCGGCGGCACGAGTGCCGATCCGGCGGAACTGCTAAGCCAGCAATTCCCGGTTTATGATACCGGCAGAGGCGGTCGCTACACCTATCACGGGCCGGGCCAGCGTGTCGGCTATGTTATGCTTGATCTGACAAAGCGGGGCAAAGACGTGCGCTGTTACGTTCATGCGCTTGAGGGCTGGGTGATTGATGCGCTGGCCCAATTTGGCGTGGCTGCGCGCCGGGCAGAGGGGCGCATCGGTATCTGGTGTGATAACCGGATGGGGCAAGAGGCAAAGATTGGGGCGATCGGCGTGCGCATCCGCAAATGGGTGACGGCGCATGGCTTTGCGGTGAATGTGTCGCCTGATCTTTCGCATTTCAGCGGGATTGTGCCGTGCGGGATCGCGGAATATCCGGTCACTAGTCTGGCTGATTTGGGCATCGCCGCCAGCCTTGCCGATTTTGACGCTGCTCTGCACCGGACCGCCCCCGATTTCCTTTCCGCTCTTGCCAAATCGGGTGAGAGTTGCGACTTAGCCCTTGTAAAACAATCCGCCTGAAAGGCTCTTTATGCGTCGCGCTTTGATCTTGTCCTTTACTCTTTTGCTGGCCGCGTGCGGCGGCGGTGATGAAAGCAAAGTCACCGAAACCCGGATGGACGATATCGACAGCCTACAAGGCACAATCAGCGACGAGATGGTCGATACCGATGAGTTGAACGAACAACCGATGGTAGAGGCTGCACCGCCAGCAACGGCAAAGCCAAAGGCAAAGCCTGCGGATGGAGAAAAGCCTGAATCTAAGCCAGCGGCTGAACCCAAAGCTGCGGAGCCTGCCAAGGCCGATGACGAGTAAAGCACCGTGATTGACATATTGGCAACGCCGTTAAAGCTTCCCTGCGGCGCGACCTTGCCCAACCGGCTGGCGAAAGCTGCAATGACAGAAGGTTTGGCCGATCCGTTGGGGCGGGCCACTGGTGAGCTGGATAAGCTTTATGCGGTGTGGTCCGATGGCGGGGCAGGTATGCTGCTTTCAGGCAATATCCAGATTGATGCCGATCATCTGGAACGTCCGGGCAATGTGATTATCGACCGCGAGCCGGATGAGGAAACCAGAAAAGCACTGGCGCATTGGGCCGCGACGGCCACCCGCAATGGCAATCATTTTTGGGCGCAGATCAGCCATGCTGGACGGCAAACGCAAAAGCCGGTGAATGCGCATCCAAAGGCTCCTTCGGCTGTAAAGCTGGCGATACCCGGCGGGCAATTTTGTACGCCAACGCCACTGACCGAGGATGAGATACTGAACCTTATCGGCCGGTTTGCAACCGCCGCCCGTGTTTGCAAACAGGCGGGCTTTACCGGTGTGCAAATCCACGCAGCACATGGCTATTTGCTGTCACAGTTTCTCAGCCCGCTGGCTAATCACCGAGATGATCGCTGGGGCGGCAGTTTGGAAAACCGCGCACGGATGTTGCTGTTCGTGGTCAATTCGGTGCGCACCGTTGTGGGCCCGGACTTTCCCATTTCGGTTAAGCTGAACAGTGCCGATTTTCAGAAAGGCGGCTTTGCGTTTGAGGAAAGCCTGCAAGTTGCCAAATGGTTGCAGGATGCGGGGGTTGACCTGATCGAGATATCAGGCGGAACTTATGAACAGCCAAAGCTGCTCGGCATTGAGGGTATGGAAGCACCGGAGGAACAGAATGTTGCAGCCTCTACCTTGGCGCGCGAAGCCTATTTCGTTGATTTCGCCAAAGCGATGCGGGCAGAGATCAAAATCCCCTTAATGGTCACAGGTGGCTTTCGTTCGCGCAGTGCTATGCGGCAGGCGCTGGAAAGCGGGACTGCCGATCTGATCGGGCTGGGGCGTCCTTTGTGTTACTTCCCCGAAGCTGCAAAGCGATTGCTGGGCGGAATGGAAATGTTGCCGCGCAAGGAAAATGATCTGGCGCTGTTTCCGCCTTCGCTGGCATGGCTGACACGGTTCAAAATGCTACGCGCTTTGGATAGTTTTGCCGGGCAATATTGGTTTTATAGCCAGCTATACGCGATTGGCGCGACTGGCCGCCCTGCAATGGAGCGCACCGTTTTCCAAGCCTTTCGCGAAGTGGAGGCACGGCATAAGCAGTGGCTAAAGGATCGCCGAGCTTAAAGGGCGATATAAATAACCGTTAGTCCTGAGCTTGTCGAAGGACGTCCATCGGTCAGACACGACAGCCGCAACCTGAGGACGTGCTTCGACAGGCTCAGCACTAACGGTTTTAATAACCTATATGCTGTCAGGCGTTAAGCGCCAACCTCGGCGCGCAGTGCTTTGCGGTCAAGTTTGCCGATCATGGTTTTTGGCAAAGCATCGCGCACAACAACCTCGGCCACCCGTTCATGCTTGCCCAATTTCGGGTTCAGCCACGCCATTAAGTCTGCGCCACTGATCGCCTCGGTTGTAGTGACATAGGCTGCTGGTCGCTCGCCCGAATAATGGTCGGCGATACCAATCACTAGCGCCTCTTTTACGGCGGGATGCTGGTAAAGAATGTCCTCGATCTGGCTGGGAAAGACTTTGAAACCGCCGACTGCGATCATGTCTTTTAGCCGGTCGACGATGTAGATAAAGCCTTCTGCATCAATCGTTGCGACATCGCCGGTGCGCAAAAATCCGTCGACAAAGACTTCGGTCGTCGCCTCTGGTTTCTGCCAATAGCCCTTCATGATCTGCGGGCCGGCGCATAGTAATTCGCCAGGTTCGCCAGCCGGGGCGGGCTTTGTCGGGTCTTCCTTATCGACCAGTTTGACGATTGTTCCCGGAACAGGCTGCCCGATGCTGCCCAAACGGTTTTCGCCTTCATAGGGGTTGCAGCTGATCACGCCGGAACTTTCCGTCAGGCCGTAACCTTCGATGACAACCGCTTTGGTAATTGCCTCGAACTTACCCTTAAGTTCGGCAGGCAACGGAGCACCTCCAGAGATACACGCACGCAATGCGGAGAAATCAGTTGCTGGCAGTTGAGCATTATCAAGCATCGCTTGATACATCGTCGGCACGCCGGGAATCGCGGTCACATGCGTGCGGTTTGCCGCTTTCAGCGCAGCGGTTGCCTCGAAACGCGGTAGCATGACGATCTCTCCGCCATTGTCGATGGTGCGGTTAAGGACCGTTGCGTTGGCAAAGACATGAAAGAACGGCAGCACGCCTAAGATGCGGTCGATTGCCGGTTCGTCTGGATTGTTCACATGGCTGTGCGGATCAATCAGGTTGATCTGCCGCGCATTGGCGGTGATGTTCTGATGACTGAGCATCGCACCTTTTGGCGTGCCCGTCGTGCCGCCGGTATATTGCAGCAGGGCAATGTCGGTTTCAGGATCGCACGCCACAGGCGTTGGTGCGCCGTCATTGGCGATGAAATCCGCAAATCCGGTAATGCGGCTGTCAGCAGGGATGCCGGCGATATCGGCCTTTTTGAACATGCGATACGCCCAGCTTTTTAGGCGGGGCAAAGCCTCTGAAATGCTGCCAACGATCAACTGGCCCAAATCCGATTGGTCCAGCACCTTGATCGCTGTCGGTAGCAATGCAGCCGCCGAAACAGTAACCAATATGCTAGTCCCGCTGTCGGCTACCTGATGCGCGAGTTCATCGACAGTGTAGAGCGGCGAGAAATTGACCACTGTCGCGCCCGCCAACATCGCGCCATAATAGGCAACGATATACTGCGGAACATTAGGCAAAAACAGACCAACATGATCGCCTTTGCCGATGCCGCGCTGTTGTAGCCCTTTGGCAAATTTGCGCACGCTGTCGGCCATATCAGCATAGCTATATTTCCGGCCCATAAAGTCGGCCAGCGGAGCCGAAGTCATTCGAGCAGCAGACCCGAAAAACATGTCATGCACCGAAAGCGGCGCAAAATTCTGGCTCCACGATGAAGGGTGCAGATAGTTTGATGTCCAAGGTGTAGCAGTGGTCATATTGCTCCCTTAATCTGCGGTAAACCAGCCAACGCCGTCTATTTCTTCAACCGTTGCTCTACCCGTTCTCTCTAGATGGCGCAAATGGGCCATGGCCTCGCCGACCGCAAGCCCAAACACCGTTTCATCAATCGGCCGGTCAAACAGCAATGCGAAACAATCGACCGCGCGGTGGGGCTTTTCGCGCAGAGCTGCTTCCAAACGATCCAGCCTTTCCAGATGCCCCGATGCCAAAATATCCAGCCGGGTATGAACCCCGCGAAAGGGCGAGCCATGCGCGGGCAGCACCAGCATATCGGGCGGCAGCAAAGCGCGGAACTTTGCAATCGACGCCAGCCATTCGCCCAGCGGGTCTGCATCAGGTTCGCTATCCATAATCGACACGTTACTGGTGATGCGCGGCAGAATCTGGTCGCCTGCGATAATCACGCCATTGTGGTGATCGACCATACAGGCGTGTTCAGGAGTATGCCCGCCGCCAGTGACAATCTGCCATACGCGGCCACCGACACGGACATGCTGGCCATCATCCAGGCGGTGGTGGCCGGTTGGCATTTGCGACACTGCACGCGCAAAATTGCCAAAGCCGCGCACGCGCATATCCTCAATCTGGGCCTCGCTATAGCCGGAAAAGCGCCTGCGGATCAGGACGTCATTTGGCACCTCGTCGCGCTGGTCAGCAACCAGCATCCGCGCCATCAGCCATTCGGTGCGGTTCATCCAGATGGATACTTTGCCCCGGTTCGCCAGCCATCCTGCACAACCCACATGATCAGGGTGGAAATGCGTTACAAATATCCGCGTCATCCGCCGGTCGGATAGCGTGCCTTCCAACAGCTTTTTCCATTCCGCAATCACATCGGGCATGAACAATCCGGTGTCGGCAATCGCATAGCCTTCGCCCTGCTCGTCGCGATCACTCAGCAACCAGATGTTGATGTGGTTCAGATTTCCGGGAACCGGCATCCGCGTCCAGCCCATATCGGGGGCTAGCGGATAAACCTCGCCATATTGCGGAACATGGTCGCCAAGGGGATAGGTCAGCCCTTTCATCTCCAGCGGTTCAAAACCGTGGTCAGACAAAGTCATATCGTAAGCGGTGAGGGGTTCGGTTGCCATGGTGCATCTGACCTGCCCGATGCGATAGGCGCACGCAATGGTGACGTTAGGGAAGGTGCAAAGAAAAAAGGCCGCCGGTTTTTACACCAGCGGCCCTTTTTCTAAATTCATAGCTGCTTATGCGTCAGGCTGTTTCTTAAACAGTGTCTCTGCGGTCAATGCGACGGCGGGCGTCTCGGTCTCGCCGGTCAGCACTTCTTCGGCAAGCCGCTTGTTCTCATCACGCTCTGCACGCAATTGCTCAATCAACGCTTCGCGATCACCGGCAAAGCGGGTGTCATCGGCGACGGTGTCAACAAGGCCTGCCTTTTTGGCGATGCGCGCGACAATCGCGTCAAGCTCGCGCTGTGAACATAGGCCAAGCGTAACCGGATCTTTCGCCTGAATTTCAGCGATGTTCCAATGGCTACGATCACGGATTGCAGCGATGGTATTGCGGGTGGTGCCGATCAGTTTGCAAATCGCGCCGTCAGAAATTTCTGTATGATTACGCAGCAACCAAGCAATGCCATCGGGCTTGTCCGAACGTTTCGATACCGGCGTATAACGCGGGCCTTTTGTGCGGCGAACCTGATCCGGGCCTTTGCTGATTTTCAGATCGTAATCAGGATCGGCCTGACCCTTTTCGATCTCCTCCATCGCCAGCTCGCCTGCACGAACGGGATCGCGGCCGGTGTATTTCGTACCGGTCATGTCGTCGGCCATTGCCTGCACTTCAAGAATATGAAGTCCGCAAAACTCGGCGATCTGCGTAAAGCTAAGCGCGGTGTTATCAACCAACCAAGCAGCCGTTGCATGCGGCATCAGGGGGACAAGTCCGTTCTGGGCCATGAGAAATTCTCCAAATAAAAGGGCCGCCCCTTACCGGAGCGGCCTGATGTTGCAGACGGCTTAGGACAAAGCCGTCCCTACGGCAAGCGCCAATTCGGCAGAAATTGACGCAATGATTGCAGAAAGGCTTGACTGATTTAATTGCGCACTTAACATTCGAGGTTCAACAAAGGTTTGAGGAGACCGCTTAGTTTGAATATCCAATACCATCATATTCAATGAGCTATAAATGGAGGGAGAGGACCATGCGTAAGCTACATCTAATTTCAGCAACTGCTTTGGCTATGTCACTGGCGACGCCAGCATTTGCACAAGATGCACCACAATCAGACGAAACGGCTGATGACAGCCAACCCATTATCGTTACCGCGACGTTGCGGGCGATGGATGTTCAAGACATTCCACTCGCTGTAACCGCCGTTGCCCCCGAAACATTGGAGCGTCAGGGCATTGCCGACATCAAGACGCTGTCGTCTATTTCGCCCAGCTTTAACATTCAGTCATCACAGACCGAAACACAGGGCACTTCCATCAAAATTCGCGGCGTCGGCACGACCGGTAATAATACAGGGCTCGAAAGCTCGGTCGGTGTGTTCATCGACGGCGTGTACCAGTCACGGCCTGGCGTAGCGCTTGGCGATTTGGTCGATCTGGAGCGCCTTGAAATTCTGCGCGGTCCGCAAGGGACTTTGTTTGGACGCAACACATCGGCGGGTGCGTTGAACATTACGACAAAGCGGCCAAGCCTTTCGGAGTTTGAAGGCTTTGCCAACGCGACCTATGGCAATTATAATTCCATGAATGTGCAAGCTGGCGTCAGCGTTCCTGTTGCTCAAGATTTGGCGGCGGTCCGTCTTTCGGGCACTTGGCGCAAACGCGATGGCTATTTGAAAAGTACCACAGGCGCGGAAAGCAATGACCGTAACCGCTATATGCTGCGTGGACAGTTGTATATTGAGCCCAATGCCGATGTTAGCATCCGGTTGCTTGCCGACTATTCCGACGTGGACGAAAATTGCTGCGATGCCGTTGTCATGCGCGAAACCGAGCTACAGCCCTTTTTTGCTTTTCACGGCCTGGCGTCAGACGGCATCGATCAGGTGGGACGGCCAGCACTCCAGAATCTTTCGACAAACAGCCAGCAGTTCGTCAACAAGGCAACCCAATGGGGCGTGTCGGGCGAATTGAAATGGGATTTCGGAGGTGCCAAGCTCACCTATATCGGATCCTATCGTGACTTTGATTCTGAATCGACGCAGGAATCGGACTTCACGTCGCTGGCGATCTTTACTGCGGGTCGTAATGGTCAGAACTCGCGGCCCGGCCTGTTGCCCAATGGCGACAAGATCAAAACGATGACTCAAGAACTGCGTCTGCAGGGCACAGCATTTAACGATAAGCTTGATTGGTTGATCGGCGGATTTTACTCGGATGAAAAAATCCGTGCGCTAGGCACGTTGACCGCTGGCCGGGATTTCCAACAGGCCGTGAGTGCGGGTAACTTTGCCAATGCCGCTGGTGTCAACCCGCTGTTTACACTTACAGCTTTAGGTAACGCCGGTGTTCCGGTGAACATCAACGGCGCCTATGCCGAAAACCTGTTCATCCAGAACGCAAAAAGCTTTTCGGTGTTTACGCACAATGTGATCAATTTCACCGATAAACTTAGCCTGACTTTAGGTGCACGCTATACCGATGAAAAGAAAACTGCATCGTTTGACCAGCTGAATAGCAGCAACGCCGCTTGCCAAGCCAGCGTGAACGGCGCGCTAACAGCCGCTGTGCCTGCTGCTCTTCGTGCAGGCGTGGTCGGCTTGAACTGTTTCTCTTTTATCGCGCCTGTCACATTGACAGCACCTGCGGGATTGGGCGGTGGATTGGCTAGCCGTTTCTTACCTCTTCCGCGCGAATGGGCGAACACGTTTAAGGACGATGAGATTACCTACACAGCGCAGGTTGGTTATAAACCAAACGAAGATTTGCTGTTTTACGGCGGTTATAGTCACGGGTTCAAATCGGGCGGCTTCAACCTTGATCCTACAGCCGCCAACCTGGCCAACTCGACCGCTGTGCTTACGACTGGTGCAGCGCCGATCTATGCTGACCCCCGGTTTAAATCCGAAAAGGTTGAACAGATCGAAATCGGTGTGAAGGCGACCCTTGGTAATATCAAAGCCAATTTGGCGCTCTTCCAAATGGACATGAGTGATTTCCAGGTTCTGGAATTTACCGGTGTGCAATTCACGACCTTTAACGTGAACTCGGCGAAATCAACCGGTGTTGAATTGGAAGTGTTTGGTAAGCTGAGTGACTATATCTCAGGTAACTTCTCTACGACATATGCCAACGCACGCTATCCAAAAGACTGTAATGTTGGTGTTCCGGCCGATGTTTTAGCATCGGTTACGCGGCTTTGCGGGGATGTTCTAACCAATGCTCCAAAGTTTACAGGTGTTATGGGGCTAACCTATGATGGCCCACTTAACAGTTCCGGCTGGGGTTTGCTTGTGAACGGAAACATTAGCTATTCAAGCAAGCGTAGGACAAGCACCTTGCCCCTTGATACTAATAATTTGCCCGTGCCGTTGGACTATCAGAACGCCTATTTCAAAATGAATGCGCGCATTGGCTTCACTGATCCAAGCGAGCGGTTCACATTTGAAATCTGGGGCACCAATCTGAACAACGAAAAAACCCGCGGGATTACTGCTAACACCCCGCTTCGCGGTGGTGCAGGCACGCGGTCGCGGATTGGGTTTGTTGAAGAGCCGCGCATGTACGGCTTGACCGTTCGCACCAAATTCTGATTGCGGCGATGATTATAAGAAAAACCCCGGGGAGTAATCTCCGGGGTTTTTTTGTTCGTGCGATAATGACTTAGGCGGTCAGGACGATCTTTCCGACGAAATCACCGCTTTCCATCAGAGTATGCGCCGATGCAGCATCGGCGAGCGGAAAGCTCTTTGCCATTGTTGGCCGCAATTGCCCTGATTCAATAAATGGCCAGACGATGCGGTGGATTTCGTCCGCCAACAACGCCTTGAAAGCGTCCGAACGTGGGCGCAGTGTTGAACCGGTTAGCGTCAAACGGCGCATCATAATTTGCACCATCGGCACATCAGCCATTGCGCCGCCCTGAATCGCGATGGTCACATGCCGCCCGTCCATACGCAGGCATTGCATGTTGCGCGGAACATAGGGACCAGCGACCATATCGAGCACAAGGTGAACGCCCTCACCATCGGTAATCCGCTTCACTTCCTCAACAAAGTCGGCGGTTTTGTAATTGATCGCATGGGCTGCACCCAGTTCTAGCGCAGCGGCACATTTATCATCAGACCCGCATGTCACGATCACCTGCAGTCCGAACAGATTGCCCAGCTTAATCGCCATCGATCCGATACCGCTGGTGCCGCCATGGACCAAAATCGTTTCGCCTTCATCGGCATAGCCGCGTTCGAACACATTGTGCCACACTGTCATCAATGTCTCGGGGATTGCGGCGGCTTCTTCCATCGATAGGCTGTCAGGCACCGTCCAGCAGACATCAGCGCGCGCGAGGCAGTACTCGGCATAGCCACCGCCTGCGACCAATGCGCACACATTTTGACCTAAGAGTGCAGGATCGGTATCGGCCCCTAAAGCAACGACTGTTCCCGATATTTCCAATCCGGGCAGGTCGCTTGCCCCTGGCGGTGCTGGATACAGCCCCATGCGTTGAACAACATCAGGGCGATTAACGCCTGCCGCTGCGACTTTGACCAGAACTTCACCTGCGCCGGGGATTGGAACAGGGCGGTTGCAAGGCTTCAAAACATCCGGCCCGCCCGGGCTACTGATTTCGATAGCCGTCATCGTATCGGGTATGTTGGTCATGCGCATCGCCCCTTTGCGCGCACTCTATAGCGACGATGATGCCTGTATTCCAGCGTGTTAGCACTTGTTCGCAGGCGAATTGACAGATGCGCGTTGATTCCGCATTCTATTGCTAAGGAGATAGGCGATGGACCTTGATGAATTGTTCGCAAAGCGGCCTGATGATCCGTTGGTCGCACTTTTGAAACAAGATCTGGACCGGCATTCCGTCGCCGAGTTGAAAGAGCGCGTTGAGGCGTTACAGGGCGAAATTGCGCGGTGTGAAGCCAAGATTTCCTTTTCAAAGGATCACCGCAATGCTGCAGATTCGCTGTTCAAAAAATAGGATGAAGCGTGCTGATTTAACCATTCCTAGCAGCATTTTTTCGCTGCTTGGCCGTTATAGGATAAATCCCTGTTGAAAGCTGCAATGCGGACGCCGATATAGATGTTAACGGGCGATAGTCGTCCATCTTGGAGCACAGTTATGCCGTCATTTGCAGAATCGCTAGAAGCAACGCTTCACAATGCCTTGCGGCATGCGGGCGAGCGAGCGCATGAATATGCGACGCTGGAACATTTGCTGCTTGCGCTGGTTGACGACGAGGATGCGGCTCGCGTCATGCAGGCTTGCGGCGTCGATGTGGGCGAATTGAGCGACACGGTCGTCCAATACCTTGATAATGAATTGGAAAGCCTGAAAGTAACAGGCAATGTCGACCCGTCGCCGACCAGCGGATTTCAGCGCGTGGTGCAACGTGCAATCCTGCATGTCCAATCGTCGGGCAAAGATGTTGTCACCGGCGCCAATGTACTGGTTGCGTTGTTTTCCGAGCGCGAAAGCTATGCTGTCTATTTCTTGCAGCAACAGGATATGAGCCGCCTTGATGCGGTTAGCTATATCAGCCACGGCATCGGTAAGGACGGCAAGCTGATCGACCAGAAACCGGTTGAAGGTGCGGATGATCGCAAGGAAGAAGCAGCTGACGCCAAAGATAAAAAGGGCAAAGAAAGCGCCCTTGAGCAATTTACTGTCAATCTGAATGAAAAGGCGAAGCAGGGCCGGATCGATCCCCTGATCGGGCGTTCAGAAGAAGTTGATCGCACCGTGCAAATCTTGTGCCGCCGGTCAAAGAACAACCCGCTTTATGTTGGGGAACCCGGCGTTGGTAAAACCGCGATTGCCGAGGGACTTGCGCGGCGCATCGTCGAAAATCAGGTGCCAGAGGTGTTGCTGCCTGCAGTCATCTACTCGCTCGATATGGGATCGTTGCTTGCCGGAACGCGTTATCGTGGAGACTTTGAGGAGCGATTGAAAGCTGTCGTCAGCGAGCTGGAAAAGCTGCCCGACGCGATCTTGTTTATCGATGAAATCCATACCGTTATAGGCGCCGGTGCGACCAGCGGCGGAGCGATGGACGCGTCCAATCTGTTGAAACCGGCGCTTTCTGGCGGCACAATCCGCTGCATCGGGTCGACGACGTACAAAGAATTCCGCAATCACTTTGAAAAAGACCGCGCCTTGCTGCGCCGGTTCCAAAAGATTGATGTTAATGAACCAAGCATCGAGGATACAATCAAAATTCTCGGCGGTTTGCGCGCTGCATTTGAGGATCACCACAAGGTTAAATACACTAACGATGCGCTGAAAGCCGCGGTGGAGCTATCCTCACGCTATATCAATGATCGCAAGCAGCCCGATAAGTCCATCGACGTGATCGACGAAGTTGGCGCGATGCAGATGCTGGTTCCGCTGGCAAAGCGCCGCAAGCTGATCACGCCCAAGGAAATCGAGGCCGTGATTGCAACGATCGCGCGCATCCCGCCCAAAAACGTGTCGACCGATGACCGCACAGCGCTTGGCAGCCTTGAGACTGACCTGAAACGGGTCGTGTTTGGACAGGACAAAGCGATTGCGTTGCTTTCGTCCGCAATTAAGCTTTCCCGTGCGGGTCTGCGTGATCCTGATAAGCCCATCGGCAACTATCTGTTTTCCGGCCCCACCGGCGTCGGCAAGACCGAGGTTGCGCGCCAGCTGGCCAGCATCATGGGCATTCCGCTGAAACGCTTTGACATGTCGGAATATATGGAGCGCCACAGCGTTAGCCGATTGATCGGTGCGCCTCCGGGCTATGTCGGTTTCGATCAGGGCGGCTTGTTGACCGATGCGGTTGATCAAAACCCGCATTGCGTTTTGTTGCTCGACGAAATCGAAAAGGCGCATCCCGATCTGTTCAACATCTTGCTGCAGGTAATGGATAACGGCCGATTGACCGACCATCACGGCAAGACTGTGGATTTCCGCAATGTCATTCTGATCATGACCACCAATGCGGGTGCGAAGAACTTGACCAAGGAAGGCATCGGGTTCGGCAGCGCTGCCGAGGCGAATGAGGATGCCAGCGAAGAAGCGGTAAAAGAGCTGTTTGCGCCGGAATTCCGTAACCGTCTGGATGCTATTGTGCCATTCGGATTTTTGCCAACCGAAGTGGTGGCGATGGTTGTCGACAAGTTCATCCTGCAATTGGAACTGCAGCTCGCTGACCAGAATGTGCATATTAAACTGGATGACGAAGCGCGCGCTTGGTTGACCGAACGCGGCTATGACAAGCTATACGGCGCAAGGCCGATGGGACGGTTGATTCAGGAAAAGCTGAAACAACCGCTTGCCGAGGAGCTGCTGTTTGGAAAGCTAGTCAACGGCGGCGAAGTTTCTGTGCATATGAAAGACGGCCAACCCGTGTTTGAAGTTTCGCCCGCACCGCCAAAGGCCGCAAAGCCAAAGAAGGAAAAGGGCGCGAAGAAGGCGAAGGCTGGGTAGGGCAGCAGGCCTAAAGCCGCACTATCACAGGTCCAATCTATTCTGATTTGGCGTTCCTGATCCTAAGGGGCATTGATGCTCAATGGAAAAAGGCAAAGTCTATCTGGTCGGTGCAGGCCCGGGTGATCCCGATTTGCTGACGGTGAAGGCCGCGCGGCTGATCGCGGCGGCGGACGTTATCGTGCATGATGGCTTGGTTGATGATGCGATCCTTGCGCTCGCCAGCCCTGTTGCGCGCTTTATCTCGGTTGCCAAGCAACGCAGCCGCCATTCGGTGCCGCAAGATGGGATCAACGCAATTCTGATCCGCGAAGCGTTGGCTGGATATTCTGTGGTGCGCCTGAAAGGCGGCGATCCGTTTATCTTTGGGCGCGGCGGCGAAGAGGTTGAGGCCTGTCAGGCGGCTGGTGTGCCCGTGGAAGTCATTCCCGGTATTTCTGCGGCAATTGCTGGCGGTGCAGCAAATTTGATGCCGCTGACGCACCGCGATGCCTCTAGCGCAGTGACCTTTGTTGCTGGCCAGTGCAAAGGCCTGACGGACCAGAACTGGGCAGGGCTTGCCGGCAAAAACCGCACGCTGGTGATCTATATGGGCGTCGCTACCTCTGATGCCATTTGCGAAAAACTGATTGCTGACGGGCTGTCGCCCGATACGCCGGTTGCCGTTCTGGAACGGGTGGGGCGCAAAGACGCCCGTGCGCTGCGCAGCATTTTGACTGATTTGGGCGGGATGATTGCGCGTGAAAATGTTGCAAGTCCGGCCATCATTATTGTTGGCGATGTGGTCCTGAAATCTGATGCGGAGGACAAGCTCCGCACATTTGCCAAAGAAGCGGAGAGACTGGCATGAAACTACTAACGGGAAATGATCTCGCCTCTGGTGCGGTCACATGGTGGGCTGGCAGCTGGTGGTCGTTGCATGTCGAAGATGCCGTTGATGTGGGCGAAGGCGGGGACGCGATCTTGGCCCGTGAAGAAGGTGCGCGCCGCGTGAATGCGCCTTACATCATCGAAGCTATCGCTACGCCCGAAGGGCCGCGCCCGGCGCATATCAAAGACCGCGTCCGCGCGCTTGGACCAACGGTTCGGCTCGATCTTTCGTTAAAACCAGCCGACCCAAGCGTTGGCGAATGGGTAATTTGAAACGGGTAATCTGCTATGTATAAATATGACAATTACGACCAAGCCATCGTCGATGCCCGCGTTGCCGAATTTCGCGATCAGGTGAAGCGCCGCCTTGCGGGTGAGATCACCGAGGATCAGTTCAAACCGCTGCGGCTGATGAACGGCCTGTATCTGCAACTGCACGCCTATATGCTGCGCGTTGCCATTCCCTATGGAACGATGGACAGCCGCCAGATGCGGATGCTGGCGCATATCGCCCGCAAGTACGACCGCGATTACGGCCATTTCACCACGCGGCAGAATATCCAGTATAACTGGATCAAGCTGGAGGAATGCGGCGATTTGCTGGAAGAACTGGCGAGTGTTGAGATGCATGCGATCCAGACCAGCGGCAATTGCATCCGCAATATCAGCTCTGATCAATATGCAGGGGCAGCGGCAGACGAAGTTGCCGATCCGCGCCCGTGGGCTGAACTGCTCCGTCAGTGGTCAACCTTCCATCCCGAATTCAGCTATCTGCCGCGCAAGTTCAAAATCGCGGTGATTGCTTCGCCAGAGGACCGTGCGGCGATGCGTTTGCACGACATCGGGCTGGAGCTGGTCAAGCAAGATGGCGTTCTTGGTGCGCGCGTCTTTGTTGGAGGCGGCATGGGCCGTACGCCAATGATCGCGCCAGAGATTAATCCGTTCGTGAAGGCGGACGATCTGCTCAGCTATATCGAGGCCTGTCTGCGCGTGTATAACCGCTATGGCCGCCGCGATAATATCTACAAGGCGCGGATCAAAATCCTTGTTCACGAAATTGGCGCGGACGAATATCGCCGTCAGGTCGAGGAAGAATTTGCCCATGTGAAAACGCTTGGCATTGATCCGCCGCTAGCGGAACTGGACCGGATTTCGGCATTCTTTGCACCGCCCGCCTTTGACGCAGTGGATCAGGAAGTGGACCGCAGCGATCCCGATTTCGCGGTCTGGCTCGACCAGAATGTGAAGCCGCATAAACAAGCGGGCTACGCCATCGTCAACATTAGCCTTAAGCCTATTGGCGGCATTCCGGGTGATGCGTCCTCTGCACAGATTGATGTGATGGCCGACCTTGCGGAACAATATAGCTTTGACGAGCTGCGCGTCACGCACGCCCAGAACATCGTGTTGCCGCATGTCGCCAAGCGTGATCTTTACGCCGTCTGGCAAGCGTTGAACGCGGCGGAATTGGCCAATGCTAACCTTGACCTCATCAGCGACATCATCGCGTGCCCCGGCCTTGATTATTGCAGCCTTGCCAATGCGCGTTCCATCCCCGTTGCGCAGAAAATTGCCACGCGCTTTGCTGATTTGGAACGGCAGCGCGATCTGGGCGAGTTGAAGCTTAAAATCTCCGGCTGCATCAACGCCTGCGGGCATCACCATGCCGGCCATATCGGCATCCTTGGCGTCGACCGCAAAGGCGTTGAGAATTACCAGCTGACGCTCGGCGGATCAGGTGCAGAGGATGTGTCCATCGGCAAGATCACTGGCCCCGGCTTTGACGAGGACGGCATAATCGACGCGGTCGAACGCGCGACTGACAAGTACAAAGAGTTGCGCGAACCCGGCGAGCGCTTCGTCGATACCTACCGCCGCGTTGGCATGGAGCCGTTCAAGGAGGCGATTTATGGTTGAGGTGCAAAATATGGGTGAAGAGCCCGCGGTCACGCTGGACGCTTTCCTCGACCAATCGAACGCGACCGCTGTTCGGTTGGAACCCGATGACGACGCGCGCGCGCTGATTCCGTTTTTGGATCGGCTGGCGCTGATCGAAGTGGCATTCCCCAAATTCCGCGATGGCCGTGGCTATTCGTCGGCGCGCATCCTACGTGAGGCAGGGTACACAGGCGAACTGCGCGCGCAGGGTGATGTTCTGGTTGACCAGATCGCCTTTATGAAGCGCTGCGGTTTTGACAGCTTCGCGCCCGAATCTTCGCTCAATCAGGCCGATGTCGATGCCGCCTTGTCGCGTTTTGAGAATGTCTATCAAGGTGCCGCCGACGCTGCAGTTCCGGTGTGGAAATTGCGCCATGGCTGAGACAAAGGCACGCATTCGCGACCGGATTGATACTGGTCCGCGCTATAATGAAACCGATGCCATCCGGCTGAACCATATGTTTCGCGGGCGTGATACCACCGAGATGTTGGAAGTGCTGTTGCGCGAAAATATGCTGGGTGATGTGGCGATTGTATCAAGCTTTGGCGCGGAATCGTCGGTGCTGCTGCACTTGATTGCTAGCGTCGATCAAAACGTGCCTGTGCTGTTTCTTGATACCGGAAAGCATTTCCCCGAAACGATCAGCTACAAAGAGGAACTACGCGCGCAATTGGGCCTCGCTGATTTACGCGAGCTTAAACCCGATGCTGATCTGCTTCGTCAAAAGGATGAAAATGGTCTGCGCTGGTCCTATGATCCCGATGGCTGCTGCGAAATTCGCAAAGTATTGCCGTTGAAACATGCGCTCGCCGGGTTTGATGCGCAGTTTTCGGGGCGCAAAGCGTTTCAATCCTCAACCCGCAATGCGCTGCCTCGGTTTGAAATTGAGGACGGTCGTTTAAAGGTCAATCCGCTGGCGGATTGGGACAAGGCCCGGCTGGATGCTTATATGGTAGAGCATAATTTGCCTGCACATCCGCTTGTCGAACAAGGCTATCCATCGATTGGCTGCTCCCCCTGCACAAGCAAAGTAGCGGCAGGCGAAGACCCGCGTTCGGGCCGCTGGAAAGGCTGGGATAAAACCGAATGCGGTATCCATAGCGCTGTCGCCCCTGTCGAAAATGACGACAACGGAGCGAATGATCCGATATTCTGATCGGGTTTTTGTCCAAAATTTCAAAGTTACAATTGACTTCGCGTTTGCCAAAGCGTGTGCTGCAAATTCCGCGTTGAGGCCATTGGGGCTGATCGCGTTGGTGACTTTAATGGGGCAGCCGAATGAGATGTATTGAATGTCGTGAGCGGGTTGCATGACAGTCGCGACCCCTCTTAATCTTGTGCACAGCGAGCTGCTAGACGTCGTGCCTTTTGTTGAGCAATTCTCCCAAGAAAGGCTGCCGCTTAACCGCGAAAGTCTGGAACAGCTAAGAATGCCCGATCCAATTTTTTCGCGGCCGCCGCTAGAGAATGTGCCGCATGAAAAACGGATGGTCGCGGTCGGCAAGGGTCATCCCGATGTTGCAATCTACATCGTCAACGCAAAGCCGGGAACCAGCCGTCCGGCGATCCTTCACATGCATGGTGGCGGTTTTGTTATGGGATCGGCGGAATCGTCGGTCATGGGCTTGCAGGAATTATGCGTTAAGCTTGATTGTGTGGCGGTGTCGGTAGAATACCGGCTGGCTCCGGAAACGACTTATGCCGGGTCAGTTGAGGACAATTATGCTGCGTTGAAATGGTTGCACAGCAATGCCGAATCCATCGGAGTGGATCCTGCAAAAATTGCAGTCATGGGTGAGAGTGCAGGCGGCGGGCATGCTGCGTTGCTCGCTATTGTTGCGCGCGATCGCGGTGAGGTGCCGATATGCTATCAGTGTCTGATCTATCCGATGCTGGATGATCGAACCGGGACTTCGCGGTCTATGCCGCCGCATGTGGGCACATTGGTTTGGACGCCCGAACAGAATCATTTTGGTTGGGAGAGCTTTTTGGGAACACAGCCTGGTAAGGCCCAAATCCCCACGGGCTCAATCCCTGCGCGGGTCGACGACCTGAAAGGTTTGCCCCCAGCCTTTATTGGCGTTGGTACGCTCGATCTGTTCCACGACGAAGATGTTGATTATGCGCAAAGGTTGAACGCATGCGGAATTAACGCTGAACTGATCGTCGTGCCCGGGGCATTTCACGGTTTTGACGCTGTTTCACTATTGCAGAAAACTAAGCTGGGTGATTGGTTTGAAACGACAAAGCTAAACGCATTGCGGCGGGGCTTCGGCCTGCCAGCTGAATAATCAGCGGCCGGACCGCAATACGCCATTTCGCCGTCGCGATATCTGCAAAAGGAAATTGCTTCACGGTTAAGTAAGATTGACTTTGAGCCATTGATTTTAAGGCGTATCTAATGCGCACATAATTTAAGGGACAGATATCTTGAGACAGATCGACCACTTTATCGCAGGACATTCAGGATTTACGCCAACCCGGTTCGGCGAAGTTATGGACCCGAACAATGGCGGCGTTCAGGCCAAAGTTGCCTTTGGCGATGCGTCCGTTTTGGAAGCTGCGATTGCGGCTGCATCGGCTGCGCAACCCGCATGGGCGGCAACCAATCCGCAGCGTCGTTCGCGGGTGATGTTTAATTTCAAAGCTCTGATCGAAAAGCATATGGACGAACTGGCACTGATGCTTTCTGCCGAACACGGCAAAGTGATCGCCGACAGTAAAGGTGATATTCAGCGCGGTTTAGAGGTTGTCGAGTTCTGCTGCGGATTGCCGCATGTGATGAAAGGCGAGCATACTCAAGGTGCTGGCCCGGGCATCGATGTGTATTCCATGCGGCAGCCCATTGGCATCGGTGCAGGCATTTCGCCGTTCAACTTTCCCGCAATGATCCCGATGTGGATGGGTGCCGTTGCGGTTTCGGTGGGCAATGCTTTCATCCTGAAACCGTCTGAGCGCGATCCCTCAGTGCCAAACCGTTTGGCCGAATTGTTGATCGAGGCGGGTCTGCCCGAAGGCATTTTTCAGGTTGTCCACGGCGATAAAGAAATGGTCGATGCGATATTGGATCATCCAGCGATTAGTGCGGTCAGCTTTGTAGGTTCATCCGATATTGCGCAATATGTCTATTCGCGCGGTGTTGCTGCGGGCAAGCGCGTCCAAGCAATGGGCGGGGCAAAGAACCACGGAATCGTGATGCCCGATGCTGATCTCGACATGGTAGTCAACGACTTGTGCGGTGCAGCCTATGGCTCGGCTGGTGAACGCTGTATGGCGCTGCCCGTTGTGGTGCCAGTGGGTGAAGATACCGCAGAGCGCCTGAAGGCAAAGCTGATCCCGGCGATTCATGCATTGCGCGTTGGCATCTCGACCGATGAGGATGCGCATTATGGCCCGGTGATTTCTGGCCCGCACAAGACAAAGGTTGAAGGCTGGATCCAGACTGCGGTCGATGAAGGATCTGAGCTGGTCATCGATGGACGTAACTTCACATTACAGGGGCATGAAGAAGGCTATTTCATCGGCCCGACTTTGCTCGATCATGTGACCCCCGACATGGAGAGCTATAAAGAAGAAATTTTCGGGCCTGTGCTGCAAATCGTGCGTGCCGCGAACTTTGAAGAGGCTTTGGCTCTTCCCAGCAAGCATCAATATGGCAATGGTGTTGCGATCTTTACGCGCAACGGCCACGCCGCCCGGGAATTTGCATCACGGGTTAATGTCGGCATGGTCGGCATCAACGTGCCCATCCCGGTCCCAGTCGCCTATCACAGCTTTGGCGGATGGAAGCGCAGTGGCTTTGGCGACACTGATCAATATGGCATGGAAGGCATCAGGTTCTGGACCAAAGTTAAAAAGATTACAGCACGCTGGCCCGATGGCGGCGGCGACGGCAGCAACGCCTTTATCATCCCGACGATGAGTTGATTGCGGATAAGGGACTGCGGGTTAATTCAGCAGCCCCAATATCCTGTCCGCCAATTCAGTTCGGCAAATCAACAGGTCGGGCATGTACACATCGGCCTGATTGTATACCAATGGGCTGCCGTCGATGCGGCTAACGTGAAGGCCGTAAGCTATGGCGACTGCCGCTGGTGCGCAGCTGTCCCATTCATATTGTCCGCCGGTGTGGAGGTATATGTCCGCCTCGCCGCGGACCACAGCCATAGCTTTGGCGCCAGCGCTGCCCATGGGGATCAGTTCAGCATCGAGGGCTTTAGCTACAGATAATGCCTCAGGTGCTGGACGGGTGCGGCTGACGACCATGCGCAGTTTTTCGGGCGCTGGGGCGACCGGTTGCACCTGATCTGTCCTAAGCACCAAATCGAGGCCCGGCAACGCAACAGCGCCAATGACGGGCACGCCATCAACAGCAAGCGCTATATGCACGGCCCAGTCGGTCCGACCTTCGCCATATTCGCGCGTGCCATCGACAGGGTCGATAATCCACACGCGCGATTGCGTTAGGCGGCTACCGTCGCATTTCATTTCCTCAGATAATAGCCCATCCTGAGGCCGAGATGTGCGCAGTGCTTTAACAAGAAACGCGTTTGCCGCAGTGTCACCAGCTTTACCCAATGCCTTGTCGTCGAAGCCCTTAGCTACCAGTTCGGTGCGCCGCTCAATCAGGATTGCGCCAGCCTCGGTTGCCAGATGCGCGGCGAGTTCGTGATCGTTCATTTCAGCGGTATCAACTGGCGGATGATATGCTCGGCGGCTTCGGCAGGAGACATCTCCACCGTGTTGACACGGATGTCGGGATTGTCCGGTGCTTCATACGGGCTGTCTATGCCGGTGAAGTTTTTCAACTGTCCGGCGCGCGCCTTTTTATACAGCCCCTTCACATCGCGCGCCTCGGCGACCTCTAATGGGGTCTCGACATAGATTTCCACAAACTCGCCCTCTGGTAACATCGCGCGCACCATATCGCGTTCGGCGCGGAATGGGGAGATAAACGCGGTCAGCACAATCAGGCCAGCATCGGCCATCAATTTGGCAACCTCTCCGACACGGCGGATATTCTCGATCCGGTCAGTTTCGGTGAAGCCCAGATCTTTGTTCAGACCGTGCCGCACATTGTCGCCATCAAGCAAGAACGTGTGCCGGTTCATCAGGTTGAGTGTCTTTTCAACCTCATTGGCGATGGTGCTTTTGCCTGATCCAGACAGGCCGGTGAACCACAGGACTTTAGGCTTTTGGTTCTTTAGCGCCGCATGCGCATCGCGGCCAATATCAGTTGCCTGCCAATGGATATTCTGTGCGCGGCGCAGCGAGAAGTGCAGCATCCCGGCAGCGACAGTTGCATTGGTAATCTTGTCGATCAGGATGAAACCGCCGAGCGCGTGGTTATCGGCATAGGGTTCAAACACAATGGGTTTGTCGGTCGAAATTTCGGCAACGCCTATCGCATTCAGCTCCAGCGTCTTGGCCGCCATGTGCTCCATAGTGTTGACATTGACGGTATATTTGGGCGTCTGAACCGTTGCCGATACTGTCTGCGTGCCAAGCTTTAGCCAATAGGCGCGTCCGGGAACCAGCGCATCATCAGCGAACCAGACTAGAGTGCTTTCAAACTGGTCTGACACTTCGGGCGGGTTATCGGCGGCAGCGATAACATCGCCGCGCGAACAATCGATTTCATCTGAAAAACACAGCGTAACTGATTGACCCGCAACAGCTTCGTTTAGCTCACCGTCCAGCGTAACGATCTTGCTGATTGTAGTGGTTTTGCCCGAGGGCAGCACGCGAATGACATCGCCCGGATGGACTGTACCGGTTGCGATTTGGCCAGAGAAACCGCGGAAATCGAGGTTGGGCCGGTTGACCCATTGCACGGGCATACGCAGTGGCTTGGATTGGTCAGCGTCATTATCCAGTACCACTGTTTCCAGATGGGCCATCAATGGAATGCCATTATACCAAGGGGTATTTGCTGACTTGTCCGTGATATTGTCGCCCCGAAATCCAGAGATCGGCATCGGTATAAAATCGGTAATCCCGATGCTGGTCGCAAAATTGGTGTAATCGGCAACGATCGCATCGTACTTCGCCTGATCATAATCGATCAGATCCATCTTGTTGACCGCAAGCACGATGTTGCGGATGCCAAGCAGCTTGGCCAGATAGCTATGCCGCCGTGTCTGAACCAGTACGCCCTTGCGTGCATCGATCAAGATAACCGCAAGGTCAGCGGTCGACGCACCAGTGACCATATTGCGGGTATATTGTTCGTGGCCCGGGCAATCGGCGACGATGAATTTGCGTTTTTCGGTGGCAAAGAAACGATACGCGACGTCGATGGTAATGCCCTGTTCGCGTTCGGCAGCAAGGCCATCGACAAGCAACGCAAAGTCGATGTCCTGACCTTGCGTTCCCATCCGTTTGGAATCGGATTCTAGCGTGGCCAGCTGGTCTTCAAAGATCATCTTTGAATCATACAGCAACCGCCCAATCAATGTAGATTTGCCATCGTCGACAGATCCGCAGGTGATGAAACGCAGCAATGACTTATGCTGGTGGATATCCAGATAGGCTTCGATATCCGAGGCAATCAGATCATCGGTTTTGTAGATCACGTCGTTTGGGTCAGCATCGGACATCAGAAATATCCCTCCTGCTTTTTTTTCTCCATGCTGGCGGCCTGATCATGGTCGATAACGCGGCCTTGGCGTTCGCTGGTTGTGGTCAGCAGCATTTCTTGAATGACTTCGGGCAGGTTAGCAGCAGTGCTCTCCACTGCACCTGTTAAAGGAAAACAACCTAAGGTGCGAAAGCGGATCGAACGTTCGGTAATATCAGGCTTTCGACCCAGAACGCGCTCTATCCGGTCGATATCGTCAGCCATGAAAAGCTGTCCATCATGAATATATGTCGGTCGCGGCGCACTGAAATACAGCGGCACTATCTCGATATTTTCCAGATGGATATATTGCCAGATATCAAGCTCGGTCCAGTTTGATATCGGGAATACGCGGATGCTTTCTGACTTTGCTTTGCGGGCATTGTACAGGTTCCACAATTCGGGCCGCTGGTTCTTGGGATCCCAGCCATGCGTTGCGGTGCGGAACGAAAAGATGCGTTCTTTGGCGCGGCTTTTTTCTTCGTCGCGCCGCGCGCCGCCAAAGGCGACATCAAAGCCGTATTTATCCAGCGCCTGCTTCAACCCCTCGGTCTTCCACATATCGGTATGTAGCGAACCATGGTCGAACGGGTTGATCCCGCGCTCAATCGCCTCGGGGTTTTGATGAACCAGTAATTCCATGCCGGCATCACGCGCGGCCTTTTCGCGCAGCTCGTACATCGCTTTGAACTTCCAAGTCGTATCGACGTGGAGCAACGGAAAGGGCGGCGGTGAAGGGTAAAACGCTTTGCGCGCTAGATGCAGCATAACTGCGCTGTCTTTGCCAACACTATACAGCATCACTGGCTTTTCAGCCTCGGCGACGACTTCGCGCATGATGTGGATCGCCTCGGCTTCAAGGCGTTCAAGATGAGTGAGAGTTTTTGTCATGATCAGTTTCTTATTCCTCACTTTCACCCTGTCAGAACCAAACGCTTTGGGCAAACAAGACATTCTTGTCAGGGCAGTGACCTCAACTTGTGATGGGTATTTTACGCAGACACCGGGCATGCAAAGGAAATTCATATCGAACGCGATTTGCGGGGAGTATTGATTCCACGCGCGACTTGGGTCAATCCGCATATGCGCGCCATGATTTTGCAAAATACGCGCTGAAACTGCCTAAATCCTATTGAAGAGAAAACCGGTATGACGTTTCAACACCATCCCATCACAGCGCGATCATGGCTTTTTGCGCCGGGCGATAGCGAAAAGAAAATGGGTAAAGCGGCGGATAGCGCAGCGGATATTGCTTTGTTCGATTTGGAAGACGCAGTCTCGGCGGAAAAAAAACCAGTCGCGCGGCGGATGGTGCATGATTTTATCGCATCGCGGCCAGCCAGCGAACGCCACCGTTTATGGGTGCGGATCAATCCGCTTGATGGGCCGCATACGCTGGCTGACTTGGCGGCGATCATGCCTGCACGGCCCGGCGGCATCATGCTGCCAAAGGTTTATGGCCGTGCAGATGTAGAGAAGCTCGACAAATATCTTGAAGCGCTCGAAGCTGCGAACGGCATAGAGCAGGGCTCAACACCCGTTATTGTTCTCGTCACCGAAACGGCAGAGGCAATGTTCCACACAGGCGATTACAAAGGCGCACCGCGCGTTGTGGCGTTGACATGGGGTGCAGAGGATCTGGCGGATTCGATCGGAGCCAGTTCAAATACCAACGCTGATGGCAGCTATAGCTTTACCTATGAACTGGCACGCAGCCTGACGTTGTTGGGCGCCGCCGCCGCAGGAGTGACGGCGATCGAAACTATTCAGGGCGATTTCCGCAACCTCGATAGTCTGCGCGAACGTGCAGAAAAAGTGCGGCGTGATGGCTATCGCGGGATGCTGGCGATCCATCCGGCACAGGTTGATGTGATCAACGCTGCCTTCACCCCAACCGACGATGAAATTGCCCAAGCACAGGAAATCGTCGATATTTTTGCTGCCAACCCCGGTGTTGGGGCGATTGGCTATAAAGGCGGGATGCTAGACCGCCCCCATCTGTCACGCGCGGAAACCCTGTTGAAACAAGCGGGCCAGATGTGATTTTGACATCCGGCCCTATGACCGCTGCACGGACCGAAGTGGATCTGATCGTTACCGAATTTGGGGCAGCCGAGTTGAAAGGCCAATCGCTTGCTGAACGCGCCAAAAGGCTGATCAGTATTGCGCATCCCGATTTCCGCGAGGAACTGGATAAAGCTGCATTCGAAATTCGTAATAGGGGTTTTTGAGATGACCGATGCTGTCCTGTTTGATGCCCGCGCCGATGGTATTGCGATCATCACAATCAACCGCCCCGATACGCGTAACTGCCTTAGCCTTGAAGTGCGCGAAGGACTGTTTGCTGCGTGGGACAGGTTTGAAAACGACCCCGCATTGCGCGTCGCGATATTAACCGGCGCGGGGGATAAGGCATTTTGTGCAGGCGGCGATTTAAAGGAAATGGTCGACACCCAATTGCGCGTGCCGCCGCGCGATATGTTTCCTGTGCCTTATGAAACAATCGCGCTGTCAAAACCGACGATCGCGGCGGTCAACGGTGTGGCCTTTGCTGGCGGCTGGATGATTGCGCAGGGCTGTGACCTATGCGTTGCCAGCACATCGGCAAAGTTTGCGATTACAGAGGTGAAGGTCGGGCGCGGATCGCCATGGGCTGCGCCGCTGATCCATATGATTCCGCAACGGATCATGATGGAAATCATCCTGACGGGCAAACCGATTACCGCGCAGCGCGCCTATGAAATCGGGTTGGTCAACCGCTTGGCCGAACCCGACAACCTGATGGCAGCTGCGTTGGAACTGGCCGCAGAGGTGCTCGATGGTGCGCCGTTATCGGTGAAGGCCGGCCGCGAAACGGTTATGCTTGCCACCGAAATGGGCCGCGCCGCTGCGCTTGACGCAGGCTGGGCCGCGCATGAAACCGCCTATAATAGCGAGGATGCACAAGAAGGGCCGCGCGCCTTTTCTGAAAAGCGCCGTCCCGAATGGAAAGCGCGCTGAGTACACAGCTTAACAGCTAAAGTGCGGATTGCCGAGGCTGACACAAAAATGTGTGTTTAAAGATGTCAGCCCCGACAAACTCGTAATTCGGTTTAAATATCGCGATTATCAAAACGGATGTAATCAACTTGGCCGCCTGTTGCAGCACAGGTAAAACCATCACTGTTCAGATCGCCTTCGACGCGCCAGCCATCGCCTTCGCGTGTTACGGACCGGATTTCGCTGACCCTGCTGTTATTGCCTGCGCTGCGTTCAGCGGCATCGGTGCAGACAGTTACAGCGGACCCCAGATCATTGTCCTGATAGACAGGCCGGTCATCGCGCCGTTCGTCGTTACGATCTTCGTAGCGCGGTTCATTACGGCTTTGTTTGTCCGCTTCGCTTGCTGCACCTGCGATGATGGCGATGCCAGCCAAAATGCCGATACCTGTCAGCACATCGCCCGCATCCACGCGGTCGCGGTGACGATAGCGGCGCCGATGACCGTCCGCTGTTTGGTGCATGACGTCTGCGGTAGATGCAGCTTTGCCCATCGTGGCTGCCATCAACGGCATTGGCGTTACCGCCAGCATCGCAGCAGCACCGGATGCGAGCATTAATTTGCCTGAAAAATTCATGATATTACCCCCGTAAAGAATGAGCCTAAGCCCTATGCACAAATACATGAACGGCCCAGCCTGTCATTAAGCTGAACCGTTCACATTTAATGCTGTTTCAAAAAGCCACTATATTTCAGCGCCACTGATCCAGTCCGCGATAATCAACGTCGATCACCCGGCCGCGCTCAACATAGCAGGTAAAGCGGCCCTTGTCGTAACCACGATCATAGCCACGATCGTAGCGGTTCCGGCCACGATAGCCATCTTGCACCACCAGATTACCCGTTACGCGATAGCCATAGCGCGTGCGGTCGATGTAATTGATTTGAGTCACATCGGCGCGGCTGTAACGGCTTGCCCATTGCTCCACAGCGTTAACACACTGGCTAACTGCGGCGCGGCTGCCACGTTGGCTGTCATAACCATAATCGTCATATCCGCGATCATGTCCACGCCCGCGTCCACGGCGATGGCCATTGTCATAGCGACCATCGCGGTCATCATAACGCCCATCATTGTAGCGTCCGTCATCATAGCGACCATCATTGTAACGACCATTGTCATAGCCGCGATCACGGTCACGATCATTATCCGAAGATGCAATCACAGCGGCAATACCGCCAAGGATAACAGCACCGGCAATAACTTCGCCGGCACTGATACCGTCATTATCGCGGCCACGTGCCTCGGCAGGGGCGGCGACACTGACCAGGGCCGCAGCTGCGGCACCGGCGCTGAGCAGGCTCTTGGTCAAAATCTTCATCGTCTTTCTCCTTTGCGAAGTTGGAATAATCTCCGCCTTCGAAAATGGATTTAAGCGATTCGTTCTGATCGGTGGCTGAATCGAGTTGTCAGCAGCTGTTCATAAAAATCGGCTTTTACATGAACGGAGCTGTTTGGGCGCCCCTGGCACCGATTGCCAATGAGCCTTATCGATCCCGATAATGAAATCGGACTTTGCTGGTGATAGTCTTTACTCTGAAACCGAGGTGATGGATAAGCGCCGGTCTAAAAAGAACACGGCGCAAACATTATGATGTTTTTGCGATTTTACAGCACGACGTTGATCAGGAATAAGGGCCGCGACCCGATGGAGAGTTAAGATGGCAACTGCACCTAGTACCTATCGTGCACCAATGGATCCTGATGAAGAAGCGGCGCTGCTCGACGCGATCCAGAAATGGGTTGATAAAGAAGTACGCCCGGTCGTGCAGAAATACGATCATGACGATATCTGGCCAGAAGAAATCGTTCACCAGATGGTCGAAATGGGTCTGTTCGGTGCAACCATTGGGCAGGAATATGGCGGGCTTGGTCTGTCAGCTGTTACTTATGCAAAGATCGTCGCTTTGATATCGTCGCACTGGATGGCGATTACCGGTATTTTCAACTCGCACCTGATAATGGCCTGCGCGGTTGAACGTTTCGGCACGCCAGCGCAAAAGGCGAAGTGGCTGCCAAAATTTGCCAGCGGCGAAATTCGTGGCGGGCTGGCGCTGACCGAGCCCAATGCTGGAACCGATCTGCAAGCAATCCGCATGGTCGCGCAGAGGGACGGTGATGATTATGTGATCAATGGGACCAAAACCTGGATTTCAAATGGGATAAATGGCGGTTGTTTCGCATTGCTGGCAAAGACTGACCCAAAGGCCGATCCGCGGTACAAGGGCATGAGCCTGTTTATCGCGCCAAAGCATGAGGGCTTTACGACCGGCAAGAAGTTCAAAAAGCTTGGCTATAACTGCATTGATAGTGCCGAGCTGATCTTTGAAAACTACCGGATCCCTGCCGACAACTTAATCGGCGGAGTAGAGGGGCAGGGCTTTTTCCAAGCAACAGGCGGTCTGGAATTGGGCCGCATCAATGTCGCGGCACGCGGTGTGGGTGTGGCCGAAGGTTCGCTGCGTCTGGCCACCGAATATTCGCAATTGCGCGAAACGATGGGCAAGCCGATTTGCGAGCACCAGGCGATTCAGCTGAAACTGGGCGAAATGGTAACGCGTGCCCGCGCGGCGCGTTTGCTGACATTCGACGCAGCTGAGGCCTATGATCGCGGCGATCGTTGCGACATGGAGGCAGGCATGGCCAAGTTCTACGCCTCCGAAGCCGCAGTCGCGAATTGCCAAGACGCGATGCGTGTGTTCGGCGGCTACAGCTATTCAAAAGAGTATGACATCGAACGGCTATATCGCGACTCGATGTTTATGTGCATCGCCGAAGGCACCAACGAGATGCAGCGCATCATCATCTCCAAACAATGGATAAAGGCAAACCCTGCGTGAGTGGCAGTGAACAACAGCGCGCATTACCCCTTGTCGGCTTCCGCTTCTTAAGTGCCGAGCAATATGGTGCCGGGCCATATGGTACGCAGTTTTTGGCGCAGCTGGGTGCAGAGGTTATCAAGATTGAGCCGCCCAAAGGTGGTGATACCGCGCGCCATGTTGGTCCGCATTTTTTGCGTGAAGGCGAAAGCGTCTATTTCCATGCTTTTAACCTCAACAAGAAATCGCTGACGCTCGATCTAAACAGCGATCAGGGCAAAAAGATATTCCGTCAGCTGGTGGAAACCAGCCACGGCGTCGCCAACAATCTACGCGGCGATTTGCCCGCGCGTATGGGCCTGACATATGATGCGCTGAAAGACACTAACCCCGCCATCGTTTGCGCGCATTTATCCGCCTATGGCCGTGATAATGCGCGGGCGAAATGGCCGGGCTATGACTATTTGATGCAGGCAGAGGCAGGATTTTGTATGCTGACCGGCGATCCCGATGGTGAGCCGCAACGAATGGGATTGTCCATCGTCGACTTTATGACTGGCACGATGATGGCCGTCGGGCTGCTCGCCGCATTGGTCGATGCGCAGCGCAGCGGGCTGGGGCGTGATGTTGATCTCGATCTGTTGTCGACGGCGGTGCATCAGACCAGCTATCCAGCGTTGTGGTATATGAATGAGGGCGACGTTACGCAGCGCACGCCCCGCTCAGCCCATCCATCCGCCACGCCCAGCCAAATGTTCCGCTGCGCCGATGGCTGGATGTTTGTGATGTGCCAGCTGCCAAAATTCTGGGCGCTGTTAACAGAGAAAATTGCGCGTCCCGATTTGGCAGCGGACCCGCGATTTATCAGCGAAGCAGATCGTCTCGCCAATCGCGGGGCGTTAAGTGATCTGTTGGATGGTATTTTCAGCACGCAACCCACATCCCATTGGCAGGCGCTACTTGAAGGGTTTGTTCCAATTGCGCCGGTGTACCAACTCGATCAGGCGCTGGATAACCCATGGCTGGATACTATCGGCATGACCGATACGGTGCAGCATCCTGACCGCGATGAATTGCGTGTGCTAGCCAGTCCGATCCGCATTGATGGAAAGAGGCTGCCCAATCGAGCAGGGCCGCTGTTGGGGCAGGATAGCGACGATATTCTCGCTGACCTTGGCTATGATACAGACGCCATCGCTGGCCTTCGTGCCGGCGGTATTGTTTAAAGGCAGGGGCAAGTGGGCAAGCTTTCAGGGTTAAAGGTAATCGACCTTTCGGTGTTCCTGCCCGGCCCCATGCTGACGATGATGATGGCTGATCAAGGCGCAGAGGTCATCAAGATAGAGACTGCGGCGGGCGATCCGGCGCGCGAACAGGCTCCGTTTGAAAACGGGCAATCGATATGGTTCCGCAACCTGAATCGCGGCAAAAAAAGCATCGTTCTTGATCTGAAAAGTGAAGCAGGCAAAGCGCGGCTGTGGCAGATGATCGAGGCGGCAGATGTCTTTATCGAGGGCTTTCGCCCCGGCGTGATGCAACGGCTGGGCTTTGATTATGCTGCGGTGTCGGCGCGCAATCCGCGCATCGTGTATTGCTCGATCTCTGCATTTGGACAGGCTGGCGCATTGGCGCATCATCCCGCGCACGACATGGCGACACAGGCGCTGGCGGGTTTCTTGTCGGTCAATGACGGGCCAGATGGAACACCAGTTGTGCCGGGCACGCCGTCGGCCGATATGGCAGCGGGTTTGACCGGGCTTTCGGCGGTGCTGATGGCGTTGATCGGACGCGACCGGACGGGGAAGGGCGATTACATCGATTGCGCGATGCTCGACAGCCTGTTGCCCTGGTGCGCGCATACCGCAGGCAGCGCGATTGCGGGTGGTGATGCGCCCCGATCATCGCAGCAAAGGTCACTTGGCGGTGCGGCGTTCTATCACGTGTACGAAACAGCCGATGGCAAGCATGTTGTCCTTGGCGGGCGCGAAATGAAGTTTGTGACCAATTTGCTGACCGCATTGGGTCGCGCAGACATGATTGCCATTGCCGAGCAACCGGCAGGCGAACAGAGCGAATTGATTGCGTATCTGCGCGGGGTTTTTGTCTCCAAGACCCGCGATGAATGGACCGAATGGTTCGCAGATAAGGACGTTGCCTTTGCCCCTGTGCTGAATTTCCGTGAAGCATTGGACCAGCCGCATATCGCCGAACGCGGGCTATGGGTCGAGCATGACAACGCGCATCAGATCGCGCCCGCCATCCACTTTGCGTCAGAAGAATGGACACCCCAAAACGCACCCGAGTTAAACGGCGATGGTTAGGGGAAAGCAATATCCCCTCCCGACAGCATTTTTTTGTGCGCAGCATTTGCATTCGGCAGCGCAGTCAATAAGAATAGCATACGTGACATAGAGCCGGGGGCAAACGGGGGCCAAAACGGGGGCCAAAAAACAGGGAGACTGCGCGTGCGGCATATCGCGATTATCGGGTCTGGGCCTGCGGGCTATTATACAGCAGAGGCCGCGCAAAAGGCGTTTGGTGAGGATGTCCGCGTGGATATTATCGACCGGCTGCCGGTGCCATTTGGCCTGATCCGCTTCGGCGTTGCGCCTGACCATCAATCAATCAAAGCCGTCTCGCGGCGGTACGAGGCAACGGCCCTGTCGGATAATGTCCGCTTTGTCGGCAACGTAACCGTCGGGCAGGACGTCACGATTGATGAACTGACCGCGCTGTATGATGCGGTCGTGCTGGCAACCGGCGCGCCGAATGACAGGGCGCTTGGCATAGAGGGCGATGACTTGCCCGGCGTTTACGGCAGCGCGGCGTTCGTGGGCTGGTATAATGGCCATCCCGATTTCGCTGGGCTGAACCCGCCGTTTGATGGCAAGCATATTGTGGTCATCGGCAACGGCAATGTCGCACTGGATGTCGCGCGGATTTGTTCCAAAACGCGCGCCGAATTTGCCGGGTCCGACATTGTCGGCCATGCGCTGGATGCATTGGAGACGGCAAAGACCGAGAGTATCACGATCCTAGGCCGCCGCGGCCCGCACCAGATTGCGATGACGCCAAAGGAGCTGGGCGAGCTGGGCCATTTATCGCGCGCGACCCCGGTGGTGGAACGCAGCGATTTGCCGGAGCTTGAGGCCGATGCATTGCTGGAACCCGGCATGCGCAAATCGGTAACGCATCTGCGCGAATTTGCCGCAACGCCCGAAAGCTTCCGCGCCGATAAAGACATCCGCATCGAGTTTGATTTCTTTGCCGCCCCCGTGCGGATCGAAGGCGATGGCAAAGTCGAACGCGTCGTCATCGAACGCACAAAGCTGGACGAAAACCTGAAAAGCGTTGCCACGGGTGAGACATACACCATCCCCGCCAGCATGGTTATCGCCTGTATCGGCTATCAAACTCCGCCCATCGACGGCGTGCCATATGAACACGGCCGCGGCCGTTTTGCCAGTGATGAGGGGCGGATTTTGCCCGGCCTATACTGCGTCGGCTGGGCACGGCGCGGACCAACGGGAACAATTGGCACAAACAAGCCCGACGGCTTTGCAATTGTGGAATTGATCGCAGCGGATATTGGCGGCGGCGGCGGCAAAGCAGGCCGCCCGGGATTGGATGCCTTGCTTGATCAGCGCAGCGTGCAGGTGGTGAAATTCAGCGACTGGAAAAAGATCGAAGAAGCTGAAGCCGCAAGGGCAAGAGACGGCGCGCCGAGGGAAAAGTTCGTGACCGTCGAGGATATGATTAAAGCGAGTGGGTGAGGGGTGTGAAAGGATAAAGGTTACAATGCGATTTCATCAAAACAATCGCCTGCCATTTACCCGTTCCATATTCCGGTTCGCAGCCGTTACTGCGATCATGCCGCTGACTGCGTTAAGCGCCTATGCAGCGCCAGAACCTCCTTTGCCAACGGGTTGGACCAAGACCGAAAACGGCGCACAGGTGCAATATACAAATGCCGACGGCACAGAGATTGTACTGCTCGGTCCAAATCAAAACGGGAATAGTCCAGACATTTTGGTATTGGCAAAAGGCATTGATCAGCCCGGAGCCTGCGAGGGATTATCCAAACAAAAAATACAACAAACGCAACGCGGAGTGCAGCGGCTCTCCGTTGTGATCGGTGCGATGCAATGCGCGGTATATCTGGATAACTCGACATCGCCTGCAAAAATGGCGCTCGCCATGGGGCAGAGCAGCGATAAAGCAGTGAAACTGGCAGATACACTTACCAGCCAATGGGGCGCGACCCCCGCCGCCCGGCAAGCCGCCTCTCAAGCTCAGCCTGTGTCGGCCACAGGTTCAGGCATTGGCGGCAATGATACTCTGACGCTTTCCAAAGCCATAACCGCTGTCCCGGCGGCGCACAGGCCGGTGGGGTGGGTGGTGACAACTGACCAGCATATGTCGGGTGTTGTGCTGGTAACATCGCAAACCTTGTGGATGATTTTTGCCAATGGCTATGCAACCGATTGTGTAGGCTGGGATCCATCCAAGCTTAACCCGACACCAGCAGGCTTAGCCGGTCGAGATGATTGTGACGTTGTAGCATGGCGCAAGTCCGCCAATTTATACGAATTGGCAAAGGGCAAAGGTTATGCAAACGGCGGTTGGCAAAAACCTTTGCCGATGGAATCGCGTACGGTTTTGACGCGAGGGCAGAAGCTAAATTTCCAACTGGAAAATTGGGATGGCAGTATCACGTCAGCAATCAACGGCATGGGATGGGGCGGGGTGACAGCCAGCGATTTGACCATGCTTTCAGATGGCACTTTTGTTCTCGTCAGTAAAACCCACGCGAGCAATGTGTATGATACAACAGATTCCAAAAACAGGATCACCGGTACCTATTATGTTGATGGACACATCATGGCGACGCAGGTGAACGGCAAAATAGAGCTGCATTTCATCGGCGCTTATGACGATGATATGCTGTTTCTTGACGGCAAGGTTTTTTCGCCTGATCGGACGAAAAAACGTTAATTACTAATTATTTAAATTACCGAATTACGCGATATTGCACTCAATATGTTGAGTTCACATTTGACTGTGTGGCTGTGGCCCGCTGTTAGCGGGCAACGCGCAAAGGAAAGAAGGCGCGAAGATTGTTTGCCGCCTTCAGTGCCGTTTGCGATCAAAACCCTTTGCGCCTTTGCGTCTTGCTTGCCGCAGGCAAGCGCACATACTTTCACTGACCCTTGACCATTGGGAAAGGCAAGCGGAATTCCCTCGTATCGTACCCCGATTTCCCTCTTGCAATGTAGGATTCGATTTGTAATTGTTCGCTATTCGTTCTGCCTCCAGCAGATCGGCATGCTCTTTCTTATCGTTGGCATCCCATTCCCATTCCCCGCATGGACGAGTATAACTTAAGGTCGAGAAGTTTACACTTTTCAGTTCGTCATGGTAAACTTTGCACAGCTTATGACGACAGGAACATCGTTCAGATGTCCCCGGCTTTGCCGTTATCGCAAACTCTAAATCCGCTGTGCTGCCAATATCGGGCCGGTTTTCTTAGTCTGCACTATCACTGCAGACGCCCATGCCGCGTCGGCTTTGGCCGGTAGCTTGAAACTCACAGCTTTCCCGCTCCAACTGCCTAGTACGATCAGCCGTCGCACGATGTTTTTATGCGGCAGTTTGCGGCCGCCATTTTCGCCTGCGCGGATTGAGACGAGCTGGCTGCGCGGGTCGTAGTGGACAAGCAATATGTCGGCGCTACCTTTGCCTGTGCCGATGGTGACTGAGCCTTTATCGGCGGTAATGGTTGGCGATTTACCCAGCCGCGCGGCGCTTGCCACGGCACGGTCCAGTTCGCCTTTGCCATTGCCGACAATCGCTGTGGTCCCGTTCAGCACCACTTGCGGGGTATAGACGGTGTCGGTTTTCAACGCCGCAGAATAGGCATATTGCCGGTTAGTATAGGCCTGGTCGGCAAAGGTGTCTTTCCAGCCCAGCCGGTCCCAATAGGTAACAGCAAAGCTGAGTGCGATGACATCGCTGCGATCCGCAATCGCGTTGAGTGCAGCATTAGCGGGCGGACAAGAGGAACAGCCCTGGCTTTGGTAAAGCTCGACAACGACTGGCCCTGTTCCGGCTTTCGCTGCGACCTTTTCGGGGGCAGCCTGCGCATCTGGACCACCGCAGCTGGCGAGCAAAAATAGCGGCAGCAGAGGTGCACAATGGAGAGCGAGCGTTTTCATGCGTGAAAGCCTTTCACACTCTATTCGCGCATTTGCCGTCGTTGGTTACAAACACTCTCGTTGCAATTTGCAACTATGTTAGTAAGCTGCGTTTAAGCGGCTGGTTAATAGGACGCTGGAGAGCGAAAAATGGCACTACACGACGCAGCGACTGACTTTGATGTCCTTATCGTTGGCGCTGGCTTGTCCGGCATTGGCGCGGCGGCACACTTGACCATGCAATGCCCGGATAAGAGCTTTGCGATCCTTGAACAGCGCGCCGATATGGGCGGCACGTGGGATTTGTTCCGCTATCCCGGCATCCGTTCAGACAGCGACATGCACACGCTGGGCTATCGGTTCAAACCGTGGCTGCATGAAAAGACAATCGCTGATGGCCCATCGATTTGGGACTATGTTCACGAAACCTCAGCCGAATATGAAATTACGCCCAAGATCAAATTTCGCCACCGTGTTTTGTCCGCCGATTGGTCAAGCGCGACGGCACGCTGGACCGTAACTGCGCGGCATGAAGACAGCGGCGAAACGCATGTCTACACCGCCAATTTCGTGTTCATGTGCGCTGGCTATTATGATTATGACAAAGGCTATCGCCCCGAATTTGCAGGGGAAGCGGATTTCAAAGGGCAGATATTGCACCCGCAGCATTGGCCAAAGGATCTGGACTATACCGGCAAGAAAGTCGTGGTTATCGGATCAGGTGCGACCGCCGTTACGATTGTGCCGGTGATGGCGCGGCAGGCGGCGAAAGTAACAATGCTGCAACGCACGCCGACCTGGATGGTTTCCATGCCCGCGATTGATCCGTTCTCCAAATTTGTCCGCAAGTTCCTGCCCGAAAAGACGGCTTATGCGATTACGCGGTTTAAGAACATCTGGTGGCAGCGGATTGTATATAAACGCGCAAGGTCAAAGCCCGATAAAGTGGCCGAAACTTTGCTCGATATGGCACGCAAAGAACTGCCGGCCTCGATCGATATCGGCACGCATTTCACGCCGCCTTATGGCCCATGGGAACAGCGCATGTGCTTGATCCCCGATAGCGATATGTTTAAGGCGGTGTCGGATGGCAGCGCGGAGGTGGTGACAGACCACATCGACCATTTCACCGCGACCGGCATCAAGCTGAAATCGGGCGCTCATCTGGACGCGGACATTATCGTTACGGCGACCGGCCTGAACCTTGTGACCCTTGGCAAAACGGCATTGAGTATTGATGGAAAGCCGACCAAGCTGTCCGATCATTTCAATTACAAAGGTGTGATGTTTAGCGACATGCCAAATCTGGCTAGCGTGTTCGGCTATATCAACGCCAGCTGGACGTTGAAGACTGATATCGTCGCTGACTATGTCTGCCGCCTGCTGAAAACGATGGATGCTAAGGGCGCGACGATTGCCAATCCAAAGCTTGGCGAAACTGACATGCCGCGGCTGCCCTTTGTCAGCGATTTTTCGTCCGGCTATTTTGCTCGTTCGTTTGATGCTTTGCCGGTGAACGGCGATCGCCATCCGTGGCGGGTATTGCAAGATTACATGGCCGAGAAAAAGATCCTGACCAAAGATGCGATTGACGACGGGACGTTGGTGTTTTCCAATCCACCGGTTGCGGCAAAAGCGGCAAATGATGGCGTGGCGGAGCTGGCAGCGGCTGAGTAGCTGGAGGCCTCTGCCGCCAGCTAAATCCTTGCCAATCCGTGCCGCTTCATCTTGGCGATAAAGGTTGTGCGCTTTAGCCCGGCAATGCCTGCAGCCGACGCGATCACACCGTTGCTGCGTAACAGTGACTCGACCAAGAACAGCTTCTCCTCCTGCGCCAAATGTTGTTTCAGGTCGAAATTCTTGCACTCCAGCCGCCGTTCGCTTTGCCCGCCCAACAACCTGCGAACCTGATCAGCCGATACGCTACGTCCGCCAAAAAGGCGCAGCGTTTTGCCCGCAAAATCCCGCAGTGACCGGTAATTTCCGGCCCAGTCATGCGCTTGCAAAACAGCAAAAGCCTCTGTGTCAAAGATCGGCGGAACATGGTCGCGCTCCGCTGCCCATAAATGTTGCAAAATAAAGCGAACATCGCCTCGCCGCTGGCTTAAAGCAGGGCAGGGCACCCGCAACCGGTGCAAACGGATACGCAATGGCGCAATTATCCGGTCACTGTCATCGCCCCCATCCGAACTGGCTATCAGTTTCACAGCCTGCGCCTGTTCGCCATTCAGCCATGTCAATAGTCGGTGCTGCAAAGGAACGGGCATTGCGTGTATCTCTTCGATATAAAACGTCCCCCCCCCAACGCGCTTTCAGATGATCTGCGGTCAAGGAACTGCCGGACGTTTTGATGAATGGGGCATTTGCCCGCGGCGAATGGGCGTGGATCACTTTGGCCAGCGTATGCTTCCCGGCTCCTGACGGCCCTGTGATCAAAACCGGATCGGCTGATCCCGCTGCCAAAGATAGTAATTGCCGCAATGACTGTGCTGACAGGCTGTTGCCCGCAAGTAATGGCGATGCCGTTTCAGGCACCGCGCGTGAGGCTTGGATCATCTGGTCAAACTGGTACATCGCGCGGCTCCTATTGATTAGGAGATACGGCCGCAGATGCTCAGGCTTTAGGGTGTCAACCGCCCGAAGGCTGCGTTTTCCAAGTACCGCTTGTCTGGAACTCTGGCTTCACGTTCGAACTGGTCGGCAGATTACCACCACGATACCGGTTCTCGCCGCCTTGCGCTTTGGCTTGTGGCGAATAGCTTGGCGGTGTGTATTTCGGCGTAGGCATCGGGCGTGCTGCAGTGAAATCCTGCGGTGCTGGTGGCTGATAGCTATCGCGTGCTGCCGTCACGGCTTCACGCTCCGCCTTTTCGCGCATCGCTGCATATTCACGTTCATACTGTTTTTGCAGCTGGATCGGATCGAGCACTGGTGCAGTGTCGGGTGTCCAAGCACGCGGCTTTGGTCCGGGGAACGGTTCGGCGTTGTTATGGCGGCTAAAGAAGGCGGATGGACGCCCCGCGCTACCCTTCCAGCTATAGAAACGGTGTGCGCCGATTGTGCCCAGATAGTTCAGGCTTGGTGCCCAATAGGGATAGACATAGGTCGCATGATAATGCGTTGCCATACCAACAGGGGCATAGACCGAACCGGAAATCGCCGCCAATGCAACACGCTGACCGCGCAGATATGCGGGGCGGGCAGGGGTGCGCGCCATTGATCCGTCACAGCTATAGCTGAACTGGCAACCAGTGCGGCGTTCCGATCCTTGATAGATCACGCCGCAGATGCTGTTGGGATAAGTCGGATGGCGCATACGGTTGATGATCACCTGCGCGACTGCACGCTGGCCGTCATCTGGCTCGTTCGCTGCTTCATAATAAATCGCATCGCTAAGGCATTTTAGCGCGCGTGAGAAATTGGCTGTACCCGGTTTCAAGACAAATGGCTGCGCGCCGCCTGCGTTATTGCTGAACGCTTCGGTTGGCAGCTTGCCATCGGTTTGCATGCTGGCAAGCATATCATCGGTGGGCGCAGCATCGGCCTGTTGCAAAGGCATTGCCGTGTCGGCCGGATCAAGAAAGTAGAATGCAGACCCAGCAAAATTTTCCTCAGGGCGCTCCATAGCGCCAAGGCCGTCTTTAACTTCGACAGGGGCATCTTTGCCAAACTGTGCGCTGGTGGGTAGCAAAGCAAGCAGAGCAAAGGCGATGACAACGAAAAGGATTTCGCGCAGGCCAAAGTACCGGCGCCGTTTCGGCGCGGTGGCTTTGCGACGCTGTTCGCTTACCTTGCTGTCAACTGGATGATGATACATCGACTGTTTTGCCCACTGCATCCCAAACGGATACGAGTCGCCCTATAGGGCAATAATAATACAAGCGGGTGAACTAATTCAGTGCTGTTCCAGCATGGGACGCTGCCCGAGCATTGATTTAACGTGGTTTTCGAAAATTGGGTTTGTAAATTCTTGTGTGCAGTGCAGCATAGATTGGCTATTGTCCGCGACAGGCCGTTTTGCTTGCTTGCCCTGTGGTCAACAGCCTAGAAGATGTGGCCTTAAACGAATCGTGTGGAGTATAACTAATGGCGGCGAATTGGACGCCCGAAAGCTGGCGCAACCATAAAGGGTTGCAGATGCCAACGTATAACGATGCCGCTGCACTTGCCGCGACCGAAGAAACGCTGCGCAACTATCCGCCGCTAGTTTTTGCGGGTGAAGCGCGCAGCTTGACGGCTGAACTCGGCGATGTTGCTGAGGGTAAGGCGTTTCTGCTTCAGGGCGGCGATTGTGCCGAAAGCTTTGCCGAGTTCCACCCAAACAACATCCGCGATACATTCCGTGTCATCCTGCAAATGGCTGTGGTGATGACCTTTGCCAGCAAGCTGCCGGTGGTAAAGCTTGGCCGGATGGCGGGCCAATTTGCTAAGCCGCGTTCAGGCGATACTGAAACTATTGGTGATGTTGAACTGCCCAGCTATCGCGGAGATATTATTAACGACATCGTATTTGAAGCAGCGGCGCGTGAGCCTGATCCCGCCCGTATGGTGCGCGCCTATAGCCAAGCGGCGTCGACGCTGAACCTGTTGCGCGCATTCAGCAGCGGCGGCTATGCCAATCTGCATCAAGTTCACGCTTGGACTCATGACTTCATGGGGCGCTCGCCATGGGCAAAGAAGTTTAAGGATGTGGCAGACCGCATCGGCGAAGCTTTGGCCTTTATGGAGGCTTGCGGCATCACCCCCGAAACTGTGCCTCAGATTAAAGGCACCAGTTTCTACACCAGCCACGAGGCGCTGTTACTGCCGTATGAGCAGGCGCTGACCCGGCAGGATTCGCTGACTGGACAATGGTATGACACATCGGCGCACATGCTGTGGATCGGTGATCGCACACGGTTTGAAGGTTCCGCCCATGTGGAATTTTTGCGCGGTATCGGTAATCCCATCGGCATGAAATGCGGTCCAAGCCTGGAACCAGATGCGTTATTGCGGATGCTTGATACCCTAAACCCGGCGCGTATACCCGGGCGGATGACGCTGATTTCGCGTTATGGCCATGACAAGGTTGAGGCGGGTCTGCCAAAGCTGGTGCGTGCTGTGAAACGTGAAGGCCATCCTGTGATCTGGTCGTGTGACCCGATGCACGGCAATGTTATCAAATCGGCAAGTGGTTACAAAACCCGTCCGTTTGATCGCATCCTTGCCGAAACACGCGGCTTTTTTGCTGTACACCGCGCCGAGGGCAGTATCGGTGGCGGCATCCATATCGAGATGACCGGTCAAAATGTGACTGAATGCACCGGCGGTGCGATTGCAGTCACTGACGAAGGTCTGGCCGATCGCTATCACACGCATTGCGATCCGCGCTTGAATGCGGCTCAATCGCTTGAACTTGCGTTCCTGCTGGCCGAAATGCTCAATCAAGAAATGGCGGATCGCGCCAAGCAAGCAGCTTAGGAGGCAAAGTCTATGCCACCACCCCGCGTTGCGTTTATTCGCGATAGTGCCATCAAATCTGGTGTCGGCTTTGGCAGTGCGTTGGCAATGGTGATCAGCTTTACATCCTATAAATCGGTGCTGTGGGCGATTATCCACGGGGTGTTCGGCTGGTTCTACGTCTTGTATTATCTGCTAACCAGATAGGTTGAACGAACGCAGGTGCTTTGCTACGTCTCGCGCATGCGATCTATCCCATTTGTTATAGCTTTGTTTTTGGCCGGTTGTACTGGCCCTATAGAGACGCGTGTTGATAGCCGCGGGATGACCGCAGTTCAGCCTGTCAGCTTTGCAGTTGATCCTATGCCAGTCGGGCTTCGTCTTGATGCCCAGAACATGGTCGCAAAGGCTCTGCTAGGTAAAGGATACAGCGCTGGCGAAATGGCCAAACTAAGCTTGCAAGTGACGGTATCGGATCGGCCTGCTGATCTATCGTTGCGGGCAGGTTCGGACGTGTTGGCGCCCGCAGCTGGTAAAAAGTCCTGCGCAAAGCGTGAATATCGGCTGGGTATTATGCTGACCGAAATTGCCAATGGATCATTATATTACCAATCGCATGCGGCGGAATACCACTGCAAGCAAACGATCCAGCAAGCGTTACCTATTTTGGTGGATGCAGCACTAAAAGATATCGGCGCGCCGCGCGGCAGCTACATCGTCAAGCGTCGGCGCTAAGCGTTTCCTCGACCGATTCGGGCAAAGTTAGAATAAACCGCGCGCCTCCAGATGCGCTGTTCTCCGCTGTGACCATGCCATGGTGCCGCTCTGCCACTGCACGCACGAACGCTAACCCAAGCCCCAGGCTTTTGACGCGCGATGTGCCTTCACGTCCGGATGCAAAGCGGGTGAACAGCTGCGGCAACAGATCAGCGTCAATGCCTTTGCCCTGATCCTGAACCGATAACTCCAGCATTCCCCCCTCAATGCGGGCTACATTGATGGTGATCTTGCCGTTATCCGGGCTATACTTGATCGCGTTATCGACCAGATTGGTCAGCGCGCGGGACAGGCTATCCGCTTCGGCAAAGACAAAAGCATCGCCTTCATGGTCGACAACCTCGATTGAAATATTGCGCTCTTTTGCCAGCGGCCAAAGGCTGTCGGCTGCATCACGGGCAAGCTCTGCAAGTAACAGATCGACTCCGGAAAATTCGGTTTCGCCCATCCGCGCGATCTGCACAAAATCCTGCGCCAATTGCATCGTGCGCCGGGCATGGCTTTCGATCCTGATCCGCGCGTTTTTGTCTTGTAGATCGGGCAGCATGGCGATGATGGCTGACTGCGGCGCGCGCATGTCGTGCGACAACAATTGCAACGCTTCTTCGCGATCGGTCTCGGCCTGCGCCAGATCGGTAATGTCGGCCAAATAGTGAATGTACCCGCGCAATTCATTGGTATCGCTTAAAATCTTTGCCGCCCGTAACACGAATGTTCGCGCACTGTTTGAGATAAAGCGGACAAATTCGTCTTCCTCTGCCTCACCACGTTCGGCACGTTTGGCCAGATAGCTGTCGACAGCTCGGCGATATGCTGGCTGGACAAAATCGTCGAGTGCAGCCGCCAGTGTCTGGCCGGTAATGTCTTTCTCAATCCGGTCATCCAGCTGTTGATTGGTCAGCGTGACGGTATCATCCAGATCGGTAACGAACATGGGATCGGGCAGATGTTCCAACGTATCGGCGACCATGCGCCGTAAATCCCGCATATGGTCAATTGCCCCGGCCAGTGTCGCGCTTTGCCGTCCAACCATATCGGCGGCAAGCTGGGTTGGCGCTGACACCGGAATAATCTCGCCCTCTTTTTCAAGTGCGCCAAGTTCGGTGTCCATAAAATCACTCATGGCTTGCAGCCGCCGCCAACCCCATAATGGATAGACCAGAAGCAACCCAAGTATCGCCGCACCGGGTGGAAACCATATCTGCGCACCAAGCAAAAGCCCGCTGGTCAAAAGGACAACAGCGACCGCAGATAAGGAAACAATCAGCGCCCAGCGCGGGCTTAACCGCAGAAACGCAATCAGCAAAATCCACACAGGAAACAAGGATAGCAGAAGAGTTGCGGCAAAAGGCAAAGGCTTTACGAAGTCATTGCGTTTAATCGCCGAGTGCATGTTGGCCATGATCTCGGCCCCGGACAACAGCCCGCCATCGGCGAGCGGCACAGGATAGGAATCACCTGATCCGACCGCTGTGGCCCCGATGATAACAACACGGTTGGCGATAAGATCGGCGGGCACTTCACCGTTCAATAGGTCTGCATATGATATTTCGGTAAAGCTGCCGCGCGGTGCATAGGGAATGAGGACCGAGTTTCCACACCGGTCGCCGCTGCGATACGCAAGCGATGGCTTGCCATCAACGCGCGCGACCAGTTCAATCAAATGCGGCCATTTCAGCCCTTTTTCGCCATCAGGAAAGCATAGAACCGCGCGCCTGACCACACCGTCATTGTCGAATTCGACATTGACTTGGCCGATCCCGGCGGCGGCTTTGGCGATCACCGGTATCGGTTTGACAACGTCATAGTCTTGGCCGTCGCTGCCGGGGGAAACGAAATGCATCGGAATATAGACAGGCGCGCCTTGTTGCATCGCGGTGGCAAGCGCCCCGTCATCGGCTTCGGTGCTGGGTTCGCTGAATAATATATCGAGAACAATGGCCTTGGGCTTTGCCGCTTGCAGCTTGTTCAGCAGCTCTGCATGGGTGTTGCGCGGCCATGGCCATACGCCAATACTTTGCAGGCTAGGGTCGTCGATGGTGACGAGCAAAATATCAGGGTCAGCTTTGGGCCGCGATAGACCGCTGAGTTGATCATAAAACAGATAATCAAACGCCGATGTGCCGCGCCATTGCAAAGCCAGCATCACTGCCAACGAAGACAATACAGCAATCACCAGCCATTCGATAATCAAGCGCAGGCGAAGGTTCATGCCTGCTTACCCAATGCGAGTGTAGCGATCCGATCAGGGTGCTGAAATGATAAGCTTTTCAAACGGCGTCCAGTTCGTAGAAACTTCGCCGTCCGCATATTGGACCGACGCAACGCGCCAGTAATAGTCACCTGCGGGCAGATCAGACAAGCTTATCTCTTGTGTGTTCAAACCCGCTTCGTCGACCATTGCGATGCCATCAGTGCTGCCTTGGAAAAGCTGGAAATGATAAAGCAGCGTTCCTCGACCTTGCCCCGCCCATTTGAATGCA
>JAAFIB010000017.1 GCA_013297725.1 Sphingomonadales bacterium
TTAACCAATTTACGTTGTAAAAAAATGTAACAATCATACTAAATGACGAGCCGCCTCGATTAAATATAATTTAATTACACCAAAATCACACAAAATTACAACTACTCAACCGCTGGGATCGTTGCGATGATCGGTTCGTGCCGCCAGTGCCTAAGCAACCGGCTGAGGTTAACGGGTGAAAGTCCTATAGTTGCAGTATTTCTTAGTGGGTGAATATTGATCCTGTCTACTGCAGCCAAGCGCGCATCTATAATAACGGTCACTTCGCTAGCATCATCGTTAATGACGGCAATCGGCGTAACAGAGCCAGGCGTCACACCAAGAAGGCGCATCATATCATCTGCGTTGCCAAAGCTTACGCGTTTAGAACCAATGGCTTGTGGTAGCTTCTTCAAATCAACGCGTATTTCGGCTGGAACAGTTACCAACCAGAATTGACCGCCGGCATCCTTTAGAAACAAGTTCTTCGTATGCGCACCCGCGATATCGCGTTCAAGTTTTGCGCTTTCATCGACCGTGAATACGGCCGCATGCTCAATCAACTCAAACGCGATATCCAGAGCTGCAATATCAGCAAATAATTGCGCCTCGCCGGGGATCATCCCCGGCACATTGCGCAAACTTTGTTTCCTGCAGGATCGCGAAGATATGCGAGATATAGTTTCATCCCATTGCCGTCGCGCCAACCTGGAGGATCTTCAAGGGTGGTGCCGCCATTGGCAAGGCCCGCGGCATGCCAGGCATCAATTTCCTCAGGCGAATTTGCCGCAAATCCAATCGTGCTGCCATTCGCGCAGCTCGCGGGATTTCCGTCGATTGGAATGCTGATCGAGAATATCCCGCCAGAGGTAAACCAGAACACTCTGCCCTTTGGATCTGCACCGCCAGCTTTGTGTCCAAGCGCGCCGAGTGTAGCGTCGTAAAATGCGGTTGAGGCAGCGATGTCATTCGCACCCAACATGATGTGGCTGTATAAACTCATGATTTAGCTACCTTTCAGTTTAATCTTGGATTTGACAAAAAGCGCAAATTTTATTGCCATCCGGGTCGCGCAGATATGCGCCATACGCCTTACCCGGTGCATTAGGGCGCAGCCCAGGTTCACCAGCACAGCTGCCCCCATTGGCTAGGCCTGCAGCGTGAAAAGCGTCGACGGCTTCTTTATTAGGCGCACCAAAACCTATTGTTCCGCCATTTGCACTGGTTGCGGCATTGCCATCGGCTGGGCCACCAACGCCCAATGCTCCGCCATTGTGAGAATAAAATGCGCGGCCATTATGTGCTGCTCCTGCCGGAACGCCCAACGCGCCGAGTGCAGCGTCATAGAATGCTTTGGATTTCTCTATGTCGTTACTGCCGACCATAATGTGCGTAAACATATACTGCTCCTCTAGTGAAATTCAAAAATCACGATCTTTGATACCATTTTCCGTTGACCGAAAAACCCGCTCATTATCAAGCGATGATTCAGATCGCAGACCAAATCATCAAGCCTTTATCGCCTTGGCTCACACTGCCGTTGCTGCCAACGGGTTCAACTGCACCGTCGGTCAGGAAGGCGATCATCGCTTCATCGCTTGCAGGCACGCTGGCCAAAACACGTTTACCCTCTGGCGTTCGAGCAATGACTGTGCCGACGCGCACTGAACCATCGCGTTTATAGAACACTGTATACGTCTCGATTGTCGCCCGCCCAACATATTCGCCATCCACATCTGGCACTGCCGCGCGGCGCGATTTGGCTTCAACATTGCAATCAAAATCATGCGGGAAAACTGCATTCAATTGCGGTTCGCTAGAAATAACAATCGCGTGGTTGTGGGTTGCATAGCCGCCATTGGCGAACAGTAAGGCGGTTCCCCGGTCACGCCGCAGCTTATCAACCATCGATGCGACAGCATGGCTCATATAGTTGCCAATCGGCCCGCCCCCAAAGGTTAGCCCGCCAAAGGCAGTGATCGGACGGTCCATTGGCCAGTCAATCACCCGGCGCGCCATTTTGGGGATGCACGGGAAACAGGAGTACAGCTCTACGTCGCTCAAATCTTCGGTCGTCAGGCCATTGCGTTTCAGCGCCTGTTCCAGCGTTACGTCAATCGCTGCTGAATGCGCATATTGATCGCGCTTTAACAAATTATGCGGAGTGTGCGCCGCTGCCCCCATGCCGACATAGATGATGCGATCATCAGCAATTCCGGCGGCCCGGGCACGCGCAAGACTGGTCACAATGAACGCGGCACCTTGGTTCACGCTAGAATTGGCAACCATGCGTTTTTGGTATGGAAAGGTTATCGGACGGTTGTCTGCGTCGGGCGTCGTAATCGCCTTGGCCTCTACCGCCGTCTGAATCCAGGCATTGGGATTTTCCGCCGCAACACGCGACATTCCGGCCCAGATTTCACCTGACTCGGCCTGCGCCTCAGCTAGTGTCTGCCCCCATGCAGCCCGCGTTGCATTTTCATACAGCGGATAGACATCGGTCGGTGCAACCAACCCATATTGTGCAAGGTGTTCGATGGAACCGGCGAGCGCGGTGATATCTTCAAATGCTTTTGGCGAAGCAGCATCACGCAAAAAATCCGTTTTGGCGCCATCCGTTCTCGCGGCCGCTTTTCGTTGTCCAGACGTCTGCAACGCCTCTCCGCCAACGATAGCAGCCACCTTGATTTCGCCTGCCCCTATCCTGTTTGCCGCCTCGTTCAACAATTGCGCTGGGCTTTCGCCAGTCGGATAGGGCGTCTGCTTCACACGCGAAGGTGCTATACCAAAGTGATCGGCGACAAGCCGTGAGCAATCGCCAAGCTCGCGAAAGCTAAGCTGCGCCACAACAGATAGACTGTCCAGCTGCCCGATCCACCCACCACCAGCATCGGCATCTGCCTTGGCCAGCGCCTGAACCATCAACCCAAGCGAGTCATGGACACATTCGCGGTCATTCACCTGACCGACACCAATAATTACAGGGATAAGATTTTCATCAGCCATACGTCCATGTGGCTAAAATGATGCGCTGGTGCAAGCCAATTTAATCGTGTGATTAAATGGCGGAGAGATAGGGATTCGAACCCTAGGTACCGTCACCGGCACGCCGCATTTCGAGTGCGGTGCTTTCGACCACTCAGCCATCTCTCCGCAAATCAAACGGGCTGGTCAGTGCTGGAAAACCAGCGTGCCCGTTCAACGAAGCGCGGCCATTAGCGAATGTTTTTGTCTTTGCCAAGCGCAAGGTTGAATGCAAAGCCAATCAAGCCGATATATGCATTATGACACTGATTCCCGAGATGCCTGCGATCGCCGAATCCCGTTTCGCCATTGGCGAAGTGGTGCGCCACCGTATCTTTGATTTCCGCGGCGTCATTTTCGACATCGATCCTGTTTTCGCCAATAGCGAGGAGTGGTATAACTCAATCCCCGAACATGTGCGGCCGAAAAAGGATCAGCCGTTTTATCATTTGTTCGCCGAGAATGCTGAAAGCAGTTATATTGCCTATGTCAGCCAGCAGAACTTGATCGCCGACGGTGAACATGGCCCGGTGAACCATCCGGCCATTGAGGGGTATTTCGATGACTGGCAGGACAAACGCTATCCGCTGAAACGGAATATGCGGCAGTAATCGGGGTTAGCGTTTCATTTCCCTGATCCACTGTTCCAGCAATTCTGCGCCTTCTTTGTGGACTGCGGAACGGCCTAGCTCTGGCATCGCAATCCCTGGATCGGTGCTTTTCAAACGATAAAGCAGGATGGAGCGTTCGGGATGGCCCGGCTCGATGACGAAATCGAAATTGCCGCTGCCCCTGCCCGCGGCGACCGGACGCTTGCCGATACCCATTGCGGCATCGCCGGCGACCATATCGTCATAGAACAGGCCAGAGTTGCTGGCAGACCCCGTTGGCCGGTGGCAGTGGCCGCAATTGATTTTCAGATAGGCCAAGGCCCGTTTTTCAACACTGCCTGATTTTGGATCGTTCCAGACTGCGTCTGCAAGCAGGCTGTTTTTGGGAAGCTGTGCTTGTGCGGAAAGACGAGCCTTGTCAGTGGCGCTTTGGAAAATCATATTCTGCCAGGTTGGACCAATCGGCTCGATCTTGTCTTTGCTAGAATGGCACTGCTTACATTGGTTTTTGTTGGGAACAGCATAGCTGATCGCTTGATCTTTGTCGCCCGCATGACGGATTGTTGCTGGAACGCGCGCGCCGCCAAGCTTTAGCTCGGCATCACTGCCATCGGCGCGCCAGACATAGGGTAACGCGACCCAGCCATCTGACCGGTGCAACAGCAATCGCGTTTCGATGATGCTCAATTTACCCGCCGCATCGGGATAACCAAAGCTTTTGACAAGCGCGGCCCCAACCGGGAATTTCACGCGCCCGCTTGGTTCAACGGTCAGCTTGCCGTTGGCGGGAAGATAGATAAAGCGTTGTTTTTCAGAATAATCCGAAAACAACGGCGTTGCCAAAGCATAGGCCGTAAGAGCAGCACTAGGCCGGTCAGCACCGCCTTTGAAAAAACCAAATGCTGACAACAAAGGCGGATTTTCAGTAGCCATAATCGCCGTATCAGACACAGAACCCGATGGCACAGCCGCTCCGCTGCGGGCAAACAACGCAAGTGCAAGGCAGGCAAAGGCTGCCAGTAACGCGCGCATTATCGGACTACCGCCTCCATGCTGTCGGGCAGCACAATCTTGGGCAGCTCTGTTACTGTCTCGGTTGAGGCAGCTAGCATCGCTGGCTGCGCCGTTTCAGGCGACGCTTTCAAATCGGTCAGCCCCAGCGATAATGCTTGAACCAGATCGCCGACATAGGGCTTGGCTGCATCACCGCCCGCACCGTCCCAGAATATCGGCGGGAACGAACCGCCCAAAGCCTCTGCCAGCTGCGCACCGCCGGGGATTTTCGGATCCCATCCTGCCCTGTCATGCTGATTGCCCCAAATTGCAACGCCCTTTGCAATCGGATCATATTTGGGATCTTCATATGGATAGCGATAGCCAAGCACCATGACGTTCGCGGTACCATTATTGCCCAGCATATTGTCAAACACATGCACGTCGCGATTGGCCATCACCATAACGCCGGTTCCGGTTGGAACATTTGCAACGATGTTACCCTTTGGCGCGAAGTTAGGAGTCATGTTGTCGACGACAACATTTTCAAAAATGCGGACATTGCGCCCACCCATTTGCGGCAGGTTGGGCAGGTCGAATACAAGAATGCCGCCGGTGTTCTTGGTCGCCAGATTGTCATGAACATCAGCGTTAAAGCTGTTTTCAATTTCTATCCCGGCAACATTTTCCAGCGCGAGCGAATTACGCACAACAATGTTGTTCGATTGGCCGACATAGATGCCCGCATCTGATGCGCCCCGCACCATCACATTGTCGATCAGCACGTCTTTGCTTTCGACCGGATAGATGCCGTACGCACCATTGGTTGCTTTTGGCCCGCCAGTCCATTCAACGCGCAACTTGTAATAGACTATGCGGTTCGCACCTTTGGATTTGATGCCATCACCTTTGCTGTTCTCAACCGCGAAATCGCGCAGCACAACATCGTCCGATGTGACCAATAACCCCTCGCCAGCACCAAGTTGGCCGGTGAAATCGAGAATGGATTTACTCGCGCCTCTGCCTTTGACCGTCACCTTGGCGACATCAAGCGATAGGCCATCGGTCAGGGTAAATCGTCCCTCACCCAGTTGCACAGTGTCCCCGGGTTCGGCAATTATCAACGCCTCTTGCAGCTTTGCCTGCGCGTCGGCACCGGCCTCGACAGTGATGGTCTTAGCCGTAAGCGGCACGGAAAGCGCGGCGATGGAGGCCGCAGTTATGATCAATCTCATCCTCATGAGGCAGAGGATGCCCTATGAATACGCGATTGCCAAGGGGGGAGTTAAAACTCCTAAGAACAGACTAAAAACCGTTAGTGCTGAGCCTGTCGAAGCGCGTCCTAAGGTTTAGACTATCGTGTATGGACGATGGACGTGCTTCGACAGGCTCAGCACTAACGGTTTGTGTGAGAACGTTTTTGTTCAAGGCGCGTCGCTCATAATCCAGTCGACACCAGCATCAGCATGGATTTCCGCACTATCATAAATTGGCAGAATGTTGGCCTTTGTGTCCACAATCATGCCCAGTTCGGTGCAGCCCAAAACCACCGCGTCCGCGCCATCCTTATCAATTTCGGTGATCAGCGTTTTTAGCGTGCGTTCGGAATTGCGCACCGCCTGCCCCGCCATCAGCTCGTCATAAATAATCCGGTCAAGCTCATCAACGTCGCCCGCCTCCCATGGCAGCAAAGTTACGCCGTGCTTCACGAGCCGCTGGCGATACCAGTTTTCGGCCATCACATTGCGTGTGCCGACCAACGCAGCTGATTTGACGCCAGCAGCTTTCATTTTTTGCCCGACAGCATCGGCGATGTGAATGACCTTTACGGACACAGCCTCTGCAACCTGTGCGTGCACCTTATGCATACTGTTCGCGCCAATCAGGATCGCAGTTGCGCCGCCGTCTTCCAGACGTTTTGCCGATGTAACCAGCGTTTCGGCAACATGATCCCAATCCTGTTCACTGGTCGCGCGGGCCAGATCACAAAAGTTCAAATTGTCGACCAACATCGGCGCGCTGCACAGGCCACCAACACGGCGCTGAACCTGTTTATTGATACGGCGGTAATAGAATTCGGTGGAATACCAACTCATTCCGCCGATCAGACCCAATTTACGCATGTCACTTCCCTAGATTTCCTGCCTGCCTCAAACCAAGAAACCGTAGTGCTGAGCCTGTCGAAGCACGCCTCACGGCACAGCGCTACGTCGGAGAAGCGCCCTTCGACAAGCTCAGGGCTACGGTTTTTTGATTGGCAGAGCTGCCTTGGACCTGCCTTAGCGTCAGATGCCTCAGTGCTGCAAGGCCTTGACGATATCATCCACCATCTTCTTGGCATCGGCGAGCAACATCATCGTCTGGTCCATATAGAACACGTCGTTATCGACCCCTGCATAGCCCACGCCGCCCATGCTGCGCTTGATGAAGAAAACCGTCTTGGCTTTGTCCACATCAAACACCGGCATTCCGTAAATCGGCGAGGTTTTATCGGTTTTTGCCGCAGGATTGACCACGTCATTCGCGCCGATGATGAAGGCGACATCGGTTTGCGCAAATTCGCTGTTGATGTCCTCCAACTCGAACACCTCGTCATAGGGCACATTGGCCTCAGCGAGTAGCACATTCATGTGGCCGGGCATGCGGCCAGCGACGGGGTGGATAGCGTATTTGACCTTCACACCTTCGCGTTTCAGGATATCGGCCATTTCGCGCAGAGCATGCTGGGCCTGCGCCACAGCCATGCCGTAACCGGGAACGATGATGACGCTTTCGGCCTGTTGCATCATATAGGCAGCATCCTCTGCAGAGCCACGTTTCCACGGGCGCTGTTCCTTGGCTTCGCCGCCCTCGGATGCCACCGCACCAAATCCGCCCGCGATCACCGAAATAAAGCTGCGGTTCATTGCCTTGCACATGATGTAAGATAGGATCGCGCCGGATGATCCGACCAACGCGCCGGTTATGATCATGGCACTGTTATGCAGCGTAAAGCCCATCGCCGCCGCCGCCCAGCCCGAATAGCTGTTCAGCATCGACACCACAACGGGCATGTCCGCGCCGCCAATGGGGATGATGAGCAGGAAGCCGATGATGAAGCTGAGCGCGACGATGGCCCAGAAAACCCATTCGGTGCTATTGGTTGGCAGGATAGCAAAATAGGCGGTCAGCCCAATAATCGCTAGCAAAGTGCCAAGGTTGATAACGTGCCGCCCGGGCAGCATAATCGGCGAGCCCGACATTTTGCCGGCGAGCTTTAGGAAGGCGATAACCGAGCCGGAGAACGTGATCGCACCAATCGCAACGCCCAGCCCCATTTCGATGCGGCTGACGGTTAGAATTTCTTTGTTTGCGTCAAGGATGCCGAACGCTTCGGGGTTCAGATAGGCGGCAACGCCAACCAACACTGCGGCGAGGCCCACCAACGAGTGAAACGCCGCAACTAGCTGCGGCATGTCGGTCATCTTGATGCGTCGTGCAGTGGTTAGACCGATTATCGCACCAACGGCAATAGCACCAGCAATCCATAGAAGATTGACTTCATTACCGGCATTTTCAGCCGAACGTGCCAAAAAGTCTGCATACTCTGGACTATTTTGCGGCGGCGAAGGCCAAGTTAATGTCGGGCGATATTGACTGACCAAAGTCGTAACGACCGCAATCAACATCCCCGCCATACCAAAACGGTTGCCCCGACGTGACGAAGCGGGCGAACTCAACCCACGAAGCGCAAGGATGAAGAAAACACCGGAAATCAGGTAAGCCATCATGGCCCATGCGGGAACGGCTGCATGTTCCATGTGTTACTTATCCTTCTTTTTATACATAGCCAGCATCCGCGCCGTTACCGCAAAGCCGCCAAAAATGTTGATACTGGCAAGCACCACGCCCAACAGCCCGAGCCACTTCGCCCCAGGAGCACCCGAAGCCGCAGCCGCAATCAGCGCACCGACAATTATGACCGACGAAATCGCATTCGTCACCGCCATCAACGGCGTGTGCAATGCGGGGGTGACTGACCAAACGACATAATAGCCGACAAAACAGGCCATTACGAAGATGGATAGGATTGAGATGAAGTCCATTATTTTATTCCTCCCCGGAACGGGGAGGGGGACCATCCAAAGGATGGTGGAGGGGGCTCGCCGCACGCGCAACGATTGCTTGGGCAGTCCCAACAGCATCCGCCAAAACGCGCTGCGCCGAAACCCTCAGCACCCTGTAACCGTTCTCTTTCATAAATTTGGTTCGAATTTCGTCGCGTTTGGGGTTGTTGCCCATGTCGTGAGCCATGCCGTCGACTTCCACGACAAGCCTTGCTGACAAACAGCAGAAATCGACGATGTACGGACCTATTGGGTGTTGACGACGAAATTTGAGACCGTCCGGGCGGGCTCGGAACAGCTGCCAAAGCATCCGTTCAGGAACCGTCATTTCGCTACGCAAGCGGCGGGCGTTGTAGACGACAGGGCGTTGAAAGGGCTTCAAACCCCCTCCACCACGCTTCGCGCGGTCCCCCTCCCCGTTCCGGGGAGGAATTTGCGGCGCGCCATTCACCCCAGCAACCTCTCATTCACAACCTTGCCATCCTTCGTAAGCCGAATAGCAGCGGTAATCTCATCATCATTGGGCAGCACAGGCCGCCCCGCTTCCTTATCCCAAAAGGCAGAGAGGAAGTTGAACAGGTTGCGTGCAAACAGCGCGGATGTGTCTGCGGCCAAGTGCGCAGGCGTATTGGAATAGCCGATGATTTTCACGCCGTGTTTGATGACGACCTCATCGGGCTTTGAACCCTCAACATTACCGCCTTGCGCAACTGCAAGGTCGAAAATCACACAGCCAGGCTTCATGCTCTTGATCTGATCGTCGCTCACTAAACGCGGCGCGGCGCGTCCGGGGATAAGCGCGGTGGTGATTACAATATCCTGCTTGGCGATGTGCGATGATACCAGCTCGGCCTGTGCCGCCTTATATTCATCAGACATTTCGGTCGCATAGCCACCTGCGCCTTCGCCTTCGATACCCGCAACATTCTCAACGAACACCGCCTTGGCCCCAAGACTTTCGATCTGTTCTTTAGTGGCCGATCGCACGTCTGTTGCCGATACGACAGCTCCCATACGCCGTGCCGTTGCAATGGCTTGCAAGCCCGCAACGCCCACACCCATGATGAAAACCTTTGCCGCACTCACGGTGCCTGCCGCTGTCATCATCATCGGGAACGCGCGGCCGAAGGTTCCGGCACTGTCGATCACAGCTTTGTACCCCGAGAGGTTTGACTGCGACGAGAGGATGTCAAAACCCTGCGCCCGCGTAACGCGCGGCATAAATTCCATCGCCAGCGCCTCAACGCCTGCCCTGGCATATTCGTCAACGCGCTTGCGCTGTCCAAACGGGTCAAGCCCCGCAACTATCCAAGCGCCTTTGGCAACACCCTTAAGCGCCTTTGGATCTGGCCCCTGCACGCCGAGCAGTATGTCAGCATCCTTGGCCACGACCGCCGCTGCACCTAAAGTCGCGCCAACAGCCTCATATTCTGCATCTGAGATCGACGCCGATAGCCCAGCGCCTTTTTCAACTGATACCGCCGCGCCAAGCCCGATGAACTTCTTTACAGTTTCCGGCGTCGCAGCAACACGGGTCTCGCCAGCGGCGGTTTCCTTTAGGACAGCGATTTTTGTCACGTTAGGCGATGATCAAAACGACGATGGCAGCCGCAGCCACTGACAGAACAGTGCCCCATTTGAACATCTTGATAAAGCCCGCATAAGAATCTTGTGCAGCGCGCATATCCTGTTTTTCAGCCATTTTACCCTCCTGAAGGTCAATTACATCACCGGCCTTAACTGCAACCCAGCATTTGCTCAAGCCTTTGCCGCGCAAACATTCGTCCGGATGCGATAGATTTTTTTGTGGGATGCTTAATCGCCTCTTTACCCATTTTTGTTACCGCAATGTTTGATGTGCTCTTTCATGGATGCTGAATGGCTGAAAAATTGATCCGTTCGCTGATGCTTGTCGATGATGAGCCGGCCCAATGCCGACTGGTTTCAGCTATTGCTGGCCGGGCGGGATGGCGCACGATTGTTGCACGCGATGCTGAAACCGCAATTGCGATGCTGGGCACACAAGACGGCATGATGCTGGACGCTATCTTGATCGACCAATGGGTTCCGAGTGCAGATAGTGCCGCGTTGATTGCTGAATTGAAATCGCGCCGCCCAGCTTTGCCGGTGCTGTTACTAACTGCCATCGGTTCAAATGATAGCGCCATCGAGGCGATGCGCGCCGGTGCGTCCGATTACATTATCAAACCCGTTGCTGCCGAACGGCTGATCGCCGCACTCAGTATTGCTGCCGATCATGCAAAAGATTTTGGTGAGCTACAGCCGCTGACCGAAAAGATCGCTCATCCTTTGGGCTTTGAAGAGATAATCGGCAGTGCCCCTGCATTCCGCAGTGCACTCGCCATCGCCGCAAAGGCTGCACGCAGCCGTGCGCCAGTGCTGATCGAGGGCGAAGGCGGCGTTGGTAAGGAAGTGGTCGCCGACGCAATCCACGCCGCATCGCCGCGTGCAAGGCAGCCTTATTTGAAAATCAACTGTGGTGCGATTGCGCCTAATCTGCTCGACTCAGTTCTGTTCGGGCATGAGAAAGACGCCTTTGCCGGAGCTTTTGACCGGCGCGTCGGCATTATCCAGCAAGCCGAGAACGGCACGGTGTTTCTCGACGAAATCGACCAACTGCCGACCGAAACGCAAATTCGGTTGGTTCGTCTGCTGACCGAGAACGAGATACAGCCTTTGGGTTCGCCGCATAGTTATCGCATTGATGTGCGTATATTGTCAGCGAGCAATACCGATCTTGCCGCAAAGCTGGAGAGCGGCGCATTCCGCGAAGACCTGTATTATCGTATGAACGTCGTGCAATTGCGCATTCCGCCTTTGCGTGAACGGACGAGCGACATCCCTGCCCTTGCCCGCCACTTCCTTGGCCGCATGGCTAGCCAACCTGGCCTTCGCAGCCTGGGTATAACCGACGAGGCACTATCGCTGTTGAAGGCGTATAACTGGCCGGGCAATGTGCGTCAGCTGCAAAGCGCTTTGTTCCGGGCCGCAGTTCTCTGCGACCGCGATGCGCTAACGCCTGACGAGTTCAAACAGATCGCAACAGCTGTTGGCGTTCGCTCAGCCGCCGTTAGCACCAGCAACGACGGCAATGGTATCGGCATCGACCTTTACGAAGAAGACGGCAATCTGCGCCCGTTGGAAGAAATCGAGGCGGACGTTATCCGCCTTGCCATCGGCCATTATCGCGGCCGCATGACGGAAGTGGCCCGGCGATTGGGCATTGGTCGATCGACGTTATACCGCAAGCTTGCCGACCTAGGGATCGAAAGCAATGCAGCTTAAGCGCTTTTTCCGCTAATCAAAGTCGTCAGCCAATATCCGGCTACTGATGCGGACCCGGTCAACACAGTGCCCCAAATCATATCAAGCACGGTCACTTTGACGCTCCATACTTTCAACGTGGCAAAGTTGGTAAGATCATAAGTCATGTAACAGAAAAAGCCGAACAGCGCGCCCCAGATAAGCGCCGTTTGCCATTTGCCGCTTTGCAATGCCGGGCCAACGGCAAAGATCATCATGCCAAGGATATAGAGCAGATAAAAGATAACGGCAGGCCACAAGCGAAAGCCGCCTTCGTACATCATGCTACCAATTTCCGGCTTATACAGCCGCGAATACATGGTGCGCAGCCAGACACTGTCGATCAGAGCAAACGATACGCCCGTTGCGATATAGGCGATCAGATACTTAGCAACCATGCTGCGCTCCCCAATTTGGAAAGCACAGCATTGATTGTCTAAGCGCTGCCGTCAATGCAGCGTTTTGGCTTATTCGCCGCCGCCAAACGGAATGCGTAGGCCAAGCGAGAAGATCGACTGTTTGCTTTTGGCGTTCAAGTCGGCCGGAAGCAGATCGAGTTCCATTTTTGTTTTGCCGGAATCACGGTAGTTATACTGACCGTAGATTTCCATGCCAGGCCCGATTTTATAGGTAGCACCAGCCATAAGCTGCCATGCAAAGTTAGTGCTGCTGCCTTGGCCGACATCAATGTTTGACGGGCGGTAATCAAACTTCACCTTTTGTCCGCCAACACCTGCACCGACATAGGGCTGAAAGCTGCCGCCGCTATTGAAATCATAATAAGCGTTGGCAAAGACACCATAGCTTTCCTGCTTGCCAATTCCGCTGTCAACCACGGTGCCAACGGTTGCACCAGCGGTTGCGCCGCGCGTCAGAACAGAGGCATCGACTGCGCTGATATCGGTGGTTCCGACAGTCACGCCTTTGTGCGTTTTTATTCCTGCACGGTTGTAGTTAAATTCACCTTCAACGCGAAAACCGCCGTCAAAGCGATGACCGATTTGGCCAGAGATATTGTAGCCTGTGTCGAATTCCGTGGTCCACGATAATGGAGTGTCAGCCGGAATTGCTGCATAAATAGGTGCGACTGTCGTGGCAGGCACAGCCGAAGTAAATTCACCCTTATTTTTGGAATCACTGGGCAGCGCACCGCCAACGGAAACACCGACATAGGTTTGTGCCTGAGCAGCGCCAGATAGCGCCATAGCCGCCGCCGAAGCGAGCAGAAACAGGGGGAGTTTTTTCATGTGAGCATCCTTTTGGTTTCAACACTTTATAGCCTTATCGCAGCAGGTGCCCCCGCTCTCCCCCTGTTTGGTGAGCTGGTATCCGCAACAAGATGCCCGCGTAGATGGCAGGATCAGATGAGCCGAAAATGAATGGAATAGTCAGGAACATGAAAAGGTCAGATAGGCCGATTCATAGATGCGACGAACCGAGTAAAATTATGTAGCGGCAGTCAGTGCCGCATCGCGCAACCCGCGCCAAACATGGATGGCCTGCACCGTTTCGGCGACGTCATGAACGCGCACGATTTGAGCGCCTTGCTCTATTGCTTTCATCGCAAGAAATACAGAACCACCAAGTCGTGCGTCAGCAGCAGCCTCATTTGACAGCGCGCCGATCATACGCTTTCTGCTTGCACCGAAAAGGATTGGGCAGCCGATGCCATGAAACAGGGCAAGATTGTTGATCAGCGTCAGATTGTCGGACAGCGATTTACCAAACCCGATACCGGGATCAATCACTATACGGCTGCGGGCAACACCTGCGGCCTCAACAGCGGCCACTCGCGCCTTAAGCCAATCGTATACGGCAAACAGTACATCATCATAATCGCCGCCTTTGTGCGGGTCACTGCCTTGGCTGGGGGCGTGCATCAGGGCAACAGGGCCATTACTGCTAACGGCCACTGACAGTGATCGGTCATCATACAGCAAAGCTGACACATCGTTTATCATCGACGCACCCGCCGCCAACGAAGCCTCCATCACAGCCGCTTTTCGCGTATCTATAGAGATTGCAGCACCCGTACGTGCTAATCGCTCGATTGTCGGCACAACTCGCTTAATCTCATCACCCTCCCAGACAACAGGCGCGCCGGGGCGGGTTGATTCACCGCCAATATCAAGGATGGCTGCTCCAGCAGCAGAAAGGGCTATGCCTGCGGCTGTTATTGCATCTGGATCATCACCCAGTTTACCGCCATCGGAAAAACTGTCTGGCGTCAGGTTCAAAATCGCCATCACTTGCGGCTGATCCAACCGGATTGTGCGCGCACCCATTTGCAATGGCGCACGGGCACTTGTTAGATTAGCGAAAATTTGCTGCGCAGCATCGGGAAGCGCATCGCAATCGGCAACCGGAACGATTGATCGTATGATGCGTTGCCCATCACGAACTATCAACTCAACCGCAGTGAACCATAGCATAGTTCCGGCAAGACGTGCCGATGCACCGTCATGCTGTTGCGGACTTTCTATGAAATTTATGGGGCGAAGGTAGATTCTATTGCTCAATAGCGTTGACTTTCATGTCCATGCTAAAGCCATCCATAGAGTTTTTGCTCTTATCAGCTTCTCCGATATGCACGGTAGACTGAGTATCCAAAAGCAATTTGGTAGTTAGCCGATTAGACCATCCGAGTTTTGAAACCTTAGCATCAAGCGCAACAGACGTTTTCTCTTTGCCTTTTGGACTTGCAATGATCTCAATGTGATAGTCGAGCCGCGTCGAGCCGCTTATTGAAAAAACTGCAGGTTCCCCGGCAGCCACTATAAGCTTGGGCTCGGCGACTACTGCATTCCCGTCATAGAGTTGCAATTCAATGTTATAACGCTGCGCGGCATCAGCGGCTTGTGGAACAGGGTTCGCAAACGCGAAAGTCGACAGCGTTAACGCCGCCATTGCAGTAGTGAGTTTCAATTTGGTCACAACGCCTCTCCTCAGCTTATAGTTATGGCTCATTCGCTAGCAGATATGTCTGACGCAATTCGTCTATGCTTTTCAGTTCGCCGGTCCGCGTTTGATAATACCAATAGCTCCAGCCATTACAGCTGGGCGCGTTCATCGTCAGCGAACCAATCTTGTGGATCGAGCCGTATTTGTCGCCCCATTTCAGCGACCCATCGGCGCGGATGATCGCCCCGAAACGGCGCTTTTTATCGGTCAGCTGCGAACCCGGGCGGATGTAGCCATTTTCGACCAGCTGGCCAAAGGACACCCTCGGCTGAGATTTTGGTGACTGCATAGTTGATAACGAAGATTCATCCAGTGGTAAGGCCATCTGGATCCGTTCCTCGGCGACTTTGCAATAGGTGTCATCGCGTTCACACCCGATCCAGCGGCGCTGCAGCCGCTTGGCAACGGCACCGGTCGTTCCCGTCCCAAAGAACGGATCGAGCACCACATCACCGGGATTGGTGCAGGCAAGCAAGATGCGATACAGCAGTGCTTCTGGCTTTTGTGTCGGATGCGCTTTGGTGCCGTTGAGTTTCAGCCGTTCCTTGCCGCCGCAAATGGGAATGGTCCAATCGGATCGCATTTGCAGTTCATCGTTCAACGTCTTCATCGAACGATAATGGAACGTATATTTCGCCTTCTCGCTGGTTGAGGCCCAGATCAGGGTTTCGTGCGCGTTAGTAAACCGCGTGCCCTTAAAGTTGGGCATCGGGTTTGATTTGCGCCAGATGATGTCGTTCAGGATCCAGAAGCCTTCATCCTGCAACGCTGCACCCACGCGGAAGATATTGTGATAGCTGCCAATGACCCACAATGTGCCATCGGGCTTTAGGATGCGCCTTGCCTCGGCCAGCCACGCCGATGTGAACTTGTCATACGCGGCAAAGCTGTCGAACTTGTCCCATTCATCATCAACGGCATCGACTTGGCTGCCATCGGGACGATGAAGATCGCCGCCAAGTTGCAGATTATAGGGAGGATCAGCGAACACCATATCAATGCACGCATCGGGCAATGAACGCATCGCCTCGATACAATCCATACGCATGATACTGTCGAGCGGAAGCGTTCCCACAGGCGCAATTGGTTTTGCCGCCAATGACTTTTGGGCCAGCTTTGCTGCCGGCTTAACTTTCTCTAAAACGCCCATCTGTCTCCGCTTCCGTACTTGGAGCATGGGAATGAGTCAGAATTGACTCGGCGTCAAGAAAGTTTTCCACAGGCGAAGTGACTGGATTCGCAACATTTTGAGAGAACGAAAGGAGTCCGGCACAAGATGTAGAGTCTCAGGATTCCTGCAAGACTCAACCCCTAGTGGTGTAACCCTAAAGACTCACTGGTGATTATTTACAATCCGTTACAGCAAAGCCAGCTGTGCAACAGGCGCAAAGCTACGACGGTGGTGGGGCGTTGCGCCCAATGCGCGTAAAGCTTTTAGATGCGCTGCCGATCCGTAGCCCTTATTCGACGCCCAGCCATAGCCAGGATAAGCCAGATCATAGCCGCGCATCAAACGATCGCGATGCTCCTTTGCGATGATGCTAGCTGCGGAAATGCAAGGATGGATCGCATCGCCACCGATGAAAGCCTGAGCGTTGTAGCGCCATTTTGGTAGGCGATTTCCGTCGACCATCACAAGGCTTGGTTCGGCGCCCAACGCCTCAACCGCACGTGTCATTGCCAGCATGGTTGCTTGCAAAATGTTGATGCTGTCGATCTCGGCAACATCGGCCAAGCCAACCGCCCAATGACAGCGCGACTTGATCTCAATCTCCAACACCGCGCGCCGTTTTGCAGTCAGCTTTTTGCTGTCATCCAGACCCTCGATCCCGCCATCACACAGCACCACAGCAGCGGCAACAACCGGCCCTGCCAATGGCCCACGCCCTGCCTCGTCCACACCGACGATCATTGTGATGGCAACAGCGACCAGAGGTTGACAGCTTCATCCATGTCAAACTGTTGCACAGTCTCGGATAGAGCCGCGCGCATTACAGCTGCAACATCAAGCTTACTATTTGCTGCAAAAGCAGCGTCTCGTGTGACCTTATCAGGCCATCGTGCTAACGCGCAGTATGTACCCTCAGGACCAACAAAAAGTGCTGAACCTAACGATCCATGCTCAAGCAAACGCCGTGTTACTTCAGTCCATGCGCTCTGAAAGACCTCATGCTGACCGGGTTTTATATGCCACTGGAAAAATGTTGCTATCGTCATAGTTGTATCCTCCACGGCGCAAAGCGTCGGTTTTCGCCGGCGCTGTATAGACAAATCAGATTACCAAAGGGATCGCGCAATCGAGCTTCAGTCCAGCCCCAGTCTTCGGCCTTTGGCATCTGGTCAAACGTCAGCCCCGCTTTCATAAGCTGTTCGCAATACTTGCCGAGCTGCGCATGTTCAAAATACACAACCGTTGGCCCCGGTGCGCTATCATCAGCGTGAATTGAAAAGGTTGCGCCGTTTGCGGCCTCAAACCGCGCATAGCCGTTGTCTGGACTATCAACGATCTGGGTCAGTCCCAATGTTGTATAGAAAGCCACCGAGGCAGCATAGTCGCTGGAACCAACGGTCACTTGGTTAAATGCGGGACCAGCAAGGATAGGTTCGGCGCGCACTTGGCCATGCCCCATCGGGCCATGTCCTGCGCCAAGGCCTGGAGCGTTGAGCAACGCATAGCGCACAAACAGCCGCGCTCGTTGCACCGCATCCTGAACATGCATCCCCTGCCCCAGCCCTGTCGCAACAGCACTAGCCAAGGTGCAGCCTGTGCCATGTGTGCTGGTCGTTTCAATCCGCTTGTCGCTCCAACTGGCGCTTTGGTTGAAACCAAGATCGAGCCGGTCTGTGATATAATCGCCCTCGGCATGCCCGCCCTTTATCAGCAACGCGATGTTTCGGCGCAACAACGCTTCACGCCCGCCCAATGCCGCCAGCTCTGGCAGATTGGGCGTGGTCAGTGCAGCGATTTCCATCAACCTGTCGAATGCGGCAATCGTCTCAGTATCGGCCAGCAACGAACCGCTGGTAGCCACCATCACCGGATCAAATACGATCGGCACATCCAAATTTTGCAACCGGTCGGCAACGGCATGTGCAGTCTGCGCATTGCCAATCATCCCGATCTTGATCGCGTCAACGCCAATGTCGGAAAGCACACTGTCAATCTGAGCAATTACCATTTCGGTCGGCACAGAATGAACCGCCTGAACACCCACAGTGTTCTGCGCTGTAATTGCCGTCACTGCTGTCATCGCATGGCCGCCAAGCATCGTGACAGTCTTTATATCAGCCTGAATCCCGGCCCCGCCGCCGCTATCAGAGCCCGCAATAATCAGGATTCGTGCAGTCATGCGCCCTTATACTTACGCACCGCCAAAGCAGGAAATTTTTCGAGAGACTTTTTTGACCGTGTCGGCCGATCCAGCAATTCGCCGCCGCAATTGGGGCAGCGTTCGTCCATCGCATCGCTGCATTCCGCGCAGAATGTGCATTCGAACGAGCAAATAAACGCGCCTCCTGCATAAGCGGGCAAGTCCGTGCCGCAGCGTTCGCAATCAGGGCGCATTTCAAGCATCGGTTGCGTTTTTCCGTCTGTTAAAGAGCCACATTTTCACGATCAGATAAATTGGCATCGCAATGGCTGTCGCGATTCCTCTCGCCGCAAGATCAAGTTCTCTTCCTCTAAGCCAGTCGAGTCCGAGCCCGAGGAGGAAAAACATAGCTGCGAATACCAACGCATCGAACCAAAAGCTCTTGGGTAAATTCATGCAGCAGCCTGTTTCACAGCATCGCAAATGCGATCCACAACTGCCTCAACCTGCGCTGCGTCATCGCCCTCGGCCATCACTCGGATCACTGGTTCAGTGCCCGATGGCCGGATAACCAAACGGCCACAGCCCGCTAACTCCGCCTCAGCGTCTGCAATCACAGCTTTAACCGTTTCATCCTCCAATGGCTTGCCGCCCGAAAAACGCACGTTTTTCAACAGCTGCGGCACTGGCTCAAACAAATGCAGCAGCTCGCTGGCGGGCTTGCCCTGCTCCACCAATTCAGCCAGCACCTGCAATGCCGCGACAAGGCCATCGCCGGTCGTGCCATGGTCCAACAAGATCATATGCCCCGATTGTTCACCACCGACATTCATGCCCCGGCTGCGCATCTCCTCCAGCACATAGCGGTCGCCCACTTTGGCGCGGATCAGTTGTAGATGTTGCGTCGCCAAAAAGCGTTCCAGCCCAAGGTTCGACATCACCGTCGCCACAATCCCATCACCGCAGAGCAGTCCGTTGCGGCTCATCGAAACGGCCAGCAATGCCATCAACTGATCGCCGTCAACAACGCGGCCTTTTTCGTCGACGACGATCAAGCGGTCAGCGTCGCCATCCAGTGCGATGCCGAGGTCAGCGCCAGCAGCAACCACCGTTTCCTGCAACGTTGCCACATGCGTTGAACCAACCTTGTCGTTGATATTCTTGCCATTGGGATTGACGCCGATGGTGGTGACTTTCGCCCCCAATTCCCAAATCGCAGTGGGCGCTACTTGATACGCCGCACCATTGGCGCAATCGAGCACGACATGCAGGCCATCAAACCGGATATGATCGGGAACCGACAGCTTGGCTGCATAAATATAGCGTCCACGCGCATCCTCGATCCTCCGCGCGCGCCCGATATCGTGCGATGGCGCCAACTGCGCAGGCTGATCAATCAACGCCTCGATCGCCAGCTCATCCTCATCGGACAGTTTGTAACCATCAGGGCCGAACAGCTTGATGCCGTTGTCCTCATAGGGATTATGGCTTGCAGAGATCATCACGCCCAGATCGGCACGCATAGAACGGGTCAGCATCGCTACCGCTGGCGTCGGGATCGGGCCGAATTGTACGACATCCATGCCAACACTGGTAAAGCCCGCAACCAGCGCGTTCTCGATCATATAGCCCGAAAGCCGTGTGTCTTTGCCGATCACGACGCGGTGTTTATGATCGCCGCGCAAGAAATGCGTGCCCGCCGCTTGACCGACTTTCATCGCCATTTCGGCGGTCATCGCACCTGCATTGGTGCGCCCGCGTATTCCGTCAGTCCCGAAAAATTTGCGGCCCATATTTATATCCCCCAACCGGTATGCCGAGCCTTTAGCGCAGCATTGTTCAACCTTCAAAGACTGAATTACGGACAAGGTAAAGTCTTCGCACTTGATCAGGCGCTTACACGGTGCAACTGTGCGTCAAACAGAAGGACGATTTGCATGAAAAAGGCTTGGCTGATTTTGGCTGCACTGGTTGCGGGGCTGTTACTGGGGGCGTGGGTTGGCGATAGCGTGCCGTTCCTGACGCAATCGGCGGACCTGATCGGCACTTGGTGGCTGAATGGATTGCGGATGACGGTGATCCCGTTGGTTGTCGCGTTGCTGGTGACGGGCATTGTCCAGACCGCTGATGCTGCAAGCTCTGGCCGCACTGCGACACGATCCGTTATCACAATGCTATCTATCCTGATGATCGTGACGATCATGTCGGCAATTGTGACGCCGTTACTGCTCGAAATGTTCCCGACGCCAAGTGGATCGGGCTATCCGGGGGCAACGACAACGGTGGATAACCCTCCACCGTTTATCGAGTATCTGAAAGCCATTATATCACCCAACGTGTTCAACTCTGCGGCGAATGACGCACTGCTGCCGCTGATCATTTTCACAATCGCTCTCGCCTTTGCGATCACGCAGTTGGAACCTGCCAAAAAAGAAGTTCTTGCCCGATTTTTTGAGGCAATGGGCGAAGCGATGATTGTCGTCATCGGTTGGGTGTTATGGCTTGCCCCGCTTGGCGTATTTGCGCTTGGCATCACGCTGGGGATTGCCGCTGGCATCGCGTCCTTTGCCAACCTGCTGCATTATGTGCTGATTGTTACAACCATCGGCTTCATCATCATGCTGTCGGCCTATCCAGTCGCATTTTTCTGGGCCCGGTTTAAACCGATAGCGTTTATTAAAGCAGCCATTCCTGCACAGTCGGTCGCCATTTCCACGCAAAGCTCGCTCGCGTCATTGCCTGCAATGGTCGAAGGATCAAAGCAGCTGGGCGTTGGAGCGCGCAGCACCGATATTGTCCTGCCAATGGCCGTCGCCATTTTTCGTGCGACCAGCCCGGCGATGAACCTAGCCGTCGCAATCTATGTTGCGCATTGGTTGAACATTGAACTAAGTTTCGAACAGATGGCGTTGGGTGTTGCGGTCGCATGGATCACGACATTAGGTTCTGTCAGCCTGCCTGGGACGATCAGTTTTATTGCCGCCATCGCGCCGATTTGTATGGTGATGGGAATACCGCTGGAGCCATTGGGGCTACTGGTTGCGATTGAGACGTTTCCGGATATTATGCGCACAGTCGGAAATGTAACAATGGACATTGCGGTGACAGGAACTGTCGCGCGCGGCGAAGGAGATATGAAATGAAGTATCGCAATCTTGGGCACGGTCTGAAAGTATCTGCCATCGGCGTTGGCTGTATGCCGATGATCAGAGGCGGTAACATTACCTATGGCGAAGACGCCGATCCCGATGAGGCAATTAAAACCATCCACCGCGCGATTGATCTTGGCATCACATTTTTCGATACAGCCCAAATCTATGGCCCGTTCCAAAACGAAGAACTTGTCGGCGAGGCCATCAAAGGCAAGCGTGATGGGCTAGTCATAGCGACCAAGTTCGGATTTAAGTTTGACGGCGACAAAATCGTTGGTGTCGATGGTTCAGGCACCAATGCGAAAAGCTCTGTCGAGGGTTGCCTGAAACGATTGGGAATTGATTGCATCGACCTATTTTATCAACACCGCGTCGATCCCAATGTGCCGATTGAGGAAACTGTCGGGGCGATGGCTGACCTGATCACTGAAGGCAAAATCAAACATATCGGCCTTTCAGAAGCTGGACCTGAAACGCTTCGCCGCGCTGCTGCGGTTGCCCCGATCAGCGCGCTGCAAAGCGAGTATTCATTGTGGGAACGCGATGTCGAGGATGAAATCCTGCCGGTCTGCCGAGAACTCGGCATCGGCTTTGTCCCATATTCACCGCTGGGTAGAGGGTTCCTGACCGGATCAATTCGCAGCTTGGACGACCTGCCCGCCAATGACTGGCGGCGCAACGATCCGCGCTATCAAGGCGACAATTTTGCAACCAACCTGAAAGTGGTCGATATTGTTGGTGAAGTGGCGGCAAAGCACAATGTATCGCTGGCGCAAATCGCCCTAGCCTGGCTGTTGGCGCAAGGAGATAGCATCGTCCCCATACCCGGCTTCAAACGCCGCGTTACGATGGAGGATAGTGCCGGCTCTGCGGATGTGGTGCTTGACGCCGAGGATCTTGCAAAGCTTGATGCGGCTGCTCCGCGCGGCAGCATAGCAGGGCCGCGTTATAGCGAGGCTGGTATGCGGATGGTTCGCCTATAGCCAGCGGAACAGGCCGGCCCCATACGCGCCAAAGAAATTGTGCGCCCATGTCGCGACCAGCCATAAAGCGATACCGGCAAGCCAAAGCCGCCAGCCTATATGCCCCATCTGCGTCAAACGCGGCCAATAGCTAGTGCGTGCTTGCCAGCTGCGCCAGCCATCGCCCAAAGCGGCGATCTTTTTCCGTTCCTGCGCCCACGCGCCAACCAGTGCCAGAAAGATAATGCTGCCGACAAAAATGAAATTATCGGTGCGCGGCGCAACTAAAATATGGCCGATGCCCCACAGGGCAAAGCCCCACATCATCGGGTGGCGCGTAACAAGAAACATGCCGCTGGGTGACTGAGCCGCCAGCGCCACACTTGCGCTCGCATCGGGATTCGGAAAGGCCGGATTACGGATGAGTGAGCCAAGGAAGAATATCGCAGCCAACAGCGTCAGGACGCTTGAGACAATCCAGATTATATCCGTTTGAACCCAGACATCCTCACCCGTTGGCGCTTGCCGAAATGTCCAGATCATCCAAGCAAAAGTCGCCAGCGATACCAGCGAATAAATGCCGGAAAACCCGTTCTCGCCGAAGCGCTTCACCATTCGGGATCGCAAAGGATGAGACATCAGGAAGTGCGTGCCAACAAACAGCGAGCAAGCAGTTATCAGTGATGCATAGCCATCCATTTTGGTCTCCAACCTGTAACCCTCGTCATCCAGAACTTGTTTCAGGATGACGAATTGGGTGGCGATTATCTCCTATCGATCATACGCCTTTGGCAGATCGCCTTCAACCGGGTTGCGATACCTGTCACGCAAGCGATCCTGCCGGTTAGCAAGTGGCTGCTGAACGCCGTCAATAAACACTGTCGTTGCCGCAGCATAGAGTTCCAGCGGATCGCCGTCCCAGATAACAACATCCCCTGCTCGTCCAGCTTTCAAACTGCCGTAGCGATCGCCAACGCCCATAATCTCAGCAGGAACGGAGCTGATCGTGGCGAACGCTTCATCCCAGTTCAGCCCGGTTGCACCCGGCACTTTTTGCAAGGACACAAGGTTCCCGGCATATTGCGGCGTGTAGCGCAGCTGGTGAGCATCACGGTCGTTGATCATCCCGATGGCGACTTTAACGCCAGCATCTTTCATCCGGCCAATGTTGGATTGCGTAGCGCCCAGCATCTCAAACGTTGCCGGCAGATCATTCAGTGCCGATGCGATGACAGGGACGCCAGCACTGACTAGTTTATCCGCAACGCGCCATCCCTCGGTCGCGCCAACAAACACCATTTTTATCGCTGGATAATCACGTTTTAATTCCAGCAAGCGCAGCATGTCGTTTGCGCCCTCTACATGCACCAGCAACCGTGTTTCTCCGCGCAATACACTCTGCAGCGCGCGCGCATCTTCGATCTTTAACAGATCATCGTCAAAGGCATCGTTGCCGCTCGCATGAGCCTGCGCCTCACGGAGCATCGCACGGAAATGCAGATGAGTGCCTGCGCGGCTACCACCCGAATTGCCAGCCCCATCTTCACCAAATTCAACGAACTGGAACGCTTTGGCTTTACTCACAGGGTTACTGTCTACGCCCAGATCGGCAATTGCGCCTTGGCCAGCAAAGATGCTTTTGGCTGCCTCTGGTGCAACAACGGCGCGGGTGACGCCCGCAGCGCGATTAACCGCAATCGGTGAACGAAACGGATCAATCGCTGGCGCAATGTCTATCGCTGCGGAAAAACCGCTATCGCCGCCGCTTTTGTCGTTGGTGCCATTAACGGCATCAACCTCGGCCAAGCCGATACGGCTGAACCCGGCAAAGATACCCGGTGTCACCCATTTGCCGCTCGCATCAATCGTCCGCGCGCCTGCAGGGACTGCGACGTCTTTACCAGCGGCCACGATATTGCCATCACGGATAACAACAGTGCCACCCTCGATTGGCGCCGAGCCGTCACCGATGATCACTTTGCCGCCGGTGATGGCAACGGTTTCGGCGAATGCCGGGGTGGAAAACGCGGCTAATGCAGCGGCAGTGAAGAGCAGATGCTTCATTTCACATCTCCTTCACCGGGTTGGCCCAGCTCAAAATCACTAACGGGCCTGCGTTTGGGATCGCTGGAATCAAACAACAGCGCACCATCAACCCATACTTTTTCGGGCCGCGAATAGACCGACAGCGGATTGCTGTTCCACAACACTAAATCGGCCATCTTACCCGGTTTCAAACTACCGGTCATCGCGTCAATGCCCAGCGCCTTGGCGGGATTATACGTCATCCAGCGGATCGCATCGCCATCGGAAATCGTAAAGCCCATGCGCCGACCATTCGCCAGCGCCTTTGCCGCTTCTTGGTTCAACCGCTGGATCTGGTTTTCATCATCCGAATGAATGATCACGCATGCGCCTGCGTTCTGCAGAATGGCTGCATTCTCTGGAATCGCGTCATAGGCTTCCATCTTAAAGCCCCACCAATCCGCCCAAACCGCAGAGCAAACGCCGTTCTCTTTCAACAAATCGGCAATTTTATAGCTTTCAACAGCGTGATGGAATGTGGAGACTTTATAGCCAAATTCCTTTGCCATATCGAGGACAATGGCCATTTCATCGGCGCGGTAGCAGTGGTTCTGAATTTTGATATCGCCATCCAACACACCCGCTAGCGTTTCCATGCCGATGTCGCGTGTAAACTCTTTGCCGCTATCGCGCTTTTTCTTATATTCCTGCGCTTTAATCCAAGTCTGACGATTAACCGCCAGATTGCCCATGCGCGTGGATGGCATTCGGCCCTTTGCGCCGTAAACCCGTTTCGGATTTTCGCCGCACGCCATTTTCAGGCCATATGGCGCACCGGGGAATTTCATCCCTTGCACGCTGCGGGCATAGACGTTTTTCAACACCACAGAACGACCACCCATCAGGTTTGCTGAACCCGGCAGGATTTGCAACGAAGTCACACCGCCATTGGCAAGCGCACGGCTGAAACCGGGGTCTTGGGGCCAGACACTATGTTCGGCCCACACCTCTGGCGTGGTGGGCGAGGTCGCCTCATTCCCATCCTGATGCGCCTCAACCGCTGGTGAGGGATAATCACCAAGATGCGAATGGATATCGATGATACCCGGCGTTACAAATTTGCCAGTCCCGTCGATGACGTTGGCGTCTGCAGGAAGCTCTTTATCAGTCATCGCACCGCCGACCATGTTAACTTTCCCGTCTTTGAAATAGACAGTGCCGTTATCGATCTGCCCGCCTTCGCCGTCAAAGATCGTGACGTTGCGAACGACCGTCGCGCTCCCTGGATAGGCCTTATACGTTGAGGCATAAGGCGCATCCGCCTTTTTCGCGGGAGCCGCTTTTTCCGCTGGCTCCGCAGAGGCGGTTTTAGGCGCCACTGCGGTATTAGAACACGCGACCAGCGCAAGGGGTGCCGCAAAAAGCGACCAGCGGATACGACTTTGCATAGTTTAAGCGGCCTTGTCTGCTTCGGGTTGTGCGTCTTCTAAAGTGTCGAGGTGCATCAGCTTTTTGATCAAAGGAGAGATGACTATAACAGCCACGCCAACTCCGATGGCGATCCAGCCAATCTGGGAGTAGACCTCCATCACCACTTCTGGTCCAACATTTTCACCGCCAGCTTTTTCAGAACCGGTTGCACCCGCGATCAAACCAGCCACAAAGTTTCCGGTTGCTGATGCAAAGAACCATGTTCCCATAATCAAAGATGCCATATGCGCCGGTGCAAGCCTGTTCATCGCACTAAGGCCAACAGGGGATAAACAAAGTTCGCCTGTTGTGTGCAGCAAATAGATGAGGAAAATAAACACCACCGGGATCAATGTGCCACTGCTTACCGATGCTGCACCCGCTACAAGCACAAGAAATCCTAGTCCCAACTGCACGATGGCAAGGCCAAATTTCGCAGGTGCTGATGGTTCAATCCCGCGACGCCCCATACTTGTCCAAAGCCATGCAAAAAACGGCGCAAGCAGGACGATGTAAATAGCGTTCAGTGATTGAAACTGCGAAGCCTTAGGCTCCCATCCAAAAATCGACCGGTCAACATGCCTATCTGTAAGCAAGTTGAGCGATGATCCTGCTTGTTCAAACAGCGCCCAAAAAAGAATGGAACCGATAATCAAAAACATCGCAGCAAAAATACGGTCACGGTCATGGTTCGGCTTTCCGAAACACTGCCAAATCACAACAATTAGCGAAAGACCAAAACCCGCAAGCGCAAGCGTTTGTGCGGCCGATTCCGACATCCACTTCATAAACATACCGATGAATGCGATAATTGCTAAGCCGCCGCCCGACGCGAATAGCATCAACGGAGCTTTTGGTGCTGCATCAAACGAGCCATGAACAAATTTGAATGTCGCGATGCCAAGCACATAAAGCACTAGGATTGTTCCAGCGATGCCCAGCAACGTGCCAACAACATCCTGATTTTGCACCAGCCACCAACAGATTACGACGGCAACAAGTCCAGTCAGATAGATGAGCCATTCCAGCTTTATACCCGCAACGGTCGATGCGAGTTTTGCCGGATCAGAAGCCTCTCCGCGACCAAGAAGCAGCGGCTTACCCCAGATAAAAACGATTAAGCCAAGCAACATGCCAACGCCAGCAGCGCCAAATCCGTATGACCAACCATAGGTTTCACCAAGATAGCCGCACAACAAAGCACCGATTGCAGCACCCAAATTGATGCCCATGTAAAAGATAGTGTAGGCACCATCACGGCGTACATCAGTGCGCGAATAAAGCTGCCCAACAATCACAGAAATATTGGCTTTGAGGAAGCCGGAGCCGACGATGATGAACGCCAATGCAAGCCAGAAGATGTTGAGCGAGCTAGCATCCTGTCCGCCGCTACCTTCAAAGCCCATCAAGAAATGCCCGAAAGTGAGGAGAACTGCCCCATAGACGACAGCTTTTCGCTGCCCCAGATATTTGTCTGCTAAATATCCACCCAGAACAGGAGTGATATACACCAGCGCGGTATATGCGCCGTAAATAATGCCCGATTTTTCATCAGAGAATAACCAATGCTTGGTCAGATAAAAAATCAGCAGCGCACGCATTCCGTAATAGGAAAACCGCTCCCACATCTCGGCGAAAAACAGAACGAACAGACCTTTTGGGTGTCCTAAAATTGTCCCCGCAGAATCTCCGTCCTGCGCATATCCGGTGGCCATGTGGCAACCCCTCTCTTTTTAGTTTAGCGTAAACCCCTCCCCGGGGCCGTTGCGGTCAACCTACCGAAAAAATTGCGTGTGTGAAGAATTTTGTTGCGCCTGATACCGCTTTTCGACGAACTGCTGCGGATATGTTCAATGACACCTCCTCGCTCGCCACCTATCTTGCCACTCGCCGGTCGGGTAAACCGCGCGAAATGATTGCGCCTGGGCCGGATGATGCAGTGCTTGATGATATCCTGCGCCTTGCCATGCGCACGCCCGATCATGGCAAGCTGTTCCCGTGGCGCTTTGTCAAAATTTCGGATCGTCAGGCGTTTGGTGATCTGGTCAAAACTGCTTTTCTGACTGCCAATCCTGATGCGCGACCTGCACAGGTTGAAGCGGCTGTTGCCCCTGCCCTAATGGCTCCCACGCTGATCGTGCTGCTCCACGCGCCACAGGAAAGCGTTAAAATTCCCGAATGGGAGCAGCAGTTAAGCACTGGTGCTGTGGCGATGAACCTGCTTCATGCAGCACAAGCGCACGGTTTTGTTGCCAGCTGGATTACCGGCTGGGTGGCCTATGACGCGACCATAACCCATGCGTTATGCCAAGGTCGCGAGCGCATCGCCGGGCTGTTTTTCATCGGCAGCCCTGCGCGCCCGTTGGAAGAACGTCCGCGGCCGGAGTTCGAGGGTGTGGTCAGAACATTTCCTTAGCCCCTCCTCTTCAGGGGAGGGGCAACGAGACTTGGCAGCTTGCTGCCTAGTCGCAGTGGGGCGGGGATTTGCGGCCCTTGCGCAACACTAACAAGCCCCACCCCAACCCCGTGGAGCCTCTCGGATCAGTCCGGGGGGCTGATCCCTCCACGCCTGAAGGGGAGTGGCTTAACACAGGTTGACGCGCGCTACTGTATTATGGCAGTAAGGTGGTGTGAAAAACGAGAGCAAACCTGTTTATCTAAAACTGCGTGATACGATCGCAGCGGCCATTCTGGATGGTGAATTTGTCGAGGGACAGATGCTGCCATCAGTGCGGGCATTTGCTGCGCAACAGGGCGCGAACCCGCTGACTGTGGCAAAGGCCTATCAACTGTTTCAGGATTCAGGGCTGGTCGAGGTCAAACGCGGCGTCGGCTTGTTTGTGGCACAGGGCGCAGTCGCTAAATTGCGCAGTACAGAACATGACAATTTCATCAAAAACATTTGGCCAGTGGTAAAGGCGCAAATGTTGCGCGCCGGTATTGACCCTGCCGAGTTGCTGGAAAAAGCCTAAGTCTTCCCCAGCGCCTTACGCGCCACGGCGTAATCTTTCGCAATTTCTTTGTTATCTGGTGCCAGCTTGTTGGCTTTACGCAACAGGTTGTATGCGCCTTTTTTATCCTTACCCGACGCAAGCAATATCTTTCCGTAAACCTGCGTTGTCATAACGTTGGCGGGGTGGACGCGATAGGCAAGCTTTGCTTCGCGCACCGCATCGTCCCATTTCTTTGCGCCCGCATAGGCACGGGCAATGTTGGCATTCAATATCGCATCATTATATCCAAGGCGAACACGCGCGCGCTGTAACCAGTTGATCGCGTCCGCCCACTGCCCGCGATCCAGTAAGTCAAAAGCCCAAAGCCGCTGTCCGGCCAGACTATCGGGGTTAAAGTTCAAAAATTCGCTGATCGTTTTACTAGCAGCGGCGTTGTTGCCCTTTGCACGATAGGCAGCGACAAGACGCAGCATCGTCGGGCTGGCAAAGGCGATTTTGCGTGCGCGTTCATAGGCCGCAATGGCGCCATCAACGTTCCCTGCAGCCATCTCTACATCACCAGAAACCAGCTGTGCCGCAAAAACGCCGGCATTCCCCTCAAGCAAGCGATTGGCTTGAGTGCGCGCGGCGCTCGTATCGCCATTGGCGAGCAGCAGCCGTACATAAGGGATCACCGCATCGGCATTACGCGGATAACGCTGCGCCTCTGATGCTGCACCGGCAAGCGATTGCCGAACAGCCAGCGGCTTTGACACAGCTATGCTGGGATAGATGGCGCGATCAAGCCGTCCCGCCGCCGGTTTGCGTTCATCCAGTGCCTCCAGAATACGCGCACCCAGCATGATTGTGTAGCTATCCGTATCGGGGCGATCGACAATCGGTGCGATTACATCCCATGCATCTTGATGCTCACCCGATTTGTGCATTGCGCGCGCCAATAACGTCCGCAGCTTGTTATTCGAAGGCTGCATCTCGACCAGTTTTTCAAAATGATCGACCGCGATGTTCCAGTTCCCGGATTCATATTCGATAATCGCGGAGAGCAATAACGGCCCTGGCAGATCGCCGAAATCTCGACCCAGTCGCGGGATCAGGCGGCGTGCCAGATCATAATTGCCGGCACGTGCCGCAATCACAGCCTGCATATAAAAAGCACGGGCGTTGTTGCTATCAAGCGAGATAATCTTGCGCGCCTGTGCCAGCATATCGGCATAGCGCCCCGCCTCGCCCAACGTTGCGCCATATTCCTCCAGCACGGGCACATCATTCGGGCTGACCTGCAGCGCGCGTTCAAACCAAGGCAACGCAGCCACCACACCAAATTGTGACCGTACCAACCGTCCGCGTAATTCCAGCGCACGCAGATTATTGGGATCCAGTTTCAGCGCATAGTCCGCTGCATCAATCGCTCCGCCCTGATTGGCAATGACCAGACGGAAACGGGCAATTTCGGTCCACAGCTTGCTGTCATTGGGTGTCAGTTTTAGGGCGCGGTTAAACGCCTGTTCCGCCGCAATCGTATCGCCCATATCGATATAGACACGGCCCAAGATGCGATCTGCATAGGGCCGGTTTTTGACGGGCATAGTCTTGCTGGATAGCAGGTCGCGTGCATGTTCAAGGTCGCCCAGCAACCAATGGGCATGGCCAAGCAGATGCGCAGTTTCATCCTCGGGAACACCAAGCGATGTCGCCTTATCAAGCGCCGCCCGGGCAGCAACTGCATCGAACAGTTCCAACGCCACCTCGGCTTGCGCAACAAACGCTTGCCCCCAGCGGCTATCCTGCGCCGTTGCATTCATCAATTCTACGCGGGCAGACCGATAATCGAGCGAGGCACGAAATGCCATTGCGCGGTCATACGCAGCCTTTGCATCACTATCGGGTTTGTATGCCGATGACGCAGTCGCCATGCTCGCCAGCACAGCTGCGTATAATAGCCGTTTTAGACTAGAGGATAATTTGCCCCGGGCTGCGACCATCAGACATGCATTTCATATTGTTTCAGCAAGTCATAAAGCGTCGGGCGGCTGATGCCGAGAAGTTTTGCAGCGTTGGATATATTTCCCTCTGTCCGCGCAATGGCCCGACCAATGGCTTTACGGTCGGCAACTTCACGCGCTGCTTTCAGGTTCAGCAACCGGTCTTCATCATCGGGCGTATCGAATTGCAAATCGTCCACAGTGATAAACTTCGTGTCCGCCATAATCACTGCGCGTTTGACCCGGTTTTCCAGTTCGCGGACATTGCCCGGCCAGCCCCATTGATCAATGGCGGTGAGTGCCGCCGAGGCAAAGCCTTTGATCGACGGGTTCATTTCGCGGGCAAAACGCGCGAGGAAATGCTTGGCCAGCAAAACTGCATCTCCGCTGCGTTCAGACAGTTTCGGAATGCCAATCGTCACCTCGGCAAGCCGGTAATACAGGTCTTCGCGGAATGTTTGATCCGAAATCATCTGGTTCAAATTCTGATGCGTTGCGGCAACGATGCGGACGTCGACGGGGATTGTTTTGCGGCCCCCGATGCGCTCGATCACGCGTTCCTGCAAAAAGCGCAACAGTTTTACCTGCAACGGCATGGGGATATCGCCGACCTCATCGAGGAACAATGTGCCGCCATGCGCTAGTTCAATCTTACCCTCGGTGGTTTTGATCGCGCCTGTAAACGCACCTTTTTCATGGCCGAACAGTTCGGATTCCAACAGGTTTTCGGGGATCGCACCGCAGTTGATGGCAACAAACGGCTTTGATTTACGCGCGCTGGCATCGTGCAGACCCCGAGCCAACAGCTCCTTGCCTGTGCCGCTCGCACCCAACAGCATCACTGACACGTTGGTGTTGGCAACGCGCTCAACAGTGCGTGCGGCTTTCAACATCTCCGGCGAAGCAGTCACTAAGCTGCCGAACAGCACCTCGCCATTGCTATCGGGCTGTTGCAGCTTCTGATTGGCCATTTCCAGATCGCGAACATGAAAGGCACGTTTGACGATCAGGTGCAGCTCGTCAATGTCGACCGGCTTTTGGTAAAAATCCCACGCACCAGCGGAAATCGCATGCAACGCGCTTTCCTTGGCATTGTGGCCCGACGCAACGATGATTTTGGTATCAGGCTTCAACTGCAGCATTTCATCCAGCGTCGCAAAACCCTCGGTCGTGCCATCGGGATCAGGCGGCAGGCCGAGATCAAGCGTGACCACATCAGGCTCCTCCAGACGCATCAACGCAATCGCCTCGGCGCGGTTTGATGCGCAGAAAACTTCAAAGTCTTCGTACGACCATTTCAATTGTCGCTGTAGCCCCTGATCATCTTCGACGATCAACAATTTCCGTTTTGCTTCACTCATATCAGGCCGCCCTATCCAATGCATTGCCGGTTTGGCCGGTGTGTTCTGTGATGTCGTCAGGTGTTGCAGCGGGCAGCAGAACTGTCATCCGTGTGCCCCGACCGACGCGGCTATCGACGCGCAGATTGCCGCCGATGGATTGGGCCAGCGCGCGTGCTTCATAGGCACCAATGCCAAACCCGCCCTCTTTGGTGGATTCAAACGGTTTGAACAGTTGATTGGCAACGAATGCCTCGGTCATGCCGCTGCCATTGTCTGATACACGGATGGCGATTTCGTTACCCTGCCGGCTAACGCTGATGCGTACGGGCGATCCGTCCGATGTCGCCTCAATCGCATTTTGCACCAGATGGTTCAGGATTGTTTCGATCCGTGCGGCATCGGCCTTTGCGTACATATCGGGCACCAGCTCGGTTTCAATCGGATAAATAAGGCGCTTGCCATGAACCACGGAAAGCACAGCCTTTTCAATATCTAACGGCTCGATCTGCGCGTTGCGCGTTTGGCTATGCTGCGACAGACGCTTCAACAGATCGTTCATCTTGTCGACTGACGATTTCAGCGTTTCGACCATGTCCGCCTGAAATTCAGGATTGGATGCATGCTTTTCGGCATTGCGCGCAAGGATCGACAACTGGCTAACCAGATTTTTGATGTCGTGCATTACAAAGGCGAAACGGCGATTGAACTGTTCAAACTGGCGGTTTTCAGTCAACGCCTGCTGGCTGCTCGCCTCTGCCAGATAGCTGGCCAGTTGCCGCCCGACGACGCGCACCATATCAAGATCTTCCCAGTCCAGATCGCGTGCTATTGGCGGACGCGCCAAAACGGCGATGCCTGTCAAGCGGCCAAAATGCACCAATGGCACCACGGCCCAGGCGCGGCCTTCATCATATAACCATTGCGGAACCGCGCGCGGATCGCAGCGTTCATCGGTCCCTGCCCGCACCGCATCCATCAACAGAATGTGGCCTGAACCTTCAAAAAACGGCACAGTGTGCGAATTACCGGCAAAGGTTGGCACATTAGCGGTGGGCCAATTCCAGCGCGCCTGCACTACTAACCGGTCCTCTTCATCACGCGTCAACAACAGCCCGGCGGGGCTTTCAAAAATATCGGCGAGCGATTTGATCACGCGTTCGTGAAATGGCGCTGCATCAACGGTTGGAAAACCGATCGTATCGGCAAAGCGCATCCATTCTGAACGGTAATCATAGCGGTGCTGAAAAAAATTCTTGGCGATTACGACCTTTAGCCACGCACGGAATTTTCCCGATGGCAGATACATTAACGCGATAATCGACATACAGAACACCAGCGTGATCTGCGCCAACCGGACATTTGCGCCGCCAACCAATTGCAGCGCAGTCGTCAACATCACCATGCCAACCAGATAGCCGCCAATGGCAATCAACGACACAGAGCGGAACGTGACCGACCGCGACAGTTTTAGCCGCCAATTGCTGTTACGCCGCGATGCCAACACAAACACCGGTGCAAGCAATGCCATCCCCGGCCCGCGTGTCGCGATCAGTTCCAGAGCGCGCGTCTCGCTGAGATAAGCGATGGTGTAGAGATTGAGGTCATACATCCACATCGCCGCCAGCGCCGCCATCGGCAGGCTAACGCCCCAGCGCGCCTCCGGAGCTGCGCCTGTATAAAGGTTGTGGACTAGAACAACTGCGCCAATGGCAAAGATCATACGCAGCAGCTGCGAGGATTGTTCGACGGCGGCGGCACTGCCGGAGTTTTCGCTAGCATAAAGGATCGCAAAATCGATCAGCGGCTGCAGCAACAACACCAGCACCAGTGCGCCATACATCATCGTTATCGTACGCGGCTGTTCCAGCGTTTCTACACTGCGGTGCAATGCGTACAAAAATCCCAGCCAAACCAAATTGCGTGCAGTTTCCGCAAGCAGCGCCGGAAAGGTAACTGGCCCGACCATAAAGATGGTCATTCCCCAAACAGCTGTTGTTGCAAGCGCCGCGATCAGCATCATGCGCTGCCGGTTGCCTAGGCCATATTGCTGAAACAACCAAATGGCGAGCACAGCATAGAGAAAACCGACCGCGCCATGGCTCCAAAAACCGATATCTGCCAGAGAACCTGTCATTCTATCGCGCCCCGTCTGGCCATAGGATTACGCGAAATGTTTGCATCAGGATCAGGATATCCAAAAACGGCGTATAGTTTTTGGCGTAATACAGGTCATATTCCAGTTTATGCCGGGCATCATCAATCGACGCGCCATAGGGATAATTGATCTGTGCCCAGCCTGTAATGCCCGGCTTCACCATGTGACGTTCCGCATAATAGGGCATTTTGGTTTCAAGGTCGGCAACGAATTCTGGCCGCTCTGGACGCGGACCGACAAAGCTCATCTGCCCTTTCAACACGCACCATGTTTGCGGCAATTCGTCGATGCGAACCAACCGGATGAATTTGCCGATACGAGTTACGCGAGGATCATTTTTGGATGCCCAAACGGCTTTACCCTCTGCCTCTGCATCGGATCGCATTGAACGCAGTTTATAGACGTCAAAGGCCTGTCCATATAACCCGACGCGTTGCTGCCGGTAAAAGGCTGGGCCTCTGCTTTCCAGTTTCACCAGAATGGCAAAAAGTAAAATCAACGGCATAGTGAGAACCAGCAAAAGCGCGCTGGCAACAATATCGAACAGCCGCTTTGCAATACCCGAAAGCCGACGTCCCGAGGAAAAACCATCAGAGAAAATCAGCCAGCTGGGGTTGACGCTATCCAGATCGACGCGCCCGGTTTCACGCTCCAAAAAGCTGGAAATCTCGTTAACATGCACACCCGTTGTTTTGATGCGTAGCAAATCTTGCAGCGGCAAAGCATTGCGACGTTCTTCAAGGGCGAGCACGACTTCGCTGGTCGCCAGCTTTTCGACATAGTCGGCCAAATTATAGATTGCATCGCGATCAATCGCCTCTGGGATCACCCGTTTGGATTGGTCGTGCGAGATGTAGCCCACAACAACAAATCCTGATCCTGGCTTTGCCTCTAAATCCTTGATACGCTGCGCGCGTTTGCCGGCACCGAGCACCAGCAAGCGCCGCTTAAATGCTGTGCCGCCGACAAGGCTGCCGAGCACCGCACGCGCCATCGCCAAATATACAAACGCCAGCCCCATCGCGTATAACGAGTTTGATCGCCACAGAGTCATTCCCGGCAAAGCAAACGCCATAATCGCCATGAAGATAACGCCCAACGAAATCGCCACTAGTAACCGCGCAATTGCAAAGCGCAGGGATTGCAAAGAGTCCTGACTATATACGCCGACCGCCATCGCCGCGAGCTGGACAGCCGAGGCAAAGGTGATAAGCGGCCAGATGCGATTGCCAATATAGTCGATAGCCATGCCGATCTGATTAGCACGGATCACCCAAGCGGTTTCTGCGGCTGCTAGCAGCAGGCAAAAATCCACCAGCGCCAGAAATAGCACCGCATAGGGTACGTAATGCTTAAAAAGCCGGATCATAACGTTGTTCTACGCGCCAAAGGTAAAGTGTCGATTAATTTTACACTCACAGAACAGATGCCTGATTCTTTACACATAATTGGCAAAGTCAGGTGTAAGGAAACCCTGCGCTGACCTTGCTGCATATCCATCTATGCAATACAGGCGCGAGACATAGGGAGGTTCAAACATGGCAATTGTTCCGGTGATATTATCTGGCGGCGGCGGAACAAGGCTGTGGCCATTATCGACGCCGGAGAAGCCAAAACAGTTTCTGGCACTGACCGATGACCGCACCATGTTCCAGCTTACACTGGACCGTGTTAGTAACGCTGAACAGTACGCCGCGCCTATCATTGTCGCCAATTCCGCGCATGCCGGTTTGATCGAAAACCAATGCGCTGACGAAAATGCCATCATCCTATTGGAGCCCTGCGCACGCAACACAGCACCAGCTATTGCATTGGCGGCACTCTCTGCAAGTGATCCTAAAGCCATATTGCTGGTGATGCCTAGCGACCACGTGATCAACAATGTTGCTGCATTTCATGCCGCCACCCAGGCCGCACTCCCGCTGGTCGAGGCGGGCTGGTTGGTCACTTACGGCATTACCCCGACCGGCCCCGAGACAGGCTATGGCTATATCCAGATGGGCGATGCTTTGTCTGGCGGACTTCAATCCGTCGCACGCTTTGTAGAAAAGCCTGATCTTGCGCGTGCCACCGCGATGCTGGCAGAGGGCAATCATAGCTGGAACGGGGGCATATTCCTGTTCCGAGCGGATGTTTATCTGGGCGCCTTATCTGTCCACGCTCCAGACATGTTAGCAGCGGCGCACAAGGCAATGGCAGCGGCAACACACAGCGGCAATCGCATTACGCCAGACGCGCAAGCCTTTGCCGAATGTCCATCTGACAGCATTGATTATGCAATTATGGAAAAGGCGGAACGCGTTGCGGTGGTCCCCGTTGCAATGGGATGGTCTGACGTCGGCAGCTGGGATGCGCTGTATGAACTTAACGCCAAAGACGATACAGGAAACGCCATTACCGGCGCTGCGCGGATCGAGGGTGCATCGGGCAATCTGATCCACACCGATGGCATCCGTGTTTCTATCCAGGGTGTCGATGACCTGATCGTTGTGGCCAATGGCAAAGAGGTTTTGATCATCCCGCGCGGCCAATCGCAAGACGTCAAGAAATTCAGTAGCTAAGCCCAAAGGTCCGCGCTACGTTCGCGCAATGTCAGAACGTAAACTGAAATCATGGGTAGAAGCTGGGCTGATCGATAGTTCCGCTGCGGATCGTATTCGCACATGGGAAGCAAGCCATGCAAAGCCACTCGCGCTTTGGGCCATTATCGGCATTGCTGCGCTTGCCATAGGTTTGGGCGTCATCTCACTGATCGCCGCCAATTGGGATGCGATTGATGGTCCGGTTCGGCTTGCGATCCATTTCGCAATCATGGCCGGTGTTGCCGGCTGGCTGATGCTGCAAGAAAAATCGCATGACGCATTTCAAGAGGCCGGAGTGTTCGTCCTTGGCGCGCTGGGCCTATCGTTTTTTGGCCATATAGGTCAGGTGTATCAAACAAGTTCGCCGCTGTGGCAGCCATTGGGAGCATGGCTGTTGCTGTTTTCGCCATTGCTATTGTATTTTGGTCGCGGGTGGTTGTCGGCTTTAGTGTGGTTTGCGGCGCTGGCTGCAACCGCGTTAAGTTATGTCGGCGAAACGCTTGATTTGCCAGCGGCGCTATCCCCGACAGTGATGGGCCTAACGATTGCTGCACCGATCATTGTTGTCGGACTGGCAAGCTGGATGCGCAATCAAACCGTGCGACCTTATTTTTGGTTGCGGCTTCAACAAGTATCGCTGGTTTATGCAATCATCGTGGCAAGCTTGTCACTGATAAGCTCAGCCGATTCCCGTGGTATTTTTTGGGACACACAGAATGGCTATGGTTTTGGACCAGCGTTCGCCGCAAGTATCATAGCTTTAGTCACTGCAGCTCTCATCTGGATCGCTCGGAAAAACAAATCTGGAGAAGCGGTTGCTGGCTTACTGACAACGGCCGCTATCCTTAACCTATTGGGCTGGGTATTTGCTGGCAGCAGCGTGATGGCCGCCATCTTGTTCATCAGCCTGTGGGTCGCGGTTGCTGCTGCAAGCCTTTATGCCAGTTGGCGACAAGTGTTTCAGGCATCGGTCGCGGTTATCGCGCTTCGGCTTATCATCCTCAGTTTCGAACTCGGCGATGATTTGCTGGGCAGCGGCCTTGGTTTGATTCTGACCGGATTGTTGACACTCGTTATTGCTTGGATTGCTTACCGTATCTCAAGCAAATTTGCGCCGGTTGAGGAGGCAACAACATGAAGCTTCGCCCTGCCCTTGCCGCAGTGTTGCTGCTGCCTCTGATCGGATTTGGCGCTAGCTGGGCGATGACGCACCAAAAGGCGCAATTGGGCACCGATTGGGATGTGCCAATCGCAGGCTATGATCCGCGCGATCTCCTGCGCGGGCATTATCTGCAATATCGTTACGAATGGCCGGGCATTTCCGCTGGAGAAAACGGCAGCACGCCCTATTACTCGGCGCTTTGCATAAAGGGTAGCGCGCCCAATATCGCCGCAGTCAGCGACTTTGAAAACGGAGCGGTCGCGCAATGCGATAGCATCGCCCGCGCGCCTGATGATGGCTTAACCAGCCTAATCGATTCCCGCTATTACGTTCCGCAAACAAAGGCCGCTGGGTTGGAGGATAAGCTGCGCGATCCAAAGCTACAGGCGATCATGCGCGTGCGGATCCGCGAAGATGGCGTTGTGACGCCAAAATCGCTGCGCTTTCGGCCATTGACCGCTGCCGAGATCGCTGAGCGAGCAGCGCGTGAAGCGCGCGATTCCCAGCAGCCGCCACCGCCAACTCCCATCAGCCAATAGTTCCGTGAAAGCCAAGCGGCAGCGGCAGGCTGGCTTGCCATGTCGCAACCGGGCCATCGCTTAGCTTTGCGGCGTTCAGCAGATGCAGCTCGGTCTTTTGCGCTTTCAGGTTCAGCGTTGTGCCGATTAACCAACCATCCCGTTCGCCAGCGCCATTTGCAACGAACAGGAATTCCTCGACCAGATGATCGTCGCCGAAATCATGCTTGTCATCGCGGCCCTTTTGCCAATCCCACTTCGCAATCGCATGCGGAAACGGGGTATTGCGATAGCCGGTGACGTGCGTTGTAAACCGCCGTGCCAGCCCCGCCATCCGCTGGTCACTCGCGGGGAACTCGGCTGCAACACGGGTGGTCTGCATCTCGGCCTTGCCGTCTGGACGCAGAACAATCTGCGTCAGCATCGGCGTCGGCGCTTTGATATGCTGTCCGCGCAATAATGCCGAGGCTGATTTCTGGCCAAAGGTGGGGTTGGCCTCAAGACAGCCGTCAAAACGGATCGTGCCATCGCTTTCTTCCCAGCCAGCGGCCAAGTGAAAGAACGAGAATGCGGGCAATTCAAACACGCGGCGCTTGCTGAAATCATCCTTGTCGACCACCAATACCTGCGTGCCCAGTTCCGGCTTCCAGCTCATCCCCGTCGACAGCGGAAACTTGAATTCCTCTTGCACCCAGGGTTGCAGCACAAAGATCAAATGCCGCGCTGTGGTGGTGAAATCGTGAAAGTAACTGTTGCGATCCAGCGCGATCATCTCAGCCTTCGCCAGGCTGCCATCGGGGTTTAGTTTCCAGACATAGGTATTCTGCCCATTGCCGCCAAAGTTCCACACCGTGCCATCGCGATCAACATGCGGATGTGCCGAGAACGGCATTTGTTTCAAATCGCGGCGGAATGTCTTTGGCCCTTGAGTAGCAAGCGTTGCGGCGTCCAGCATCGTTGCCGATCCGCCCTCCCACAATGCATATAGTTGCCCGCCCGCTACCATGACGCTGGTGTTTGCCGCATTGGTATCATCAGGGCCGTTGATCACCGCACCATTGCGGCGCGGGCTGCCAAAGCCGGGCTGGACCATCGCGTTCAGCTTGGCCTCCAACCGCCGCTTAGGCGTATCGACAAAGCGCGCTGCCAGCGTTGCCTTGCCGCCCTCAACTCGCCAGCGCCGGACCAAACCGTCGCCATCGAACCAATGCCCCGATGCGCTATCCCCGCGCCGAAACTTGGCCGGGCCGTTGCGGAACAATGTGGTGGAAAGCCCCACTGGCACTTTGCCCTGCACCAACGTCAGCGCTTCTTGCGGAACATCCGCCTCGACATCCGCCACGCCGAGCGCCCATCCCGCAGGCGACGCCCCGGCAAGCGCCATGTCTGGCGTAATCACAGCAGCCCCGATAATCAGGCTGGTTCCCAAAAATTGGCGGCGGTCGAGGTTAGTCATGACGATCCCTTTCGCTTACTTTATTTCAATGCTGTGCGCATTATCGCCAGCCTTTATTTCAAACGCCGCTTCGGCCCATTTCGCTGGCCCCATATTGCCGACTGCATTGTTGGAAAATGCAAAGGGTTCGGTTGGCATACCATAAGGATTAGTTCCCATTTGGCCGTCGCCGTCAATATCGTGAAACGATTTAATCGCGTACCGTCCGGGCTTTAATCCTGCCAACTGCGTTGCGATTTCGGCTTTGTCGGCTTTGATCATGATCATCCGCAATGGCGCGGCTTTATCGTTATAGGCGTCTTCGCTATCGACCAGCACGCCCATCACAGCGCCCTCTTGTTCCGCGATGCCAGTAAAGCTTAGCGTCAGGGTCGCACTATCATCTTGGGCGACGGCGGCGGCGGAAAAGCTGGCGCCGGTCATGGCGACTGCGATAAAGATTGATTTCAACTGGTTCATGTTACTTGCTCCTGTTTGCGGTTTTGCTAGGGTGATCAACAGATGACAGCGACTGCCCCCCTTAACAAACCAACATACGTAAACGGCACGGAATACTGCGCCAAATGACTGATAATGCCGTTCACGCATCGCCAAAGGCGACACTAGAAACGCCAGCGGCAGCCGCAACAACGCCTATGGACGGCAGCTTCGGCGCACGCCACCGGCGCAGCTATCTGCTCGCCATTGGTATCGGCGTCGTCATGGCAATCATCGCGCCGTTACAGACCGACAATATCGATTTGCTGCCGCGCATGGCCTATTGGCAAATCCTGATGCTGTCGGGCGCAACGCTGGGCCTTGGCATCACAGAACTGGTTGAACGTTGGGGCCGCCTGCGCCGTTGGCCATGGGCAGAGGTGCCGTTGATCGGCACCCTGATCGCGCTGCCGCTGACGATGATTGTGATGGGAACCGGCGCGATGTTCTTTGGCACACAAGCCAGCGGCGTATTTCGTTTCAGCTATAATTTCGGCGTCACCGCATTGATCAGCATCGCGATAACCGCCCTGGGCCACGCGATCAGCAGCAACAAAGGCGAAGTGCAGCCAGCAACACCTGCACAGCAACCTCAACCTGAACCAACATATCCCGCCCCCACAGCAACTAATCGCTTCGCCGAACGCCTGCCCCTGCCGTTACGCACCCTGCCCGTCATCGCGCTGCAAGCCGAAGACCACTATCTCCGCGTCCACTTTCAGGGCGGGCAATCCACCCTGATCCTGCTGCGCCTATCCGACGCCATCGCTGAGCTACCCACCGACACAGGCGCACAAACCCACCGCAGCTGGTGGGTAGCAAAGGACGCTGTGCGAGGCGTGGTGAAGGGTGATGGACGAGCAACGTTAAAGCTGGATGACGCAATTGAAGCGCCGGTGAGCCGCAGTTTTTATAAGGCGCTAGGGGATAAGGGCTGGTTGGTTTGATTTTGGTTTTAGTGAGAGGTTCTAGGCCGTGTTTGTTTGGGGGGAACGCACACGCGGGTTTCAGGTGAAATTTCAAAAAAAGCCGACGCTCCCTGCGAGGCGGCGTTACATCTACGCTCGGCGAATAAGTGATTTGATCCAAATCATACAGGAATCAATCGCCCAATCGGTTTGCTGCGGGAGCAGCGATGGCAATGGCTGCCCGCTGGCTGGTCCATGTCCAAACTGATTTCTGATTTCGCCAAAAAGCGTTATGAGGACATCCTTCTCCCAAACTTGGATGAAGCGCGAACCGCTCCGCTCCTTGACCAAGTTGTCGATGTAGTTGGCCGCTCCTCGCTCGGCTCCCGTCGTCCAGCCCTTGTCATTGGAAATGGTCTTGATGGTGCTTTCCAAGGCGTTTAGAGCATTTGAGACTGCGTTGCGGTCGCCGCGATCCCGCTCGTCCAGTGACTCTTTCATTTGTTGGTCAACAACTGACCATTTTGGTTCACACACCAACGACCAGAACGGCCGTTCAACTTGCTGCTCAATCAGAGCGTCTTCTGACATTTGAATGAGGTTGTTGTGACAGATTAACGGTATCTTAGCCTGCCGGTACCGCTCGTTTAATTCATGGGTATGGGCAGCGAACGCCACCTCTCCAGCCTCGTACGCGCGCCTCTCCCTTTCTTGCCAAATATCACCAATGGCAATGACAAGGGAGGCCTTTTGCATGGCCAGCTGATTGGCCCGTTCTTGGAATGCGAGTTCAATGAAGCTGATCCGGTATTTCATGAAAAGATCAGGAGAATGCGAGTCTTTGAACTGTTCTGTTAGATACATTTTTGTCTTGTTGTCTGCGGTCCTCGGAAAATTCTGGCTTCTTATGTAGCCATTGGGAGCCTTCCAAGAATGTACGTAGGTCGGCGCTATCAAGTAAGTAACTCCGAGCTCCCGAGCGAGTTTGGAGTGAGCTATTTCCTGACCTTTCATTGCCGGGTCGTCTTTGGATTCCGTGTATCGACTTTTGTTACGTAAATACACGTCGTCAGCAATCAGTTGTGCCGCCTGCCCTAGAAAACGGCGATCTCGCTCCGTAAATGTCGACCACAGGGTTACATCTTCGTAACGGCGAAAAAATGCGTCTGTAAGCAAGAAAACCCCTCAACTCCGACATTTGAACTTGAACTCTTTATAAGGTAAGGACCGGCAAATAGCCAGTTGGCGTTCTGGCAGGCAGTCTCCGCGTCATCAATCTAAACGGCGACATTATGCGTTTCTCTTTGCTAATCGAATGATAGTCATTTTGGAGAGCTGGTTGGATCTCGATTTCGACCAAAGGGACAGCCTTGGAATGTTGAATCTTTGGCATGATTTTCTGACCTAAAGATCAGCAATCGACCATCACTTCTTCGCCGCACTTTTTGCAAATGAATTCTTGGTGGAACGGGTTGGGATTATGCCCCGCGCTTCGAAAACCCGCCGAAACATCGTCGATTGTGAAATTAGGACCATTATCGTTGTCGGTACCATGGGCGACGCCAAGCGCCGCACACGGTTCGCATCGGAGGGCATATGTGTATTTCTGCGTTGCCATGCTCGTCGCCTCACTTACCCGAATTACTTTTATCAAGGATCATTCAATTGACATCCCGAAGCCGTAATACTCTCAACGAGTAGGAAGAACGGTAGCCGGCACAAAAAGAACCATAAGACCCAATACCGGCATCAAAGGCTCTATACTATTTAGATGTCTGCTTTCAAGTGGTTCAATTTGCTGCTGGAACGTCCGAAATCTTGTCGCAAGCAGACATAGGCAATT
>JAAFIB010000018.1 GCA_013297725.1 Sphingomonadales bacterium
TTGCGCGACAAAGCACCGCTGCTGGTTGGCGCGCAGGATAATGGCGCTGCGTTGTGGCTGCCGCTGATGGAACAAAGCAGCGGCCATTATGCGGCGCTTGCCAACTGGTATAATTTCCACTGGCGGCCCGTATTTGATAAAGCGACGGACGAGGTATCGAAGCTGGCCTTGTTGCGCGAAACGGCGCTAACGGTTCAGAAAACTGCGCGGCGGCTGACTTTCGCTCCGCTGCCCGATGAAGACCACAGCGCAACCCTTATCACCAATGCGTTCCGGCAAGCAGGCTGGACTGTGTTTAGCGAGCAATGCGACGAGAACCACATATTGGAAGTCAAAGGCCGCAGCTTTGACGCCTATTGGGAAAGCCGCCCCAGCCGGTTAAAAAACACCGTAAAGCGCAAAGGTAAATCGGGCGTCGTCACGATCCGCATCGAACGTGAATACCAAGCCGATAGCTGGGCCGATTATGAACGCGTCTATGCCCGCAGCTGGAAACCCCATGAAGGCAGCCCTGAATTCCTGCGCCAATTGGCCGAACGCGAAAGCGTTGCCGGCGCATTGCGCATCGGCCTTGCCTATATTGATGGCATTCCGGTTGCCGCACAATTTTGGACTGTTGAAAATGGCACCGCGTTAATTCACAAATTGGCGCATGACGAACGGCATATGCAGGCATCACCGGGGACGTTGCTTTCCGCTGCATTGTTTCAACATGTCATTGACGTCGACCATGTTGATCTGATCGATTTCGGTACCGGTAACGATGCCTATAAAGCAGAATGGATGGAGGCTGTGCGTCCGCGTTACCGGCTAGAGCTTTTTTGGCCGAACCATCCTGCAAATTGGCCGCACATTGCCATTCGCCACCTGCGCGCCTATCGCGCGTCAAAATAGGAAGAGACTATAAACATGCCTTTTGTTGCTGATGAAACCGAAGCTGCTGTCCGCGAACTGCTGGTCGATGTGTTGGGCGTTGCCCCTGCAACTGTGGCGGCAATGACCGATGACACGCCTTTATTCGGTGCATTGCCAGAGCTCGATTCGATGGCCGTTGCAGGCTTGCTAACCGAGATGGAAGACCGGCTGGATATCATCATCGATGATGACGATGTTGACGGCGATTTGTTCGAAAGCTTTGGTAGCCTGGTCACGTTTGCAAAGGCCAAGGTTGCAGAGTGAGTGCACAGCCCGATCACCTGACATATGATATCGATTGGCAAGAAGAGCGCGTTCTTGGCCTTGGTGATCGGAATGCCAAACGCAAAATCCTGATTATACCGCCCCTATTTGACGAAATGAACCGTATGCGGCGGGCGACTGTGGTTGCCATGCGCGATTTGGCAGCACGGGGCGTGGCGACGTTTCTGCCCGACCTGCCGGGGACGAATGAAAGTCTGGCATTGATGCCGGAACAGGATCTGGATAGCTGGCGCGCCGCGATAAAGCTTGCCGCAGAACAGCTAGGCGCAACGCATATCGCCGCAATCCGTGGTGGCGCATTGATTGATGATGCTGTGCCGAATTTGCCGCATTGGCGACTGGCTCCGGTTAAAGGCGCTTCGCTGATTAAGACCATGATGCGCACGCGGATCGCTGGCGATAAAGAGGCGGGCATAACCACCGGCACAGAAGATTTGATGGCCGAGGCGCAGATTTCGCGGGTCGGGCTATCAGGCCATCTGCTCAATCTGAAAATGGTCGAACAGTTGATGCAAGCAGAAGCAGCACCCCTGCTCGATGTTCGCACCGTTAATGTGGGCGTTGGTGCGGATATGATTACAGGTTCGCCGCTCTGGCTTCGCGCCGAACCGCAGGATGATGCGGCCATGTCTGCTGCTATGGCCGCTGAACTTGATCGCTGGAGCGCATCATGCGGCGGATAATCGACTTTGATTGCGCGGGCGATTTGCTGACCGGAACACTTGACGAAGCTGCAGGCACAACCGGGCTGTTGATTGTCAGCGGCGGCAATGAAATCCGCAGCGGCGCCTATGCCGGACAAGCCATGCTGGCCGGGCTGTTTGCAACAATGGACTATCCCGTATTCCGCTATGACCGGCGCGGAATTGGTGACAGCGAAGGTGTAAATAGCGGCTTTGACGGAAGCGCCGCAGATATTGCCGCTGCAGCCGCGGCCTTTCGCGAAAGCGCACCTCATATCGCCCGCGTCGTCGCCTTTGGAAACTGCGATGCGGCAACGGCTTTGTCGTTGTTTCATGCAGACGTCGCCATCGACGCTTTGATCCTTGCCAACCCGTGGGTGATCGAAAACGCGCCAGACGAAGCCAGCACTCCGCCGACCAGCGCCGCTGTTCGCGCCCGCTATTGGAACCGGCTGAAAAATCCGCGCAGTGTGGTCGATTTGTTCACGGGCAAGATCAACCTGCGAAAACTGGCAGGCGGATTGGTGAAAGCGGCGCAAGCCGACAAGCCATCGGGTCTAGCCGAGCGCTTGGCAGAGGCGCTTGCCAGCAGCACCCTGCCCGCTACGCTGTTGATTGCGGATCGTGATACGACTGCGATGGCCTTTATGTCGGCGTGGAACTCCGTCACCTTTTCCGCTGTCAAAACACGGCCCGACGTTACCCTGCACAGTTGCGCAACGGCATCACACAGCTTTGCTGACGCGCCAGCAAAAGCCTGGCTAACAGACAAGATTTTGGGTGTGATGAGCACCAACTAACGGCTAGCCACTCATCCCCGTCCGATTGACGTTCGTCGAAAAGCATTATTTACACTTGTAATCGAAACGACTACGCCTGTAATCAATAGGGCGAAGGAGTCGGCGATGAGTCAAAAACCCACCGAACGAATTAGCGACGCGGAACTGGCCGTGATGGAGGTGCTCTGGGAAGAATCTCCGCTAACCGCCACCGAAGTTTCAGGCCGGGTTGCATCGCGCCGTGACTGGTCATTGGCAACGGTAAAGACATTGTTGTCGCGGCTCGTTTCCAAAAAAGCCATAGGTCATCATCTGGATGGTCGGCGTTTTCTGTACGCGCCTTTGGTTGAACGCGACGCCTATGTAACCGGGGAATCCCGCCGCTTGGTTGACCGGTTTTTCGGGGGCAAATTGATGCCGCTGGTCGCGCATCTGGCCGAGCAGGAAAAACTATCTAGCGACGATATTGCCGAAATTGAGCGTCTGTTGAGGGAGATGAAATCATGATCGATTGGCTTTTCGATACATTGATCGCAACAACTGCGTTGCTGCTGATCGTTCTGTTGATCCGCGGCAGAGTCGCTCGGCATTTCGGCCCAAGCGTTGCCTATTGGCTGTGGCTGCTGCCCGCTGTGCGTTTGTTTATGCCGGTGCTGACACAAGAGGTAACTGCACCTGTAGCATCCACCACAAACATCGTCCGTGATACTGTTTTGGCGGCCGCAACTAACCCTGCGACTCACAATGCCGTTACCGCAACCGGCAGCAGCTTTAACTGGCTAGCCATTGGCCTATCGGTGTGGATCGGCGGAGCAGCGTTGCTATTTATTGTGCAGATGGCGCGCTATTGCTCGTTACGTGACGAATTGCTGGCGGACGCTGAAGAGATCGACCGGATCGGTAACATCCGCGTTATCCAAAGCGACCGGATCGGCGGACCTTTGGCTTTTGGCCTGTTCCAGCGGTACATCGCTGTACCCGACCATTTCTCCCAAACTTTTAGCATAGAGGAACGCGAACTCGCATTGGCACATGAACTCGCCCACCACCGCGCTGGCGATTTATATGCGAACCTGGCGGCCTTTCTGTTCCTATGCCTGTCATGGTTTAACCCGCTGGCGTGGATGGCGTGGAGTGCGTTCCGCTTTGATCAAGAAGCCGCCTGCGACGCCCGCGTGCTTGCCGGCACCGATACAGGAACCCGCCAGCATTATGGCCGCGCCTTGGCCCGTGCTGCGTCCACTGACCGTATGCCAACCCTTGCAATGGCGATGGCGCAAAACAGCCCGCACAACATTATTGAACGATTGAGGAGAGTGATGATGAAAGACACTAGCAAACGCCGCCTATGGGCGGGCCGGGCAGCGATATTTGCCGCCGCCGCGATTGCTTTGCCGCTAACTGCGACCGTTGTGCCGGTCTTTGCCGAGGACAAACCGGCGGCTGAAGCCGATGCGCCAAAGACTGTGAAGCAGAAAACCAAGATCATCATTCTAAAAGGCGAAGATGGCAAAATGCAAACCATCAACGTCAGTGGCGACCAAGAAACACCCTTTGTCAAAACCATCCAAAAGGACGGAAAAACCATCATCCTGCGCTCCAACAAAGAGATGACAGACGCAGAGGTTGAGAAAATGGTTGCTGATGCCGAAGCATCGCGCGGCGAAGCAGAGGCCAAATGGGGTGAAGCTGAGGCGGCTCGCGGAGAGGCAGAGGCACAGCGCGGGGAAGCCGAGGCCGCACGTGTGCGTGCGATGACCATCGTGAACAATATGGACGTCGCATCCTACATTCCTGAAATCGATATCCGCGAAGTCACCAAAAACTGCGATGAGGGTCAGCCTGTCGCAACCGACGTCACCGGATTTGACGGCAAGAACAAATCCCGCGTTCGCATCGTTATGTGCGGTAAAGGCCAGGCCAAAATGGCACGCGTCCAAGCGGTTCAGGGTTTGCGTGAAGCCATTGTCGAGATCGAAAATGACAAGGACATCCCTGAATCAACGCGCAAATCCATTTTGGATAGCATGAAAAAACAGATCGACCGGATGGAGGACCAAAGCGCCAAAGAGGATGATCCGGAGGACGAAGCTTAAGGAAAATCAAGCTCCCCAGTTCGATTTTCCAATAACTGGGCGGCCCCCAACCGGAGGCCGCCCTTTTTGGTTATTTAACAGCACCCGCTGCAACTGCCTCGCTTACGATGCGGATTTCAAGTGCGCCGTCCGCTGTAAGATATTGCTGTGCTGCCTTTTGCACATCAGCAGGAGTTATCGACGACCAGATTTCGGTGCGCTTTAACCTGCGGCCCAGCCGTTCGGGCCGTGTCTGCGCTTCTGAAATCGCACTCAACCAGCTACTATTTGACCGTTCCTGCGCAGTAAACTGTTCCAGTATCGGCTGGCGAACACGCAACAGAGCATCCTCGTTCGTCCCTTCATCGCGCAACCGCGCCACAATCGAAAGCAGTTCGGATTTCACCACATCGATGTTTTCCGGCGTTGTCGTGACCAACGACAGGAAAAAGCCATAGCCTGGAAAGGCGTTGGACGGGATCGAAAACGCCTGTGGCGTGTAGGTCGCACCCAGCTTTTCACGCAGTACGGCACGCATTTCGTTTTGCAAAACACCCGCCAGCAAATCACGCGCGGCTGTGGAGCGTTGATCGCTGTCATCGCTTGCAGGCCAATTGAGCATGATAACCGCCTGGTCATCCTTGCCCTTATGCGTCAGCACGCGCGGCGTCAGATCCTTGGGAAAAGCAATCCCCACCACCGACTTTGCTTTGCCGCGTTTGGGAAAGGCGCCCAATGTGCTTGCGATCGCTTTGATCGCCACGGCTTCATCGACATCACCGACAAGCGAGATTTCAATCGGTCCGTTCTGCAATTCTGGCTGCAATACAGCTTTTAGTTCGTCCATATTGCGTTCCGACAAGCCATCAACATCGGCATTGGCGATACGCGGATCGCCATTTGCAAGGATGGAGAACACAGTAGTTTGTAGCGCTGCCATCGGATTAGTTTTCAGTTGGTCCTCGATAACCGGCGCCAAGGACTGCCAACTTTGATCGGTTTCAGCGCGATAGCCATAGGCTTTCACCGAAGCAGCGATCAACTGCATCTGGAATGCTAAGTCTTCCGGCGAAACACTGCCGACCGAGGCAATGTCACGTTGGCGCAAGGACAGCCCTGTTTTCACTTTGCGGCCTGCGATAATGCTTTGTAATTCATCAAAACTATGCGCCGCCAATCCGTCCTGCGCTGATGTTGCATCCATGAAAGTGGGCAAGCCGGCGATCATCGTTTTCTGTCCGGCTAGGCCCGATCCGATCCGCACGGCAAAATGCACTTTGCCCGGTTCAAAATCGGTTTTCTTGATGTTCAGCATCACGCCATTACGAAACTGGATGGTCCGGAAACCCAATTCGCTATTCTGCGTATCGCTGGCAATTTTTCCATCCGTGCCAAAATTGCTATACGCAAATTTCCCGACCTTTTTTTCCTCCAGCGGCGCAACAGCGATAGCGCGGCTTTCACCAAACGCCGCCGATGCTAGCCCTGCGAAATTCTCAACAGGGGCTTTCGACGCGAGGTGGATATAAGTGATCCCGCTGCCCCAATCTTTCTTAAACGCAGCGTTCACCCTTTCCGGTGTGATCTGGCTCTTATAGGCTTCAAAAATTGCCAGATACTCGGCCGCCGTCATGGCAAATGTCCTGTTCAAGCCATCGTTTGACAGGCTTGTTGCGATATCTTGATGGGCGCGGCTGCTTTCGGTTTGAACCGAAGACCGCGCGCTTTCCGCCAATATTTGCAGCGCCGCATCGACTTCCTTCTGGCTGAGACCATGCTCCGCCATTCGCCGATATTCTTGTTCGGCAAATTTTAGCGCACTTTGCCAATCCCCATCTTTGACAAGCGCAGACAACGACAAATTATACGCTGCGCGGAATAAAGAGGCAGTGCCCGCACTGGCAGTCGCAACGCGGCTGTCAGTTGCGCGGCTCAATTGATCCAATCGTTTGGCAAAAGCGATTTCCCATATCTGGGATAAAAAGCCGTCTTGATATTCCTCGATCGTGTTTTCATTGACCTCGAAGGGTTCGATACGAACCAGTTCAACCGCCTCAACAACACCGGGATTAACAAAATTGCCATAACGTATGGTTTGACTGACATCGGCTTTGCCGTACACGTTTCCGCCAGCTTTATCGAAACTTTTGCCTTTGCCCCGCCAATCGGCAAAACGGGTTTTGATTTTCTGCTCAACCGCATCAACATCGAAATCACCAACCAGAACCAATGTCGCATTTTCGGGGCGATAGTTGCGTTCGTAAAAGCGGCGAACGCTTTCCGCCGGTGCGTTTTGGATATCACTCTGATCGTCTGTGAAAACGCCACTGCCAACGTTCGATTCAGGCACAGCATTTTTCATATAGGCTTGAAAGTTGCGAATACCCGGATTGTCGCGCGTCGGCGCCTCAGCCAAAATCACGCCACGTTCTTTATCAATCGCATCTTTAGAAAGCGCCAGCTCGCTTGCGGTTTCGCGCATGATCATCAGCGCGGCGTCAATCATTTCATCATCAGCGCGGGGCAGATCAAGTTTGTACCGCGTATAATCCGGCCCGGTTTCTGCATTGGTGTCTGGACCAAATGCCAACCCCAACCGCTCAAGCTTTTTCAAAAGCTCCCCATCAGGAATGTTGGTCGATCCGCGAAATGCCATATGCTCCAAAAAGTGAGCAAGGCCGCGTTCGCCCTCAATCTCTGCCATGCGACCAGCATCAATTGTCAAGCGAACCGAAGCTGCACCTTTGGGCGTTTCATTCCTGCGCAACGCATACTTCATTCCGTTCGGCAAAACGCCGTAACGCACAGTACTATCAGGCGTCAGGTCATTGGTCGCAATGCCCCAGCCATTTTTTTGTTCCGCGACTTCGGTTTGCTCGTTAGTTTTCGGTGCTTCTGTGCCTTGCGCAAATGCAGGCAGCGATGACGACAAGGCGATAGCCATTGCGATGATCGAAACCGGGCGCACGACATTTTTCGAGATTTTAAACTGCATGATAAAGCTCCCCATATTCCAGCGATCACAGGGCTATCCGAAACAGTATTTTGTGAAAGTTCATATCGACAAACGGCAGTGCCTTGCCCACCGATAGTATTCCCGTCGACAAACGCACAATTTTGAACGGCGAATAAAATGCGTGATATGCTTTCGCTCTTAGCTGCAATCGGCCATAACGATAGATATGAGTGATTGGCCCGACAGTATCCAAGCAGGCGAAACTGAACTGCATGAACCGCTGGTGCGGCGTGTGCTGGCGCCTAATCCTTCGCCATACACCTTCACCGGCACACAAACTTGGCTGGTCGGTGCAGGCAACGAAATCGCCGTAATCGACCCCGGCCCTGCGGGAAGCGGGCTGAGTATTGGTGATCCAAAAGACATCAATGGCGCCGGTCATGTCGAGGCGATTTTGCGGGCGGTAGGTGACGCGAAGGTCACTGCCATTCTTTGCACCCATACGCACCGTGACCACAGCCCGGCTGCTGCCCCATTAAAGTCAGCGACCGGCGCGCCGATTATCGGCTGCGCTCCCTTGGCGCTTAAGGACGATGGCCCGCGCGCTGACAGCGCCTTTGACCCCGATTACACGCCCGACCGGATCCTGACCGATGGAGATCGCATCAGCGGCGACGGCTGGACCATCGAAGCCGTTGCCACACCGGGCCATACCAGCAACCATATCTGCTATGCGCTGATCGAAAGTGGTGCGTTGTTCACTGGCGACCATGTGATGAAATGGTCGACCAGCGTCGTTAGCCCCCCCGATGGCGACATGGCGGACTATATGGCAAGTTTGCAAAAACTTTACGATCGCACTGACCGGATTTATTATCCCGCCCATGGCCCAGCGATTGAAAAACCACAGCAATTGGTCCGCGGCATGATCGGCCACCGGCGCATGCGAGAGCGGCAGATATTGGGCGAGTTAAAAAAGGGCCCGCGACCGATCACGCAAATGGTTGAGGCCATGTATAAGGGGCTCGATCCGCGATTAAAGGGAGCCGCTGGACGCTCGGTCCTGGCGCATTTGGTGGATCTGAACCAGCAACAACGCGTTGCCGCCGATGACGACGTCTGGCGCGTAACGGCGGAGGCCGAAACCTAGGGCTTGAGGCCTTGATACAACTCAGTTAAAGCCTTTCTCGGGTCGTGACATCCTTTCAGGGAGGGATATTTATGGCCAGCATAACGCCTGACGTCCGCGACACCGCGCACGCTGACGGATTTTTTCGAACATTGGCATTGTTAATGGCACTGACCGTTGTCGTCGGTTTCACTTTTCAATTTATGCGTGGATTTTCTAGCCTGTCGGCGCGGCTATTAGTGCATATCCACGGCATCGCCTTTATGAGCTGGGTCGCGATATTTGTGACGCAAAGCTGGCTGGCGACGCGCGGCCCCATTGCGCTCCACCGCAGGCTCGGCTGGTTCGGCGCTTTCTGGGTCGTTATTCTGGTCATCCTGGGCAGTTGGATAACGATCGACGTTGTCCAGCGCGGTACAACACCCTTCTTTTTTCAACCGCAACATTTCCTGATTGGTAATCCATTATCGGCATTTGCTTTTGCAGCCCTTGTTTATGCCGCGATCCGTCTGCGCAGCCAATCCGATTGGCATATGCGGCTGCAAATCTGTGCGATGACTGCAATTATGGGGCCAGCATTCGGGCGTTTGCTGCCGATGCCACTGCTGATCCCTTATGCGTTCGAAGCCGCAGGTCTCGCTGGAACGGTCTTTGCAATTGCGGGAATGATCCGCGACCGGCGCAAGTATGGCCGCGTACATTCCGCGTGGTATTGGGGGCTGGGCGCGTTTCTGGCGACCATTCCGGTAACTCATCTTATCGCGAGCTCACCGATTGGTGATGCATTGTATGCGGCGGTAACTGCGGGCCATCCGGGTGCAGCACAACCCGGCCTTGGATTTCCGCCGATGCCGCCAATGCGGTAACTGCCGTTGCCCTTTGGCAAATCATGCCTAGATAGCATTCATGGAAACACGCGCGATTCCCCGCATTCTTATCGGCTTTGGTTTAGCCGCACTGGTATTAATTGCCATCAGCTGGATCGTGACGCGCAGTGTCAGCCCGTCGCCTGAAACCGTGGCGAGTGCCAGCCTGAAGGGTATTCGTGAACAGAACCGGCTGACCGCGTTTGTCGCGAACTATTCGGCTGTCGTGACTAGCGAGCAGAGGCGGTTCGGCCTTTCGGCGCGCAAGACTTTGATCATGCAAGGGCTGGTGCGGTATGAGGTTGATATGACAAAGCTCGCGTCAAACGATGTCCGCTGGGATGCCGATACCAATACGCTGCGCGTCCGCATTCCCGATATCGAGGTCGCGGCACCACAGATCGATTTGAAATCGATACAGGAATATCAGGAAGGCGGCATCCTGACCGCGCTAACCGATGCGGAGCGCGTGCTCGATACCGTGAACCGGAATAAAGGGCTGGCAGAATTGAGCCGCCAAGCAGAGGGGCCGGTTCCGATGCGCCTGGCCCGTGAAGCAGCACGCCGTGCGATTGTGCAGAACTTCACAGTCCCGATGAAAGCGGCTGGCATGAATGTTCGGGTTGAGGCCAAATACGGCGATGAGCTGGTTGGCAAAGTCGACACGCGCTGGGATTTATCGACTCCATTAAGTGAGATTGTCGGGAAATAAAAATATCTTTGTGTCTTCATGGCTTTGTGTGAGATAAATTTTTGCACACGCAGCCACGAAGCCACAAAATGACGTTACATTCGGCACAGCCGGTCATGTTTGGAGAATACAATGAACGCCCCTACCCCCCGCGAAAACCTATCTGGCGTTGACTTGCTTGCTGAAATCAACCGGCTGAAAAAAGAGCGGAACGCGGTCATCCTTGCGCATTATTATCAAAAGCCGGAAATTCAGGATCTGGCCGATTTCGTTGGAGATTCGCTCGAACTCAGCAAGCGTGCAGCGGAGACTGACGCCGATGTGATCGCCTTTTGCGGGGTGAAGTTTATGGCGGAGACAGCCAAAATCCTGTCGCCGCAAAAAACTGTGATCCTGCCCGATATGGCCGCTGGTTGCTCTTTGGAGGATTCCTGCCCGCCGGGACGGTTTAAGGCATTTCGCGACGCTCATCCCGATCACATCGCACTGACGTATATCAATTGCTCCGCCGAGGTGAAGGCTCTGTCCGACATTATTGTTACATCGAGCAGTGCAGAGACAATCCTTGCGCAAATCCCTGAAAGCCAGAAAATCATCTTTGGCCCCGACCGACATTTGGGCGGATATCTGTCCCGCAAGTTCAATCGTGAAATGCTGCTATGGCCAGGCGTATGCATTGTGCATGAAGCGTTTTCAGAAACCGAATTGCTAAAGCTGAAAGCAAAGCATCCCGGTGTGCCCGTCGCTGCACACCCGGAATGCCCGCCGCATATCATCGACCATAGCGACTATGTTGGTAGCACCAGCGGCATATTACAGTTCGCCAAAAGCTTTGAAGGCGACACTTTGATCGTCGCCACGGAACCACATATTATTCATCAGATGGAGCTTGCTCTGCCGCATAAAACCTTCATCGGTGCCCCCGGTGCTGACGGCAACTGCGCTTGCAACATCTGCCCCTATATGGCGCTGAACACTATGGAAAAGCTGTATCTTGCCCTACGCGATTTGCAGCCCCAGATCGTGATGGACGAAGGCGTTCGGCTGGCCGCTAAGAAATCACTCGACCGGATGCTCGAAATGGCAAGCGGGACCGTAGGCAAAGGTGATTTGGGCAGAGCGTAATGCGATGGGCAACGCGATTGCTGCTGATACTGCTTCTGATCTTTATTGCCGCGCCCACCATTTTCATTTGTTGGTCAGGGTATCGCGTGACGTCTGCGATAAACTATGGGGCATTGCGGGCTAAGGTCGCTGTGTGCCTTGATGTGCGCCATATCTCCCACATTGAACGCGGCTATGTGCCGCAAGGCACCGTCGACAATGTACTGACACGGCAAATCTGGGCACATTACTACAATAATCCCAAACGGCGACTGCCGCACCATTTCCTATTGGCGTCGAGTGGCATCGGTTGGTGGACATTCTGGTCCACCGATGATCGCAGGAGTATATATCAAGATATGGAACGGCGCATGCCGCCATGTCCGGACGCAGTAACGCGATACCGCGAGATGCACGCGTCAAGGAAGAAGGCCATAGGGAGAACGGGGAGATAATCCTCGTTGAATTGCCAAAACCATTGTATAAACTTGTTAAATCGGAGTCGCAGCCGCTTACTGCCGCTTGCGTTTTACAGTCTCCGGCATAGGACTCAGGCGCTACGGCGTGCGTATCTATTGATGCGTGCTCCGCGCTACGGGGGCATGGCAATGGTTGCCATGCATGGAGAGCAACTGTGCCGCCATTGGCCGCACATGATATGTAAGGATGGGTCAAATGGCAGTAGATTGGTTAGCGGATGTCCGCATTTATGATGCCGGTGCCGATGAAGGCGTCGTGCAGAAAATCGTCAGCTATTGCGGCATTGCATTGCAAAGCCGTGATGGACAGTTGGTCGCGATGGCTGATCCAAAGGAATGCGAAACTGTTCGCGAAAACTTCCTGAAAAAGAAGCTGGGCCTGACCCAATCCGACGCCGAACTAGACGCCGCGATCCAATCGGTACGCGAAGTGATGAAAGCGGACCGGACCAAGAACCGCGTCACCGTTTATTATCTTCTTTCAAAACATTTTGGTTCGCTGGCCACTTTTGGCGGTGTTGCCGGTGCAGCAGCAGGAGCAGCCGGATTGGCTGCGGCAGCTTCGGGTGCATTTTCAGGTGATGATGACAAGGACGAGGGCGGCTCTGCTGCAACGCTTGCTGCGGCAGGCCTTGGTGCGGCGGCTTTGGGTGCTGGCGCAGCCGGTGTTGCGGGCGCAGCTACGGCTGCAACGCCCGAACCTGTTGCAGCGGCACATGTGCCTGATCCAGATCCGGTGCCAGAGCCAGAGCCCGTCGCTGCTGCAGCGCCTGCTTATGCGGCATCCAGCTATGATGATGATAGCAAAGGCGGCGGATTTGGCTGGCTGAAATGGTTGCTGCTGGCGGCATTGCTTGCAGCATTGCTGTTCTTTGTATTGCGCAGCTGCAGCAAACCGGCAGAGATGGCGCCTGCTGAACCGACACAGACGGCCAGCGAGGCGGTGCCTGCGCCTGAAGAGAAAGCTGCAACACCAGCGACCGAGGCTACACCTGCTGCTGTTCCAACTGGATCAGGCGTTGTTGCTGGAGAGCGCAATGGCAAGCCGATGCTGACCGTCTATTTCGAAACGGCAAAGACCAATTTGCCAACCGATTTTGACAAGGTTGCTGCGGTCATCAAGGATTACTCCGCAAAGAACCCGGGCGCAAAATTTGCGGTTTCGGGTTTCAATTCTCCAACCGGAAGTGCCGCTGGAAATGAGCGGTTGTCAAAGGGCCGCGCAGAAAATGTTGGCGCAGCACTGCAAAAGCTGGGCGTTGCTGCAGCTGCGTTGGAGATGGTGAAACCAGCCGCTGCAACACAGGGTACAGGCGAAGATGCCAATGCCCGCCGTGTTGAGGTGACTGTTCAATAACAGGCAAAAACCTGGGGTGAAAATAAAGGGGGCGGGCCATGTGGTTCCGCCCCTTTTTTGTTGCACAGATTTAGCCTAGTGATGTCCAAAGACATTTGGATAGAGAGCAAACACATGCGCTTTGACTTGCCCGGTTTTGATCTCGACGATTTTGTGCGGACAACCCTCGACGAGGATCTTGGGCCAACGGGCCGCGATGTGACCAGCGAAAGTGTGATCCCCGCAGATGCCCGGTTTTCAGGTGTGATGGATAGCCGCGATGATGTTGTCGTAGCCGGGCTTCCCATCGCTCTCGCCTTTTTTCGCCATCTGGACCCAGAAATGGAAATCCGTATGCTGGCAACAGAGGGACACGGTGTTGCCGCAGGCTCAGACCTGATGCAGCTGGAGGGGAATGCACGGGCGATGCTGACGGCGGAACGTTCGGCGCTGAATACGGTCCAGCATCTATCGGGCATCGCAACGATGACCCGCCGCTATGTCAAGGCGATTGCGGGCACAGGCTGTATATTGCTGGACACGCGCAAGACGATCCCTGGGCTTCGCGTGCTTGAAAAATACGCAACGCGCATGGGCGGGGCGACCAATCACCGTATGGGACTGTGGGATGCGGCGATGATCAAGGACAATCACGTCGCGGTTGCAGGCGGGGTGGTGGAGGCGGTGCGCCGTGCCAAGGATGCAGGGGTTGAACGCATCATCCTGGAGGTTGACCGGTTGGAACAGGTTGAACCAGGATTGAAAGCAGGCGCCACACATTTGTTGCTCGACAATATGGATGTGGCAGAACTGACCGAGGCGGTTAAGCTGGTCGCCGGGCGCGTGCCAACCGAGGCATCGGGCGGTGTTACGCTAGAGACCATCCGTGCCAAGGCGGAAACCGGCGTCACCTATATTTCTGTCGGCAGGCTGACCCAAAGCGCACCTGCCGCCGATATCGGACTTGATTTCAATGTGGCTTAAACTGGCAGGCATATTTCCTGTCGTCGCCTTGTTAGCGGCCTCAACAACGCATGAAGCGGCAACGGCGCAGGCATGGCAATGCAAAGCGCCAGCGAACCTTTCTCGCCCAAAAATCGAAACACCGTCGCCAAACGAGGTCAGGCGCACACCCGTTGCCAGCTATATTCTGGCGATAAGCTGGAGCCGGGAATTTTGCCGTAGTCGCGAAAATGATCCTGAGATGGAGCTGCAATGCTCAGGCCGGATCGGCGATTTCGGCTTTGTGCTGCACGGGCTTTGGCCGGAAGCTGCTGGCCCGGATTATCCGCAATATTGCCGTAAAGCAGGTGTGCTGTCGCGCAAGGTTATCGCCGATAACATCTGCATGACCCCATCAGTTCAGCTGTTGCAACATGAATGGGCAAAGCATGGCACCTGCATGACACGCAAGCCGGAAACCTATTTTGGCGCGGCAAAGCTGTTGTTCGAGGCGATTGAATTCCCCGACATGGATCGGCTGTCGCGGCAAGGCAGCAAAGAGGGCGAAACGCCATTGAATGCAGCTGGATTGGCAGAGGCTTTTGCCAGCACCAACGAAGGCCTACCCGCCAATGCCATCAAAGTGAAAACGAACCGCAAAGGCTGGCTAGAGGAAATGCGGATTTGCCTTGATAAAAAGTTCAAGCCACAAGCGTGCCCGGGCTTTGTCAAAGGCGCACCGGATAAGGCAGAGGTAAAGGTCTGGCGGGGAAGTTAGGCCTTAACCCTCAATCACGCGCGTTCCCGGATGATGTTTGTCCAAATGCTTTTTGATGATCCGCAAGTTCTTAGTGTTTGACCGCCAGATAAAGTCAAACAGATCGCCCGCCAGCGGAACTGCACCTAGTGCCGTATCAACACCGACATTGGCAGCCATGCGTATCAATTGCCATTTGGACATACCCAGATTACGTGCTTCCCAAACCATATAGGCGCCCATCGCCGCCGTCACGATATCGCCGAGTACAGGAACAAGACCCACGATTGAATCGAGCCCGATTGGCACTTTCGTCCCGGGAATGTGGAAGCTGCGCTCCATTAGCTGCTCAAGCGCCTCGACCCGCTGCCGCACAGCATGCGGATCTTTGCTCATCGCTGGCAAGGACTTTGCCATCTCGTTCAACTGTTCCTGCGATATGGGCATAATGCCTCCTTACAGTCCCTATCTTGGGGTGCGACCCAGATATTGCAAGGGATGCCATCCGCGTGCATTTGCGGTGAAGCCCAGCAAACCATCACGCGGCAGTGACCAACGGACAGTATTCGCCAGCGGCGCAAAATTGCGTAAATTCTGTAACTTAAGCTCAGCCTCACCCAATAGGCGCATACGTTCATCGCGATCCGTTGCGCGCTGTGCTTCGGCAACCAAAGTGTCCACATCGGCGCTGCAAATAGTTGTAACTTGGCAGGATAATTGTTCCAGATACCATGCAGGGCTTGTCATATCGGCAATCTGGTCAACCAGCCGCAGATCCTCTTGCTGGCCAACGGTCACACGTTCTGCCGAAAGCCCGATAGCGGCAAGATCGCTTTTCAATCGCGCAAAGAGTATGCGGCTGCCGGGGCCGCGCGGCATTGCGATCCGCAACGGGCGAACTTTGCCATTTGCTGCCTGCCAGTTCTGGATCACTGAACGCGCCGCAGCTTTTCGTTGATCAACACGCAATGATGCCCAATCCGGCCGCGCAACTTCGGCGCGGTTTGGCAAAGCTTCCGGGGCAAGCGTCAGCGTCTCTTTCCAGATATTGACGTTGAAATCGGAAATCATCCGCGGCCGGTCAAAGGCCTTTGTGATGGCTTCACGATTTGAAACTTCCGACAAAAATGGGCCCGAGGCGACAAACAACAGCCCGAACAAACCGGGCGGTGAATCGTAAACTGCCGCCTCGTTATCATCGGTAACGGCGAGATAGGGCAAATGTTCAAATCTACCCTCCAGCACAAGATCGGTTTCGCCAACAACGAAACGCGACAGCGCCGTCGCCGCATCATGGGCAGCCAAGGCGACCCGCGCATCCTCCAACGCAACGCCGCGCTCTGGGTCTACCGCACGGTGCGACAGCTGCATAACGCCCGCCCCCTTACGCGCAATCATCGGGCCAGAACCAACGTTTTTCCGCAACAACCCCAATTCCGGCTGAGCAAGCAGCTCAAGCAAATTTGGCATGGGTGCCTTAAGGCGGATTTCAACGACTTTGCCGGTCATCGGGACGATCCGGTCGATCACCGCCAGCTCGCTGGCAATCCGGCTGTTACGTAGATCGATCAAGCGCCGCGAAAGTGCGGCTGCAACCTCGTCAGAGGTAATGTCCCTGCCATCATTCCACCGTGTTTTTTCTAGACGGAAGATATAGCTAAGCCCGTCTTCGGTGGTGATCCAGCGCGCAGCTAAGGCTGGGACAACGCGGCCTTCATCGTCAAACCCGACAAGCCCGCGCGCAGTCGCCATGCGGAGATAGGCTGAGGCATGCGACAGGGGCAATGCGCCGACTGCCATGGCCTTTGGCTGGTTTTCCACAACATCAACACGCAGCCGGTCGTTATCGATGCGAACGCCGCATGCCGACAGCATCGCTGCGCACATGCCAATTATGGCCAGCCGCCCCTTCATGATGGCTTTAACCCCAAAGTCCGGCTGGGATGGGTATGCGCATCATTATCGCGCCAACCCGTAACATTGGGACGGACCAATGCACGTGAGCTGTAATAATAAAGCGGGATGATCGGCATGTCCGCCATCAATATCGCCTCTGCTTTGCGCATCAATGCCACGCGGGCTGCAGGGTTAGGTTCGGCCAATGCCGCATCCAATGCAGCATCATAAGCCGGATTGGCATAGCCCGAATAGTTTTGGATGCCCGTATCGCTGCGATGCACTGACAAGAAATTTTCCGGTGCGGGCAAATCGGCAATCCATCCCGAACGCGCAAATTGGAAATCGGCACGTTTCAGGCTGTCGAAATGAAGCGATGCTTCGCTGTTCAGCAGTTTTGCCTCAACGCCCAGCTCGCGCCACATCGTCGCCATCGCCACAGCCGCGCGGCGATGTTCGGTCGAGCTGTTGAAACGGATTTCAAAGCTTAACGGGCGTTTTGGATCATAGCCTGCCTCTGACAACAACCGCCGCGCCGCTGCCAAACGCTTTGCCTGCGGCCAATCAGCCCAATCAGGCTTATAGATCGCACCTGAACCCAGCGACTTTGGCAGCAAACCCCATGCAGGTTCGTTCCCCGCATCAACCATTTTCCGGGCCAGCCAATCGCGATCAATCGCCATCGAGAGCGCCCGGCGTACCCGCGCATCATCGAACGGCGGCTTGCGCGTGTTAAATGCGAAATAATATGTGCCGAGATACGGATAGCTATGCACCAGATCGGGATATTCTGCCTTTAGCCAATGGTGCCGCGCGGGCGGATAATCGCTGCCGATATGGGCACCGCCCGCCAGCAGCAGCCGCATTGATGAATTCATATTGTCCATGGGTCGCCAGATCAGCTTGGCCGTCACCGGACGGCCATTGTGCCAGCCGGGATTAGCTTCAAGCCGCAATTGCTGGTTCAATTTCCAATCGATCAGCCGGTACGCCCCGCTTGTGACCAAAGGCCGATCGGCGGTCCATTTCTCGCCCAGCTTTGTTATCCGGTGAAACGGCAGCGCCGCCATTGCCGGGTGTGCAAGCAGCGCAGGCAATTCGGGAAACGGATTTTTAAGTTTGATGATCACAGACTGCGCATCGGGCGCCGTAACACTATCGATCACACTGAACAGCCCACCATGCGGCGATCCACTGTCTTTGTCGTTGATCCGCGCAAATGCAGCGGGAAAAACCTGCGCTGTTAATGCGGTCCCATCGGAAAATTTAAGGCCGTCACGCAGACGAAAGCTCCATGTTTTACCATCGGCGCTGATAACCCAATCGGCCGCAAGTCCTGCCTCGGCTTTACCATCGGCATTAAAACGCGTCAGCCCTTCAAACATGTCCGCCGCAATACGGATCGAGGCAAGGTCAGACACCATTTGCGGATCAAGTCCGCGCGCATCCGAATCTGCAAGCCGTATCAGCGTATCTTTGCCGGCAATCGCGTCTGGTTGCGCATTACCGCTACACGCACAAAGCATGAAAAGCAGCAGGGACGAAAGCAGACGCATGCCGAGTGTTTAGGGGGAAGGTTGCTGCCTAGCAACCTTGGGGATTTAGAAGTTTTGGTGCGGACGGCGGGACTTGAACCCGCATATCCAAAGGATGACAGATTTTAAGTCTGTTGCGTCTACCATTTCGCCACGTCCGCACAGCGACGCTCCAATGCCGCGCATTGTTGCTCAGGTCAAATTGTAATGCAAAGTTTGGGTAGAACCCAAGCAGCTTACTTGTTCAAACGCTCGCGAACTTCTTTGCCCGGTTTGAAATACGGCACGCTTTTGGCGGGAACATCAACCGCCTCGCCGGTGCGCGGATTGCGGCCCTTGCGGGGTTTACGTTCACGGGTTGAAAAAGCCCCAAAGCCGCGCAGTTCAACACGGCCACCATCGGAAAGGCGCTGAATGATCTGGTTAAAGAACAAATCAACGATGCGCTCAACCTCATCCGGGGTAAGCCCCGGATTTTCGGCTTCCAGTTTTTTGACCAGTTCCGATCGGATCATAGCAACGTGCCTCCAAATGTCGATTAGCCGTCAAACAGACTCGGCTATTTAGCCCCCGCTAGATTAGATAATGACAGAGTTTCAATAGCCTTACAACGTAAATATAGCGAAATGTAAAATCCTTGGCGCAGAAAAAAGGGGCGTGCCGCGCTGGCACACCCCCAATTTTCACGCACCCCCAAGGGTGCAATCCATTGCAACAGTCTTACTTCTTGGCACCCTTTAGGGCTTCGCCAAGAATATCGCCAAGCGATGCGCCTGAATCGGACGAACCATATTGCTCGACAGCCTGTTTTTCCTCGGCAAGCTGCAACGCTTTGATCGAGAAGTTTGGCTTTTTCGAACGGTCAAATCCTGCGACCAACGCGTCGAATTTCTGACCAACTTGGAAACGATCGGGACGCTGTTCGTCACGATCACGGCCAAGGTCGGCGCGCTTGATAAAGCCGGTTGCGCCATCATCGCCTGCTTGCACTTCAAGGCCGCCATCGCGGACTTCAAGAACAGTGACGGTGACAGTCGCACCCTTTTTCAGGCCGCCTGCCGAAGCTGCGCTTGCGCTGCCTCCTGCTGCAGGTGCGCCTTTTTCAAGCTGCTTGATGCCAAGCGAAATACGCTCTTTCTCTGCGTCGATATCAAGGACGATGGCTTTAACTGTTTCACCCTTGCGGTGCAGGTGAAGTGCTTCTTCGCCCGTGATGCCCCATGCGATATCCGACATGTGAACCATGCCGTCGACATCGCCATCGAGGCCGATGAACAGACCAAATTCTGTCGCATTCTTGACTTCGCCTTCGACTTGCGAGCCGACTGGGAACTTTTCTGCAAAGCTTTCCCATGGGTTGTTCTGAACTTGTTTCAGACCAAGCGAAATGCGGCGCTTTTCCAGATCGACGTCCAGAACGATGACATCGACTTCTTGCGAAGTCGAAACGATCTTTCCAGGATGGACGTTCTTTTTGGTCCAGCTCATTTCCGATACATGGACAAGGCCTTCGATGCCGGCTTCGAGTTCGATGAACGCGCCATATTCGGTGATGTTGGTGACAGCACCGGTCAGCTTTGCGCCAACTGGATATTTGGCAACCGCTGCATCCCAAGGATCGTTTTCCAGCTGCTTCATGCCAAGCGAGATGCGCTGTGTGTCCTTATTGATACGGACGATCTGCACCTTAACGGTATCACCAATGTTGATGATTTCGCTTGGGTGATTGATGCGCTTATAGCTGATGTCGGTGACGTGCAGCAGGCCATCGATCCCGCCCAGATCAACGAACGCACCGTAATCGGTGATGTTCTTAACCACGCCGTCGATGATCTGGCCTTCGACCAAATTCATGATCAGGCCCGAACGCTGTTCAGCACGGGTTTCTTCAAGGATCGCACGACGCGAAACAACGATGTTGCCGCGGCGACGGTCCATTTTCAGGATGACGAAAGGCTGTGCGATATCCATCAAAGGCGCAACGTCGCGCACGGGGCGGACATCAACCTGCGAACCGGGCAAAAACGCAACTGCGCCGCCGAGGTCAACCGTGAAGCCACCTTTGACGCGGCCAAAGATAACGCCTTCCACGCGTTTTTCAGCGGCGAATTCGCCTTCGAGTGTGTCCCAAGCAGCTTCACGGCGTGCGCGATCGCGCGACAGAACCGATTCACCGTTCATATTTTCTACGCGGTCGACATAAACTTCGACTTCATCGCCAACAGCGAGTGTCGATGGCTGACCGGGCATGGAGAATTCACGAAGCGCAACGCGGCCTTCGGATTTCAAACCCACGTCGATCATTGCATGATCATTGTCGATTGCGGTTACGGTGCCTTTTACGACGCGGCCTTCAAAGCCACCTTCTGCACCACCAAGTGATTCGTTGAGCAACGCTTCAAAATCGTTGCGGGTTGGAGTTGGCGAACTTGCCATAGGTTAGAGTGTCCTTACTTCACATTTTGTCCGGCCAATCGGTTGGTTCCGATGGTCTTTGACCAGAAATACCCCCTGAACCCCATGTTCAAGCGGTGTCCAAAAAACGGCGGAATACTGGGCAAGTTCACACTAAAATCGATACCGCGCACAACGCAATCGAGCATGCAGACAAAGCCCCTGATGGTGCTTCGCCAAATGCCCCCAAATTGCGGTTTAATGCGGCCGGCCTGTTATTATGACCGATTCTCTCTTCGTGTGTCCACCAGCTCAATCGCTCTTTGAACGGCTGCGCCTATAGTCAAATCGCCGGTATCTAGCAAGATGGCGTTTTCTGCGGCTTTTAGCGGCGCTTCGGCCCGTCCCGCATCACGCTCGTCCCGCAGCCGGATATCGGCAAGGATATTGTCAAAATCGACATCCAGCCCGCGCGACAGCATCTCTTCATAGCGCCGATGCGCCCGCACCTCGGCAGAGGCAGTAACGAACAGCTTCACGTCGGCGTGGGGGGCGATGACCGTACCGATATCGCGGCCATCAAGCACAGCGCCGCCGGCTTGATTGGCAAAATCCACCTGCCGCTGGTTCAGCGCGGCGCGCACCGCCGGATGCACTGACACACGACTGGCAAGTCCGCCAACCTCTTCATTGCGCAACACAGGATCATCGAGCAGAGCGTCAGGAAAAGCACATACAGCGAGCGCATCTGCCGCAACATCGGCATTGCCCCCGTTCAACGCCAACTGCTGTCCGACCGCGCGGTAGAGCAAGCCCGTGTCCAGAAACGGTAGGCCGTAATGCGCGGCGAGTGCCTTGGATATCGTGCCTTTGCCAGAGGCGGTGGGGCCATCAACGGCAATGATCATAGCTCATCAACCCGGTCGCCATATGTCGTGGGGCTGGACACAACCAGAAAGCTGACATCGGAATTAGTAACGTTTTGCGCACGATGCCGTTTCGTTGGCGGGATTTCGATACTGTCGCCAACTGCAAGGGAATATGTCTCGCCGTCAATTTCCATCGTCAATTCGCCGGTTAGCACATAGAAAAATTGCCTTGAGCGTTCGTGATGATGGCGCACCTCCGATGTTCCGGGCGGCATGCGTTCTTGAATGGCGGTCATATCAGCATTGGGCAAAAGCACCCAGCCATCGCAACCGTCGCCCCAGTTATAGTGCTGTGAATTCTGCAAATTGGCTTTCATTATCCAGCCGCCAGTTCTCTAAGCATCGCTTCAAAGGTCGGAAAGCTGGTCGCAATCGGTGAGATATCATCCACCGTCACACCGCGATAACAATGCTGTCCGGCTACCGCAAAACTCATCGCAATGCGGTGATCGAGCGCGCTGGCAACAGTCGCCCCGCCTTCCAGCGGTTCACCGCCGCTGCCGTCGATGACCAAGCCGTCCTCTCGCTCCTCAACCTGTGCGCCAATCGCCATCAGCCCCGCCGCCATCAGCGCCAGCCGGTCGCTTTCCTTTACGCGCAGTTCATCGAGACCGCTGGTAATCGTCCGCCCCTGCGCCATACTGGCGGCGATAAAGAACACGGGAAATTCGTCGATCATGCTGGGCGCAACATCGGGGGGCACTTCGATGCCGGTCAGCACCGAATGCCGCGCGGTGATGTCTGCCACCGGTTCACCGCCGACCATGCGTTCGTTGGAGTACGTCAAATCAGCACCCATCGCCTCCAGCATTTTATAGATACCGGTGCGCGTCGGGTTCATGCCGACATGAGTAACAGTGACTTCGCTGCCCGGCGTAATCAGCGCCGCGACAATCGGGAAGGCGGCGGAGGAAGGATCACCGGGGACTTCGATCTGTTGCGGCTTTAACTCGGCCTCTCCGACCAGGCGGATATGACGCACGCCATCGGCATCGACCTCGACGGTCAGTTCTGCTCCAAAGCCTGCCAGCATCCGTTCGCTATGGTCGCGGGTTGGCACCGGCTCGATCACTTCGGTAATGCCCGGTGTGTTCAGGCCTGCGAGCAACACCGCCGATTTCACCTGTGCACTGGCGACAGGCAACCGGTAGCGGATCGGCACGGCAGGACAAATACCGCGCACCATCAACGGCAAACGCCCTCCGGGAGACGCGGTAAACTCAGCACCGGTGAGGCTCAAAGGATCAATCACCCGCCCCATCGGCCGTTTTGACAGCGAAGCATCGCCGATAAACGTCGCGGTGATCGCATGGCTAGCGACAAGGCCCATCAACAGCCGTGTCGACGTGCCGCTATTCCCCATATCCAGCGCGGCATCGGGTTGCAGCAATCCGCCAACGCCAACGCCGTGCACAATGCATGTGCCATCACCCGTCTGCTCAATCTGCGCCCCCATCGCCCGCATAGCGGCGGCGGTGGACAGCACATCCTCACCTTCTAACAATCCCGTGATCCGGCTTTCCCCGATGGCAAGCGCAGAGAGCATCAAGGAACGGTGCGAAATCGACTTGTCGCCGGGGACGCGGACAGTTCCGCGCAACGGGCCGGTTGGGGCAAAGGTTCTGGGTTGGGGCGCAGCATGGCTCATATCATGGGCTTTGGCTGCGAATATCGTGGAAAGTAAAGGGCTTTTGTCTGCACCTTGACATTATCTTAGGACTTATTGGCCAAATTTGTTTTGAAATCATCGGGGGGAAGTTGAATGAGGAAATTTAGATACGTGGCACTCATGTCGCTCAGCGCGCTTGCGGCTTGCGGCGCACCAACCGACAACGCAGAGAATATTCCTCTAGCTGGCAAATGGCGCGATGAAGGCAAGCTGATGTCGGTCAAACGCGGCGGCATGGCGGTTGATAGCGCAGAGTTTCCCGGAATTGATGACATCAAGGCCAAAATGGAAACCAAAGAATTTTGCGGTGAGCCATATTTCCGAAACAAAGAAGAGTTTCAAGCCGAGCTTGATAGAAGCAACCCTTCGGAATGCGTAATCGAAGCTGTAGATTTTAGCGGAAATCGAGCAACAGCAAAGGGTGCTTGCAAAGCAGTAAAAAATGCCGGCATCGATAGCCGGATGGCTTTACGCGGAGAAGCGACCTTAAATGCTGATAACATCGTCTATAACATGTCCTTTCATGTGTCCGTTCAAGATCAGCAAACCGGAATGGGTGATACCGCGACGGTCGAAGCAAGGCGGACTATGACGCGGATTGGCGACTGCTAACGCCGGACTTTCAGACTTTGTTTTGACAGAAGCTTGCGGTTATGGCAGGGGCCACGCGAATTAATGGCGACATGCTTAGCAGGCGCTGATTTGCGAAATATTTGAAAGGATAAGAGGCCCACCATGGTGAAGGCTGAATGGGGAACGAAGCGCACTTGCCCGAAATGCGGCACGCGATTCTACGATCTGACTAAGGAAGACCCGGTTGAGTGCGTTGAGTGCGGCAACCAGTGGACACCCGAACCTGTGCTGAAATCAAAGCAGCCACTGCCGTTTGAGGAAGCCGAGAAGAAGAAAGACGACGCTGATCTGGCGGACGACGATCTGGATATCGATGTTGACGCAGTGGATGGCGATGTATCGCCTGACAACGACGTTGACCTTGGCGGTGATGAGGATCTGGGCGTTGCAGGCACCGAAGGCGACGGCAACGACGATCAGTAATTCCTCGGCATAATGCCGTCGAAATCTGCACTTTTATATGTGCGCGCTTTTTAGTGAAGGCGCGCACATGTTTTTATTTGTTAAATCGCAACTGCCCCTGTTCTGCACTGTGGACACCTGGACTGCTTAACTCAGTCTCCAACTGCAACAGGCCAAGCTCCATCGCCAGCGTTACCATATGGGTTCTGTTGCGGGCACGGATCTTTAACCGCACGTTTTCGATATGCCGCTCTACCGTACGAGGCGCGATATCAATCTCTTGGGCAACTTCTTTGGCCGATAGGCCAAGAGCTACAAGTTCTAACACCTGATGCTCACGCGCTGTTAACAGCGGCACACCACTGGCAGGGTCCAAATGCAACACAGTTTTTACTCCCTCGAAAGTCTATAAGACTCGAAACAACATTACCGTTTGCAACCCGGAAAAAATTAAGAAAATTTAGATGCTTGAGCGTATCTTTTATTTGTTTTTTGTAAAACTATCTTAAACTAAAAACTCTCAGACGCCCCTCAGATGATCCGGATACAAAGCCTATATTCCGACTCGAAACCGTTTCGATCATCTTCTTTGAATTAGCATATATACTAAGATATACCTAATTGTAAAATACCCTCAGCAAAACGCCTTAGTAAAATACCCCACGGGAATGCCCATGCGGAAAGCCCCACGGATTCCTCCCAATGGTCAGCAAAGGATCAGAGGCATAGCTTAGCACCATAATAATAAGAGACTCGGGCCGCGCCGACCAAAGGGAGAGTAAAATGCTCAGGCTACGCGGCCACACTGAACCCCGCATCCAAGCGGACCTATGTCCGATTTTGAAGTTTCGCAAAGGCGAAATTGTTTACGCGCAGGGCGACCCGGCAACTGACTGGTTTGAAGTTCTGTCCGGAACTGTACGCACCTGTTACCTTTACAGCGACGGCCACCGGCAACTGACGGGTTTTTTCTATTCAGGCGACGTATTCGGTATTGAAACAGGCCATTACGCCTCCTCTGCCGAGGCCGTTACCGCAGTCACGCTGCGCCGTAATCCACAACGTAGAGAGCATCACGACGAGGCCCAAAAGGATCCATCGGTCCATGTTGCGTATCAGAGCGCACTGAACAACGCACAGGCCTGTATCTTCCTGCTTGGACGCAGGACTGCATCAGAACGGCTGGCGGCATTTTTGCTCGCTACGGCGAAACGTTTTATCCCGAACAAAGCGTTCGCCTTGCCTATGTCCCGGTCCGATATTGCCGATCACTTGGGGCTTACAATCCACACTGTCAGCCGGACCTTATCCGAATTTGTCAGGCGCAAACTGATCCGTCTTGATGGCCCGCAATCCATTTTCATCGAGGACCATGCCGGGCTGTCAAGCCTAGCCCGTGGTGAAGAGCAGGCACCCTCGCTTGCTGAACAACGGCCGTATCAGGCGAAGACGAACAGCAGCGATTTTGTAGCACAATTCGGGAACTGATCATGACGCATAACTCTATCGAACGCAGCGTGCTAGGCACGCTTGGTTGCGCAGCGGGCTTTACGGCACTGGCCATCCCATCACAGGCTGAAGCCGCCAGCATCTTGCCAATTGCGGCAAGCGGAGATGCCGTCAAAGCAGCTCTTGTCAAAACCGACTATGTGAAATTTGCTGACGCTGAAAACGCTGATGACAAGCCGGTGGCCGTTGCGCCACCGACAGCAGAAACTGACGTGGCCGATCAATTGGCTGCGCTTGTTGCCGAATTAAAGGCGCAGCGCGCATTGATTGCAGAGCAAAATGCAATCATCGCGCGCCAACAGGCGTCGATAGACCAGCTGATGGGGCAAAGCACCGCCGACACCAGCCTTTCGCTTATGCGGGCAACTGGTTTTGGCCAAGACAGTGTAGCGCGGGAAACCGCCCCTGCTCCACCAATGCAAACGGTTGGTGAAGCGCCGCCGCCGCCAGACGAGACAATCACCGACACTCTGACAGCTCTGCCAGAAGGCCAAGGCGTGTTGACGCCGAAAGGACAGACTGTCCTTGAATCCTCGTTTGAATATACACGCACTTCAAAAAATCGGCTGGTGTTCCGGGGCTTTGAACTGATCCCCGGATTGCAAGTCGGCCTGATCGAGGCATCGGATGCTGATCGCGATACGATGGTCGGCACTGTCGCATTGCGCCACGGCGTGACCAACAGGTTAGAGATAGAGGCACGTATGCCCGTCCTTGCACGGCACGATCGTATTCAGGTTGTCCAACAACGTGATGAGGGGATTGTCCGCCAGATTTCACTAACGGACCATTATATAGGCGATGCCGAGGTTTCGCTGAGATATCAGTTTAATGACGCCAAAGCGACCGATCACGCGATTTTCGTGGGCAACCTGCGCGTCAAATCTAATACCGGCAGAGGACCGTTTGACATTGACTATGACGATTTTGGTGTTGCCACCGGGCTGACCACAGGATCCGGTTTTTGGGGCGTGCAGGGCGGCGTAAGCTTTCTGATCCCGTCCGACCCCGTAGTCATTTATGGCGGCACCAGCTATCTTTATCACATTCCGGCTACGGTAAATAAAACGGTCGGTGGTGCATTGATTGGCCGGGTTGATCCAGGTGATGCGATTTCGGGCAATATGGGTTTTGGCTTTGCCCTGAATTCCCGCTTTTCGTTCTCATTGGGATATAATCACAGCTATATCTTCCCGACAAAGACACAGATTAACGCAACCACACAGCGCTCAACCGCTCTGCAGGTTGGTTCATTGGCGATCGGTGCATCGTTCCGCACAAGCGACCGGACTTCGGTCAACATGGCGTTTGAATTTGGGATGACATCGGATGCACCAGATGTATCGATGACACTGCGCCTGCCGCTGCGGTTCTGACAGATTCTTAATGAGCACTATTGCGGCCTAGCGCGTGCGTGTAGCAGGCGCCGTATTCCCAATTGAAGAGGTGAAGCGCGTTTGACGCTATCAACAATATGCGCTGATTTAGCGGGCGGCGGCTGCGGTCGCGGCCGACAGAGCCGATGATAATGCGCTGGCAATCCGGCTGTTGATGATTTCGCTGCTAAAGTTCTGATAGCCGGTCAAACCAAGCGTAACATCAGTCTCTTGAGTCAAAGTCATGTTGCTGGCGTTGTTAATCAGAACATTTTGGATACCACCATCGGTCCGCTGAATAATCGCGGTCTGTCCTTCGTTTGCGACAAACACCGGATTTTGTCCCATCCGTATGGCTACAGCACCGCCAGTGGTAAAGCCTGCACGCAAAGCATCCATACTGGATTGCGACAATATGCCAGAGACGATCTGGCTAGTGGTAGCACCGCCCTCGCCCCAGTTGACTGATGTTTGCAGCACCAATTGACCGTTCAGATAGGTTCGCATTTGCGCGCCAAGTTGAATGTTCATCCCAGCGACAACAAAGCGGCCACGTTGTTCCGACAGTTCAGCGTCAGAAACGATGCGCGGTAGATCCTGCAATGCTGCAGCGGGGGCTACAGCGTCAAAACCGTCATTCGCTTTCGCGGCGCTTGGTGCCACGATAACCGCAACGGTGGTTGCAATCAGGGGAAATGCAAAATCTCGTTTCATGGTCTTTACTCGCCGACTGTGCCGACGCGCACCGGTATCGTGAGTTGCGGCGTCAGCTGATATGTTGGGGGAAGATGGCTGGTAATGTCGCCAATGGTTAGCGTCTGGCTATTTGCGTCAACCGGTGCGACGGACCAGGGTGCCCAGTCTACGACCAGATTATAGCGCGGTGCCGGCGCCGTTCTGTTTTCGACAATGGCAAGGCCAATACCGTTCCACATTTTGGCAAAATCGGCTTTGTTGTATTTGGTTAGCCCTAGAATGGAATCGCCAACAAGGACGGTCCCTTCGTGGACGCCCTTTACAACAACGAAATGCTTGAAACCATTTAGGTCCAGTAGCACGATTGCGGGCCGTTTCCATTTGGCCAGATCGTCCACCGTCATTTTATATCCCTCGGCATGGATGCCTATGGAATGCAGATAGTTTTTCATGTCGAACATCGAAAAACCGGATTTCATGATGATCGCCTGATCACCCGATTTCCACATTGCAGCGAACGTCTGTTGTTCAGATGTAGGGCGGCGATAATGATAGGTCAGCAGCGTTGCGAGCGCGGCGGATCCGCAGCTAAAATCATATCTCTGACGCACGACTGAGCGAAAGGGGATATCGACCCAAGACATGATTTTAACGGAATAATTGGCCCCGGTTGCTTCTGGTCCGAGATGAACCTCGGCCTGCGCGACAGCTGGCGCTAGCAGAATGGCCATGCAAAAAGGCGGCGTTATTATGCGCCGCAGGCTAAGCCAACGCTTCCATTGCGACCCGGTGTCGGCTTGTGCAAATTTCATCTGGGCAATCCTTGTGCCAGGCCTTGTGCAGTTAATGCATTGAGCCGGAATTGGTTATTGCGCGAAATTGATCGTAACATTCATGGCTGATTGCAGGTTATTCTGCGCCCCGGTGTTGATCACCAAGTTACCAAGGCCATTGAAGTTAGAAAGCGTATTGTCGGCAAGCGCGATGCTGCCAGCGGTATAATTGCCAGTAAAGGCGTTGCCGTTGCTGATTGCTGTCAGCGTCTGATTGCCAACAACAATGGCTTGACCGCCGCGCATCTGCAGCAGATCTGAATCGGCAATAACATTGGGATCAGCTGCAATGACCATGGCGGGTGCATCAATCACATCGGCCACTAAAGGCTGTTCGGTTGATGCAGCATCCGCTGCCGTATCGGTTGGCTCGATCACTATTACTGGATTTGCGGAGCCTTCAGCATCCTGAGCGAAAGCAGCCGTGGGAAGGGATATAGCGGCTATGATAGCCATTGGGATCGTCACAGGGACGAATAACTTTGTCCTGAACATTGATCGAACTCCTGTTTGCACTGAAATGAAATGATGACCGGATTTCCTGAGGTCTGGGGGGTACGGGGAGGGAAATCCGGCCATCATTTTCAAGCTACCTTATTGTGAGAAGGTAACTGTACCGCGAGCCGCAATGTTGGTTGCAGCTTGTGCATTGGCATTGATGCCTGTGTTCCAGCCCTGGTTCAGGATGCCGGAATAGGCTGCAAATGCGTTGCCGTTCACAGAGTTATTGCCGCTGCTGTAATCGCTAAGCGCAAGACCGCTTTGGAAATTCAGTGGCGCTGCATTGGCATTAATCGCCAACAACGTCTGGGTCGCAACGACAGCCGAGCTGTCATTACCGTTGTTGGAGTTATTGACCGAGTTGTTCGAGCTATCCGAATTGAATGAGCCCAATGCGAATGCGAGATCCGTGTTGTTCGAGCCATTTGTTGAGTTGTTGGAATTATCCGAGTTATCGGAGTTATCCGAATTGTCCGAATTGTCGGTGTTGATCGACTTATTGTTCAAAATGTCGCTAACGCCAATGTCGGTCGATGTTGTTGTCGTAGACGCAGTGTTGCCAACACCAGCCGCTGTGGCTGGACCGCCGGTTGTTGTCGACGCAACTTGTGCAGCAGCAGGCAGTGCCAAGCCGCATGCAAGAACCAATGCCGAAGCAGAGAGTGCAATTTTCATTTTCATGGGTCGTCTCCAGTTAGTAAGATAATCTCCGATCGGCCCCTGTTTAACTGGGTCCTAGAGATTGGACTGCCCACACCTTGCGGGCCATTTCGTAATACAAAATTTTACAGGTGCCCTTTTGCGATAACGCAAGAATAGCGGGAGAATTTTTACGTAGTGTTTTGCACTCCGTAGCTTTGCCTCGCTGCGGCATCCGACGATCGAGTATGGGAGCAACAATCCGGACAATACGCTGCAAAAAAATTCGCGCTTGCATAACGGCGCGCGTTGCCTGTAAAGGCGCGCCTTCATATCACCATAGCCGCTCCGTTGTGCGGCAGATGGGGCCTTAGCTCAGCTGGTAGAGCGCTTCGCTGGCAGCGAAGAGGTCAGGGGTTCGACTCCCCTAGGCTCCACCAGCCTTCGCTCCCTATGGGAGCTTCGGCTGGTAAAATTCCTAATCCCCATACGCATCCAGAAACCGATCAACAGCATCGGGCACTTGCTGTTGCAGCTGATGCGGGTCCGGGCCATTTTCTGAAAAACGGGCAAAGAACATATCAAAGCCGCAGATCAGACCGTAAAGATGGCCAGCGGCCATCTCGCAATCACATGGGCGGATTGTGCCTTTTGATACCGCACTTTCCAACAGCGCGGTTAACTCACGGCGCAGGCGCCTTGGCCCCGCGTTCAGAAACAGCTCGCCAACCTCTGGCCGCAGTTCTGCCTCTGCGCCAATCCGCCGTTCAAAACGCATGACATGCGGCTGGGTCAGGAAGTCGACCATTGTTTCACCAAAGGCGATCAGCTGCTGCCGCAAATCTGTGCCGGGTGCATCGGGTGCCACAAAAACAGCACTCATCATCGTGCATTGACGCTCAACCACTGCTGCGAACAATGTCTCTTTGGTTTTGAAGCGATTGTAGATCGTCACCTTTGATACGCCGCTGACGGCGGCAATGGTTTCAATCGATGCCGCAGCAAAGCCGTGTGTAAAAAATTCGTCACGCGCAGCATCCAATATCGCCTCGCGTTTGACGAGGTCGACGGGACGGTGCCTTGGCTTTTTTCCTGTATCCACCCCATTCCCACTTTACATTATGAACGATTGCGTTCAATTATACGCCTGCGTTCATTATCTCATAGATTCGACGGTTGGGCAAGGTTTGTAACCGGAAAGGCGAGTAAGCGAAAATGACCTGGATTGCGCTTAGAATGCTGACCGGCGACCGGCAGAAATTCATCGGGCTGATCTTTGGCATCGCGTTCTCCACGCTGCTGATTACGCAGCAGATGACGATCTTTGTGAACCTGATCCAGCGCGGGGCATCTGCGGTTTACAATGTCGGCACTGTTGATTTGTGGGTGATGGACCCCGCCTCGCGCACCACAGATGTAGTTTACCCCATGCCGTCAACTGCGCTTGATAAGGTGCGCGGCGTAAAGGGCGTTGAATGGGCTGCGCCCTATTTGCAATCCGGTGCGACAATCCGGACACCAGAAGGTGATCTGGAAGGAGTTAGCGTTATTGGTGTGGATGACAGCACTCTGATCGGACTGCCGCGCAGGATGGTTAGCGGCGACAAATCCGCACTATATGAACCCGACACAGTATTTGTTGATGATGTCGGGGCTGAGAGACTGTTCCCGGCAGGCGTTAATCCAATCGGCCGGATGCTTGAGATTAATGACCGGCGTGCAGTTATCCGCGGCATTGTTGATACGACACCAACCTTCACCAGTCAGGTAATCCTCTACACCCGCTATTCCAGCGCGTTAAGCTATGTGCCGGGCACCCGCAACCGGCTAAGCTTTGTGGTCGCTCGCGCCGCAGATGGTGAGAGTGCAAGGGTTATTGCAGACAGGATCACAGCGCAAACCGGCCTAAAAGTGCGGACACGCGACGAGTTTGCCGCCGACGGTCGCAATTTCATTATTGAGAACACTGGTATCCCGGTGAATTTCGGTATTACTGTGGCGTTGGGCTTTATCGTAGGGGTCGCGATTGTGGGGCTGACGCTCAGCCTGTTTATCCGCGATAACATCAAACAGTTTGGCGCGTTAAAGGCCATCGGCGTTACTAATGGTAAAATCCGGCTGATGGTCGCGGCTCAGGCCGGGCTTGTCGGATTGGTTGGTTATGCGGTCGGCGTTTTGGGGGCGGTCGCTTTCGTAAATGGCTTTGCAAGCGGTGGCGGCTTTTTCAAAGGTTTCTATACGCCGTGGCAAATCCCGGTCATGACCGCGATTGTTACTGTGGTGATCCTGACACTTACCGGTCTGCTCGCACTGCGCACTGTCCTTAAAACTGAACCGGCATCGGTGTTCAGATGAGCGAGGCTCCCGCAATCTCTGTACAAAATATCAGCCGCGATTTTGAAGCGGGCGGGCAGATGCTGCGCGTGCTGCATAACATCGAAACTGACATAAAGGCGGGCGAGCTGACTTATCTGGTCGGCGAATCGGGTTCTGGCAAAACGACACTGATTTCGATTATCGCCGGTATTCTCTACCCGACCGAAGGTACAGTTTCCGTCTTTGGCACTGACATATACCAGCTGAGTGATAGTGATCTGGTGCGTTTCCGTCTGGCCAATATTGGCTTCATTTTTCAGCAATACAATCTGCTACCATCGTTGACTGCCGCCGAAAATGCCTCGGTGCCATTGGTTGCCGCAGGAATGGCGCGTCATGAGGCGCTTGAGCGCAGCAGAGCGATCCTTGAGAAGCTGAACATGACCAGCCAAGCGGAGAAGCGGCCCAACCAGCTTTCAGGCGGGCAGCAGCAGCGGGTCGCCATTGCCCGCGCACTGGTGCACGAACCCCGGCTGATTGTTTGCGATGAGCCAACTGCAGCACTCGACGCAAAATCGGGGCGGCGGGTCATGGATTTGCTGCGTGAAGTGGCCCTGTCACCAGACCGATCCGTCATTATCGTTACCCATGACAATCGTATTTTCGACCTCGCGGACCGCATCCTCTTAATGGAGGATGGGCGGATCACCCGCGATGGCCGCGACGCAATGGAGCATTAAGGACTAAGCCATGCAGCTACCCAGTTTCTCACGCAAAATCCTGCCTGTTCTTGCCATCGGGGCAATCTTGCTTGCCGCTTTCTGGGTGCTGTCCAGCCAGCCGGACCGCAGCTTGGAGAAACCTGAAAAGAAACCGCCAGAGGCATCGACAGCCAATGGCGGCAAAGCGAGCGTTGCGGGCTCCGGCGTGATTGAGCCATCAAGCGAGACAACCGAAGTCGGCACCAATGTGTCAGGTGTAGTCACAGAGGTCTTTGTTCAAATCGGCCAGCGGGTCGGCAAAGGCACGCCGCTTTTTGCGGTCGATAGCAGGCAGGTGCGGGCCACGCTCAAAGAAGCAGAAACCGGAATGGCCGAGGCTCGTGCAGGAATTAACGAAGCGCAAACCAACATCAACACCGCGCGGCGGCAGCTGGCGCTTTATCGCAGTGTCGATGATGCCCGAGCGGTATCTCGATCAGAAGTGATTGCAGCAGAAGGGACACTTGCCGATGCCCGGGCCCGGCTATCTGCGGCACGGGCGCAATTAACGGCGGCACAGGCTCGCAGGGCAAGTGCGGCAACTGAACTGTCCCGGCATATCGTTTATGCCCCGATCAGTGGCGAGATACTGGATGTTGAAATCCGGCCCGGTGAGTTTGTTTCAGCAGGCGGCCAGAGCGGCAGCAACGCAACGCCCTATATGCAGATTGGCGAAACACAGCCATTATATGTTCGCATCGATATTGATGAAAATGAAGCGGCGCGGATCACTACAGGCGCAGGTGCCGTTATCAGCCCGCGCGGCAACGCTGCAAAGCGCGTGCCGGTCACGTTCGTTCGGGTCGAGCCGCAGATTGTGCCGAAACGATCGCTTACCAATAGCGCTAGCGAACGTGTGGATGTGCGCGTGATGCAGCTGATTTACGCAGTGCCGCTGGACGAGACTGGTCTTCGCGTTGGGCAACAAGTTGATGCCTTTGTCGAAATGGGCAACGCCAAGGAAACAAAGCAATGATCCGCAGCAAACTCGCATTGGCTTTGCCTGCGTTATTGCTGGCAGGCTGTGCCAGCATCGGCGAAATGCCCCCGCGTGCCGAAATTGTTATGCCTGACAATTTCGTCTTTGCACCCGTTGATGCGTCGGCAGAAAATCTGAATGCCCGCGCGCTTTTGCCATCAGAGACACCGGCGTTTCAGGCATTGATAAAGCGGGCGGCAAATGCGCCTGATCTTGCCATTGCTGTGGCGCGGATTGACGCTGCCCGTGCCGTCACTGCGCGCGCCAAAGCAGAACGTCTGCCCGCGGTTGATTTCAACGCATCGGCGCAGGAACAGCGCAGCAATCCCAACCAATTTGGCAACATCCCGGGAGGCGCCGGGGCAGATGCGAGCCGTTTTAGTATCGGCGGAGAGATAAGCGCACGCTGGGATCTAGACCTGTTCGGAAGGCTGAAAGCTAGCCAGCGCGCGGCGCAAAAACGGCTGGATGCCGCTGGTTTTGATGCAGAGGCTGTGCGCATTGCGCTGGCCAGCGAAGTCGCCGCCGCTGTGGTCGATTGGCAAAGCCTTGCAGCGCAACAGGCACAGATCATGGCGAATGTGGCGGCTGCCGAACAACGCGCAGGGCTGATCAAATCGCGGGTACGCGCGGGCCTGAACCCCGGGCTGGATGCGATGCGCGCTGATGCGGTGGTTGAAGGGCTGCGTGCGCAGCTGGCGCCATTGAAAGGCGATGAGACGCAGGTCGTCAGCCGCATGGTCGCGCTAACCGGTGCGTCTGCCGATACGGTGATGGCTGAACTTAATCTTTCCAATGCGCAATGGAGCGGCGATGCGGCACCAAGCAGCGCGCCCTCCGCAATTATTGCGTCGCGCCCTGACGTGCAGGCTGCGGCAGCACGGCTTGCGGCAAGCGATGCGGATCTGGCTGCAATCGCTGCGCAGCGTTTCCCTAGCTTCACTTTATCCTCAGCGCTCGGTTTGCTGGCTTTTTCGCTTGGCGGTTTGTTTGATAGCGATGCGATCACCGGACAGTTGGGCGCTGGCATCGCTGGGCCGTTGCTGGATTTCGGACGCATCCAGTCTGAAATTGATGGCGGCAAAGCACAGACCAAGATTGCCTTTGAAGAACTGCGCAAAGCCACCTTTACAGCTCTCGGCGAAGCTGAAGGCGGCTTTGGACGACTGGCAGCCGCCGACCAAGAAGCAGACTTGCTAGCAGCGCAGGCGCAACGCGAAGCTGACGTTGCCCGCGTATCTGCTAGCCGCTACCGTGCTGGTTTGGAGAGCCTGATTGCGGTGCTTGATGCAGACCGGACAGCCTATCTGGCTCAGCAACAGGCGGTCGCCGCCAAAGGCCGTGCGCAACGGGCAAGGCTTACACTATGGCAAGTCCTGGGTGGCCCCGGCACAGCAGAGCTTTTCCCAACATCGCAATAACACTGTCACAATAACGCTTTTGTCGACGCTATGGTAAAATCGCCTAAGCTGCCCTAAGGGCTGCGCATGCATTTCCTAGATCAAGCGAAAATCTATCTGCGTTCGGGCTCTGGTGGCCCCGGGGCCGTTAGTTTTCGGCGTGAAAAATATGTTCAATATGGTGGTCCCGATGGCGGCAATGGCGGCGTTGGCGGTGACATTATTTTTGAAGCAGTCGCAGGTCTGAACACCCTGATCGATTTTCGCTATGCTCAGCATTTTAAGGCTCAGCGCGGCACGGGCGGTGCAGGACGTGATCGTTACGGCGCGGGCGGCGAAGACCTTGTGATCAAAGTTCCCGTTGGCACGCAGGTTCTGGCCGATGATGAAGAACGCAGCTTGATGCTTGACCTAACGCAGGTCGGCCAACGGGTCACATTCTTGAAAGGCGGCATGGGCGGACGCGGCAACGCAAGCTATAAAACCAGCACCAATCGTGCCCCCCGCCAGCATCAACCGGGCGAAGAAGGCACTGAAATGTATGTTTGGCTGCGGCTGAAACTGCTCGCCGATGCTGGCCTTGTCGGCATGCCAAATGCTGGAAAATCGACCTTTATCAATTCGGTGTCGAACACCAATGCAAAGGTTGGCGCCTATGCCTTTACGACATTGCGCCCGCAGCTGGGCGTGGTTGGCCATAAAGGCCGCGAGTTTGTTGTCGCTGATATCCCCGGCCTGATTGCAGGTGCCGCCGATGGAGCTGGCGTTGGCGACCGGTTCCTTGGTCATATCGAACGGTGCCGCATATTGATCCATTTGATTGATGCCACTGGCGACGATCCGATTAAGGCGTGGCAGATCGTTTGCGAAGAGCTGGCCGAATATGGCGGCGGCTTATCGGAAAAGCCGCAGATTGTGGCGCTGAATAAGGGCGATCTGCTGGATGAAGAAATCATGGCTGATATTGCCGAGCAGCTGCAGGCTGCTGGCGCGCTTGATGTGATTTCCATCTCTGGCGCAACGGGCCAAGGCATCGACAAGGTTCTTGACCGCGTGCTTGAAGCCCTGCCCGCGATGAGCAGTATCGAATCCTCCAGCGGCGTGAATGAGGAAGGCACATGGTCGCCCATCTAACCTCTGCCACCTGCCCCCTGTTGATCGTAAAGGTCGGTTCTTCGCTGCTGGTAGAACCTGACGGCGCAGTAAGGCGGCAATGGCTGGAAACGCTGGTGGCCGATATTGCGGCGCGGCATAGATCGGGGCAACGAATTGTCATCGTCAGCTCTGGCGCAATTGCGCTGGGTGCCAAACGATTGGGCTTTGAAAAAGGCGGTCGCGCTAGCCTTGCCGATGCGCAAGCATCTGCGTCTGTCGGGCAAATTTTGCTGTCGGGCCTATGGGCGGAGCTATTGGGCGCGCAAGGCCTAACGGCTGCACAAATGCTAGTGACGCTTGATGATCTGGAGGATCGCCGCCGCTATTTGAATATCACCGCGACCTTGGACCGTTTGCTGGGTGCAGGCGCAGTTCCCGTCATCAACGAAAATGACAGCGTTGCGACCGAGGAAATCCGTTTTGGCGATAATGACCGGTTGGCGGCGCGGGTTGCACAGGCGGCGGGGGCGCAGGGCGTGGTGCTGTTGTCCGATGTTGACGGCCTGTATGATCGCGACCCGAAAGACGCAGCCGCGCAGCTGGTTACGGAGGTCGCAAAAATCGATAACCGCATTCGCATCATGGTGTCGGGCAATTCATCCTCTGGCATGGGTTCGGGCGGCATGGCATCAAAGCTGGACGCCGCCGATATTGCGACACGCGCAGGGATTGGCCTCGCGATTGCATCGGGCCTTCGCGATCATCCATTGGCCGCATTAGAGGCAGGCGCGCCCTCCACATGGTTTGCGCCGCGCGCTGGTGGCAACGCGCGTAAAGGCTGGATTGGCGGACGGCTATCGGTCAAAGGGCAAATCATCGTCGATGCTGGTGCGGCCAAGGCGTTGCGAGGCGGTGCGAGCTTGCTGCCTGCAGGTGCATCGAGCGTAGCGGGTGAGTTTAAGCGCGGCGATGTGATTGATATCATGACCGCCGATGGCGAGACACTAGCACGCGGCCTATCCGAATATGACGCCCGCGATGCTGCCATGATCTGCGGCAAAAAATCGGCTGAGCTTGAAGCGATATTGGGCGCAGTGCCGCGCCAAGTTCTCGTCCACCGTGACCAGATGGTTATGCTGTGAGCGGAGGCACTAAGGTCGTCGCCCTAACTGGAGCAACCGGCTTTGTCGGCGGCGCGACGCTTGATCTGTTGTTACAGGCTGGCTGGCACGTCCGCGCCCTGACCCGCAGCGATCAGCCAAAGCGTACAGGCGTCACATGGATCAACGGTGCGCTGGATAAACCCCAAAGCCTAAACGCCCTGTGCGATGGCGCAGACTTTGTGCTTCACATTGCTGGCGTAGTGAACGCCATCGACACCGCGGGTTTTGAAACAGGCAACGTCACCGGCACTGCCAATATGCTATCCGCCGCCAAAGCTTGCGGCATACAACGCTTTGTCCATGTGTCGTCACTATCGGCGCGGGAACCGCAATTGTCGGTTTATGGTGCCAGCAAAGCCAAAGCGGAAAAGCTTGTCGCCACCAGCCTGCTTGATTGGACCATCATCCGCCCGCCCGCCGTTTACGGCCCCGGCGACAAAGACGTGTTTGAGATGTTTCGCATGGCCAATAAAGGCTTGTGCTTGCTGCCCCCCATCGGGCTTAGTTCCTGGATTTATGTTGATGATCTGGCGCGGTTGCTGGTCGCGTTGCTGCCTGCACACGAGGACGCGACAGCACGGATATTTGAGGCTGATGACGGCGAACCCGGCGGCTGGACACATGAAGGCTTTGCCCGCGCCATCGGCTGGGCGCTGGGTAAGCGGATCAACACATTTTCCGCACCCCGCCCGTTGCTGTTCGCCGCCGCCTGGGCCGACAGGCTGGTTCGCGGGAAAAAGGCAAAGCTGACGCCCGACCGCGCTGGCTATATGAGCCATCCCGATTGGGTGATTGACAGAGGTGCCGTGCCGCCTGCTGCATTGTGGAGCCCGCAAACGCCAACGCGCGACGGCCTGAAAACGACGGCGCGATGGTATAAAGCGCAAGGTTGGCTGTAGCATAATTCCACAAATTGCCCTGTTGCCGCCGCAATCGACTGCCACAGACCAAATTGTTAAGATGAAGGATTACCCATGACCGACCGCAGTGCAATGTTCGATAAGCTAAAAAGCCTGATCGAGCCGTTCAATAAAAAGGGTGCGGCGCTATCTGACGCGACCACTTTTGCAGGTGATCTTGAATGGGACAGCCTGACGGTTATGGATTTCGTTGCCGAAGTTGAGGATGCGTTCGACATCGTCATCACCATGAACATGCAGGCCGAAATTGAAACTGTCGGCCAGCTGGTTGATGCTGTTATCAAGCTTACGGATTAAACTATGACTGACCTTTTTTCAAAATTTGATCCCCTTATTGAACAGCGCCGTTCGCTGCTGTCCACCGGACTGACCGATCCGTTCGGGCTGGTGATGGAAAAGGTGCTGTCGCCCACCGTGGCGATTTGCAACGGCAAGGAAACTATCCTGCTTGGCACCTATAACTATATGGGCATGACTTTTGACGATGATGTCATCGCGGCGGGCAAGCAGTCATTTGACGATTTCGGCGCTGGCACAACCGGCAGCCGCGTCCTTAACGGCACATTCCATCCGCACCGCGATGTCGAGGCGGCTTTGCGCGAATTTTACGACATGGACCATGCAATGGTCTTTTCAACCGGATATCAGGCAAACCTTGGCATTATCAGCACCATCGCCGGCAAAGGCGATTACATCATCCTAGATATCGACAGCCATGCATCGATCTATGATGGCTGCAAAATGGGCGATGCCGAAATCGTTGCATTCCGCCACAATGATGTCGAGGCGCTGGAAAAACGCCTGAAGCGCCTGCCGCCAGAGGCTGGCAAGCTGGTCATTCTTGAAGGCGTCTATTCGATGCTGGGTGATGTCGCGCCACTAAAGGAAATGATCCGCATTTCCAAAGAAGCAGGCGCGATGGTGCTGGTCGATGAAGCACACAGCATGGGCTTCATCGGTGAAAATGGCCGCGGTGTTGCCGAAGAACAAGGCTGCCTAGACGATGTCGATTTCATCATCGGCACGTTCAGTAAGTCGGTCGGCACCGTCGGCGGATTTTGTGTTTCGAACCATCCAAAGTTTGAAATCCTGCGCCTCGTCTGCCGCCCCTATGTGTTCACCGCTGCTCTGCCGCCAAGCGTGATGGCATCAAGCGCGGTGTCGATCCGCAAGCTGATGCACGGCGGCAACAAGCGTGCGCATTTGTGGGAAAACAGCAAGACATTGCACAAAGGCCTGCGCGATCTGGGCTTCAAACTTGGCACCGAAACGCCGCAATCCGCGATCATCGCAGTCATCATGCCCGATCTGGAACGCGGTGCGATGATGTGGGAGGCGCTGTTGAAAGAAGGCCTCTACGTCAACCTTGCGCGCCCGCCTGCAACGCCCGCTGGGATGACATTGCTGCGCTGCTCGCTATGTGCGGAACATACTGCAGAGCAAGTGCAGGATATTCTTGGCCGGTTTGAACGCGCCGGGAAGGCAATTGGGATTATTTAATCTAGCCTCTAAAAACGCATGGCAAGGAACACTCCACCGCTTTTTGTGTCGCCGTAAGGAACAACGGCAAAGTTGCGGTCGAGCTTGTTTGTAATAAGCAAACCGGCAGTCAAGCCAATGCCCGCCCCTGCAACGGCATCATACCAAAAATGCTTATCAGCCTTCACCCTAGCTACGCCAACCAGTCCCGCTACAATAAATGCCGGAACGCCTAGCTTTGGCCCCTGCCTTTCATAGATGCTTGCCGCTGCTGCAAATGCAGTTGCTGTATGAGCTGACGGGAAACTCTTCCGATCACTGCCATCAGGGCGCACTTCAGGAAAGCTGTATTTCAAACCTTGGCTAACCAGTTGAGCGGCAGTGATTGATCCAGCCGCCTGAAATGCTCCATTCTTGTCATTTTCGACAACTGGTATGCCGATCGAAATCGCCGCCAAGCTGAACGCCCCTATGTTGCTGGCGGTATCCCAGTCCTTTTGCGAGTCCGCATAGGATGGCGTGGCCAGCAGAAGTAATGGGGGAAAGCATAGGATCGAGAATTTCATAGAGGAGAGCCTTATTTGGCTGCCGACGCACCATGCTTGGTTTCCGCAGGCGTAATGCCTAGTTGACTTAAGGTTCACCGGCAATGGCTAACGCACAGCACCCTTAACTAACAACCTCGGCACCAGCGCTAACGCCGCAACCAATGGCCACCTCCGCTGCCATGGCTTAATCTCGATCTTCGTCCCGGCATGGCGGTTTATCTTCCACGCGAGGTAGTCGATCCCGCCTGCATAGGTGAACGCGGCTTTGCCTAGCCGTGCCACTGTCAGCATTTTGCCGCGCCGCCGCAGGGCTGGCCAGCGTTTCTTTTCCTGCAAAATCCGGCGTTCGGGGTCGGCGAGCAAATGGACTTTGCCATCGTCGCGCATTGCGTTGGGGATTGGCGTGTGCAGCAAAGCAGCTTTGCCAAACGCGCGGTAACGGTCTGGGTCGAACTCGACTACCGAGGCTGGCCTGTCGCTGCGTTCGGCGCGCAGCTCGGCACCGTAAGTTAGGGAAAAGCCCAGTTCCCAAAGATCGAGCACATCATCCTCATGCCCCATATGCGCCAGCGCACCGTTCAATAAAGTCGGCGCAGCGCCAGAAATTGACAGTGCCGCGGCCTTGCGCGCATCGTCATCGGCAGCCCATACCAACCGGGCAGGCTGCGCAAACCGCGCCCATACCGATACAGCCGATGCCCCGGCGCGGTTGAGATCGTGGAAATCCTTTTCGCTAAGCACCGCGACTTTCGCGGACAGGCCGTCATGCTGCACCGGAAAGACATTCGGCGGCAGGCGGCGGTTCCATTTGGCCAGCCATTTGCGATCATAGGTCGCGTCATAATCCGATACGATCAGATAGAAATCGAGCATTTGCCCTTCGAGTTGTTCGCTGCGCAGGCACGATCCGTAAAACAACACGGCACGGGCAGCCGCCGGATATTGCCCCGCGATATGCGCGGCGAAGGCTTGCACGGCGGGGAGCGCGGGAATGGCCAGTTCTTCGGCGATCAGTTGTTGTAGCGAGTGCATGGGATTATCTAACGCAAATTATATCGCTTAATCACCCCATTTCGTTATCCTGAAACAAGTTCAGGATGACGATCGGAGTGAATTGCGCTTAAGCCGCCAGTTTCAAAAACGGCACAGGCGGTGTTGAGCGCAGCACGATTGGGCTGTTAAGGCGCGCTTCAAAG
>JAAFIB010000019.1:0-5490 GCA_013297725.1 Sphingomonadales bacterium
ATCCTTTGCGCGTGCGGGAACACACGGGCGAACGAAAGAAGCTCCTTTACGGGGCTTTCCTTCGCGTGACGGCATTTGAGTGCAACGTCATATGAAGGACTGAATAATGAAATTTTACCCCTATGCGGCTCTGCTGCCGCTCGCGTTTTTCGCCGCGCCGCTTGCTGCGCAAGACCAAGCTGCCGAGGATGAGGCTTATGAATATGAGCCCATCCAAACCAGCCAACCAGCCGAAGGTGCAATCACTGTAACCGCAACGGGCATCCGCAAGCCAGTTGCCAGTGCACCACAAGCGATCACCATTTTTGACATTGATGATATCGAACGGTCACAGGCACGCGACGTCATCAGCCTGCTTGAACGCTCCGCTGGCGTCACCGTGGCGCGCAATGGCCCACGGGGCGGCTTTGCCACAGTGCGCGTGCGCGGCGCAGAGGCCGAACAGCTCGTCGTGCTGCACGACGGCGTCCGCATCTCCGACCCGGCGGCGCCTGCTGGCGGCTTTGATTTCTCCAACCTAGGTCTTGGCGGCATCGGCAAAGTCGAATTGCTGCGCGGTGCAAACAGCCTGATCTGGGGATCGGATGCAATCGGCGGCGTGCTGTCGGTCGATACCCGTAAAGGTAATTACGGCCTATGGCTCAACGCCGAATATGGCAGCTTTGACAGCCGTTCGGTCAACGCATCGTTGTTAAAAGACATCGGCCCCGCCAACATCTCTATCAGTGGCGGTTGGGACAAAAGCGATGGCTTTTCTGCCTTTGATGGCGGCACCGAAGCTGATGGCTATGAACAAGTCTTTGCTCAGGGACGCGCAGTTATCTCCGCCAGTGACCGGCTAAAACTCATCGTTTCGGGCCGTTACGCCGATAGCCGCGCCGAACAAGATGGCTTCCCCTTCCCGCTCTTTGCCTTTGCCGATACGCTGGAATATCAGGATACGGTCCAGTATTCTGGCTATGCCGGGGCCGAATATGATGCGGGCGGGGCTCGATTGCAGGGTGGCTATGCGATCAGTAATACCGAGCGTGACAGCTACGACCCCGCATTCGGCAGCGCGCCGAGCTTTAGCGCAGACGGTCGCCTTGAACGCTTAACGCTAAAAGGCGAATTTGACCTGAGCGACGAGTTTAAACTCAACGCTGGGCTGGATAGCGAGGACAGCCGCTTTGTAACGGCTCCCTTTGGCAGCAGCGGAAAAACCGGGCTGGATAGCGCACATGCTTTGCTGACCTATCAAGAGGATAGGTTGTTGGTATCGGCTGGCGCTCGCGTTGATGATCATCAACAGTTTGGCACCAATTGGACCTTAGGCGCGAACGCATCGTATCAGTTTAACGATGTGCTTTTGCGCGCCAGCTATGGCGAAGGATTCAAAGCACCTTCGCTGTTCCAGCTGTTGTCGGATTTTGGGAACACGACACTGCAGCCGGAAACCAGCCGCAGCTATGATGTTGGCATTGTATTTAGCAATATCATCCCGCAGGGCGATATCCGTGCCGCGCTAACATTGTTCCGCCGCGATAGCCGCAATCTGATCGACTTTATCAGCTGTTTTGGTTCAACAGCCGCGATCTGCACCAACCGCCCGTTTGGCACATATGACAATATCGGGCGGACAAAGGCACAAGGGATCGAGATTGAGGCCGGGGCCAATATCGACAACGTTAGCCTTCAGGCCGTTTACAGCTATATCGACAGCGAAAACCGCAGCGTTGGTTCCGCCAATTTCGGCAACACCTTGGCCCGTCGCCCCAAACATGCGCTGACATGGTCGGTAGACTGGTTCACCAATGGCCCTGATCAAGGCGTTATTGGTTATGCAAAGGGCCTGAACCTAGGCTTCGATGTGCGGATGGTTGGCGACAGTTTCGACAATGCCTCCAATAGCAGGCGTTTGGACGGCTATGTTCTGGTGACTGCCCGTGCAACCTATCCGATCACCGAACGGATTGAGGTCTATGGCCGCATCGAAAACGGTTTGGACCAAAAATATCAAACGGTATCGTTTTATAAAACTGCCGGTCGAAACGCATCGGTTGGGGTCCGCGCGCGCTTCTGATCGGCCAAATTCTAAGTGATTGAGGCGGAGGTCAAAGCCCGCTATTGAATGCAACAACGTAAAGGGAAATACGACATGGCAAGTGAAATCCTGGATCCTAAAACTGTGGCATGGCCAGCAAGCCTTGCTGCGGCGACAGTGTTGGGCAGCTTTGCACTTGCCTGCGTGTTTCCCTTTGTTGCTTTTGCAACTTTGGCGGCGCTTACGATGAAGCCCCGCACCGGCCTTGCCCTGATTGCTAGCGTCTGGGCCGCGAACCAAGCCGTCGGCTTTTTTGTGCTATCCTTCCCTTGGGACGCGCAAGCCGTTGGCCATGGCATCGCGATCCTTGCAGCAACTCTGCTGGCATTTGGAACCGCAGGCTTTGCGGCAAAGAAAATGGGCAGCAATCCTGTGCTACGCAGCGTTACAGCCTTGGTCACTGCCTTTGTAGTCTATGAGGTTGCATTGCGCGCCTATGCGCAATTTGGCGGCGGCGCAGAAAACTTCTCGGCTGAAATCGTGCGCGACATTGCGATTAACGACGCGTTGTGGTTCGCCGGATTGATGGCGCTGCGCTTTGCCCTGTCACGCTTTACCGGGCAAGCGTCCCTACCCGCTACGGCCTGAAAACGTCCAGCTCTGGATCGCATCCCACGGCCCGCCGCGATAATAATAGGCGGACAAGCCGGTGATACTAAACGGCCTGGGCCGAAAACCGGCGGATAGCTGTGTGTGCAAAGCCTTTGCAACGGCAGGCTCAACCTTGTTTTGAACGGTAATGTGCAACCGTGGTCGCGCCTGATCTTGCGGGGTCAACAACCCTGTCAGCCCCTCTGCCAGTTCATCGCGCATCATCAGCAAGTCAGGGCAATCGATGCGGTAAGCCACGCCGCGCCCCAGCATCATCACGTCGCTTAACATCGCATCCGGCGCGCCGCATTCCCGCGCCATTGCCGCCAGCCGCGCCTTAATCTCTGGCCAATGCTGCGGCGGCAGATGGTGGAACAGCGTGATATGCGCCTTCACCACATTGCGTTCAGCCGGATAATGGGCGGCGCGCAATGTGTCAGCCCAAATCTGGTCAGCTTTACCCATATTGGCCGTAATGATGATCGGCGCGTTGTCAGTCATTAGATTGGCCTAACCGAGCTGTGACATTGGCTCAAGTGCGGCATTCTTCTTGCCAGTCTCGCGCTGCCTGATAGCATTGCATCAAATAGGGAGAGAAATATGCGTTATCTGTTGCCTGTGTTGCTTGCGACTACCAGCCCCGCCTTTGCCAATACCCCTGCCGCCTCAGATGCTAAGCCTGCGAGTGCATCGACCATCGACGCGCAGAAAGCCAGCGCTGCATCGCTGCCCACAGAGGATGGCCGTGACGCTGCCTTTGCCGATCAGGGCTTTATCGCCACCCGTGCTGAGCCCATTATCGCAACACAGGATGGTAGGCCCGTATGGAACCTTGGCGCTTATGATTGGGTAGAGGGTGATGCGCCGCCAACCGTAAACCCCAGCCTGTGGCGGCATATGAAGCTGTTGCGCAAACACGGGCTTTACAAAGTTGCGGACGATGTTTGGCAGGTGCGCGGATTCGACGTGTCGAACATGACCGTGATTAAAGGCCAAACCGGCTGGATACTGATCGACCCGCTGACCACCAAAGAGGCGGCAGCGGCTGCACTGGAATTGGTGAACCAACAGCTTGGGCAGCGTCCAGTCAAAGCGGTTATCTATAGCCACAGCCACGGCGACCATTATGGCGGCGTTCGCGGCGTGTTAAGCGATGCCGAGGCAAAGTCCGGCAGCGTCGCAGTGATCGCGCCTGAATACTTCGTTGAGGAAGCCGCATCGGAAAATGTGCTTGCAGGGCCAGCGATGGGGCGGCGGGCAAACTATCAGTTTGGCGCTGCACTAAAGCCGGGACCACAAGGGCAAATGGGCAGCGGGATTGGCAAAGGGATTTCGGGCGGTGCGATCACGCTGGTTACGCCCAACGACCTTATCAAAAAAACCGGCGACACGCGGACTGTTGATGGCGTATTGCTGGAATTTCAGATGGTGCCAGAAACAGAGGCTCCGGCTGAGATGAACGTCTATATTCCATCAGCCAAAACATTCCTTGCGGCGGAAATTGCGACCTGTTCGCTGCACAACATCCTGACGCCTCGCGGGGCCAAAGTGCGCGATGCGCTTGCTTGGTCTAATTACCTTAATCAAGCGGTCAACCTGTATGCGGGCCGGTCTGATGCTGTGATTTCCAGCCATTGCTGGCCGCGTTTCGGGCAAAGCGAGGTTAAAAGTTGGCTATCGGGCCACCGCGACAATTATCGCTATCTGCACGATCAAACAGTGCGGATGATGAACCAAGGGATGACGCAGGCGGAGATTGCAGAGGCCATAAAGCCACCCGCAGAGATCGCCGACCAATGGTATAACAAAGGCTATTACGGCACATACAGCCATAACTCCAAAGCGGTGTATCAGCGCTATCTGGGCTGGTATGATGCTGTGCCCGCCAACCTGAACCCGCATCCTCCCGCCGAGCGTGCCAAGCGGTTTGTTGCCGATATGGGCGGTGCGTCCAAAGTGCTGGCCGCGGCCAAAAAGGCGATGGCGTCGGGCGATTATCGCTGGTCATCCGACTTGCTGAACCAGCTGGTCTTTGCTGATCCAAAGAACGCCGAGGGCCGCGCGTTGCTTGCCGACAGCTATGAACAGCAAGGTTATCAGGCGGAGTCTGCGATCTGGCGCAACCAGTTTCTGTCCGCAGCAAACGACCTGCGCCACGGCGTAAAGGCCAGCGCGGCCATCCAAAGCCCTGATATGATCGGCGCGATTCCCACCGGGCTTTTGCTGGAATCGGTCGCGACACGGCTGGACCCTATCAAAGTTGCTGGCAAGACTTTGGCGATAAACTTCGCCATTACCGACCGCGCTGAAACCGCGAAAATCAGTGTCGGCAATGGTGTGTTGATCAGCGAAATGGGAAGCGCGCATGACACGCCCGCTGCAACTGTTAGCGGACCGCGTCCGTTGTTCTTGGCGATGCTCTTTTTGAAAATGCCACTGGCGCAACTGGAGGCAGGTGGCTTAAAGATCGAGGGTGATCGGATGGCAGTGGAAACGTTGCAAGCCGCGCTCGATCCCATTCCATCAGCATTCAATATTGCGGAGCCTTAATCGACGTCAAACTCCCCACGTTCCTTGCGGATGGCGAACCATTTTTCCACATTCGCGTTGTGCTCTTCAAACGTGCTGGCGAACACATGGCCGCCTTGACCATCCTCAACCATGAAGAGGGCATCACTCTTTGGCGGATTTAGCACTGCGCGTATTGCAGCATCAGAAGGATTGGTGATTGGCCCCTTGGGCAGACCATTGCGGACGTAGGTATTGTAACCGTTGTCGTCCTTAAATTCGGATATCGAAATCCTTCTGTTCAACGG
>JAAFIB010000019.1:5500-41720 GCA_013297725.1 Sphingomonadales bacterium
AGACGGTTCGAAAACAGCGCAGCGATCGGTCCATATTCTTCGCTATTCAGTGTTTCCTTTTCAACAACGGAAGCAAGGATCAATGCTTCCTTCGGCGTCTTGACCGCTGTATCGCTAGAACGCCCTGCCCAAAGTTCCGCCAGCCGCTTTTCCATATCGTCAGCAAAATGTGCGACCACTTCTTTTCGCTTAGTTCCATTGGCAAAACAATGGCTACCGGAAAGGAGGCTGCCCTCTTTCGGAACAGAAATTTTGCCTTTCAGGTCCGGCGAGGCGAGAAGATCATCATGGAAGGGTAGCGAAGCTGTGCCGGGCAGCAGTTTGACGGCGAACTCGCCATCGTTACATTCGGCATTCTGAGGATTGGCCGACGCTGTCGCGCCCAGCAACAATAGCAGGACAGCAAACCGCATCACATCTCGCCGCGCTCACGCCGGATGGCGTACCATTTTTCGACATTGGCATTATGCTCTTCCAATGTGTTGGCGAAAACATGGCCGCCTTTGCCATCGGCAACAAAGAACAACGCTTCGGTCTTTGCAGGGTTCAGCACCGCTTCAATCGCTGCGCGCGAAGGGTTAGCAATTGGCCCCTTTGGAAGGCCAACCATCGCATAAGTGTTATAGTCATTTACGGCGGCGATTTCCGATTGGCGGATACGGCGGCCAAGTGGTTTGCCTTTAGTCAGCGGGTAAATGATCGTTGGATCCGCTTGCAGCATCATGCCCTTTGTGATGCGGTTTGAATACACACCGGCAACGGTTTTCAGTTCAGTTTTTAGAGACGTTTCTTTCTCCACGATGGAGGCAAGGATGATCGCTTCTGCCTGTGTTTTAACAACGCTATCCGCGCTTTTCTTTGGCCATAACTCCGCCATGGCCTGTGTCATGGCCGCCTGCATACGCAGCACAACCGCAGCGCGACTTTCGCCCTTTTCAAAGGCATAGCTGTCAGGAAGGATCGATCCCTCAGCCGGAACAGGGATTTCACCCTTCAGCATATCGTTCGCCATCAACCGGTCAAAAACCATGATCGATGGCATGCCCTCTGGCACTGTCACCATACGCTGAACGGTTTTGCCGCCGGTCAGAATCGATAGGATATCAGCGTTGGAAGCCGCCGCTGGAATCAAAAACTCGCCCGCCTTAATCGTGCTGGTTGCGCCGAAAATACGCGCACGGTTGACGAAAGCATCCGCCGATTTGACCACGCCGCCCTTTTGCAACTGCGCCGCAACCAAACGGATGCCTGATCCGGGCTTTACAACCACAGTCACTTCGCGAGCAGATGGACCAGCCGCATGCCAGCCGTAAACGAAATTACCGCCGACCAATGCAATCAGCAATGCGGGGACAATCAGCAACCATTTCAAAGCGCGCGACATAGGATCAGATCGCTTTCATAATCAGGCTGGCATTCGTGCCGCCAAAACCAAAGCTGTTGTTGAGCACTGCTTTCACTTCGCGCTTCTTTGCCACATGCGGCACCAGATCAACGCCTTCAGTTCCCTCATCGGGATTGTCGAGGTTCAGCGTTGGTGGCACAATCTGATCGCGCAGGGCAAGAATACAGAAAATGCTCTCAACAGCACCAGCACCGCCCAGCAAATGGCCGATTGCCGATTTGGTCGAGCTCATCGAAACGCTGCTGATTGCATCACCGAACAACCGCTTTACCGCCGCCAGCTCTATAGTATCGGCCATGGTCGAGGTGCCGTGCGCATTGATATAGTCAATGTCAGCCGGCGTCATGCCCGCCTTTTTCAGCGCCATCTGCATCGAACGAAACGCTCCGTCACCTTCGGGGTGTGGTGCAGTCACATGATAGGCATCGCCCGACAGGCCATAACCCACGACCTCGGCATATATCTTTGCACCGCGCGCTTTGGCGTGCTCATATTCTTCCAGCACAACAACGCCTGCGCCTTCGCCCATCACGAAACCGTCGCGATCCTTGTCATACGGGCGGCTGGCTTGTTCTGGCCGGTCATTATAGCTCATATTCAGTGCGCGTGCCTGTGCGAACCCGGCAATACCGAGCGGATTGACGGTCGATTCTGCACCGCCTGCCAGCATGATATCGGCATCATCATCGCGGATCATCCGCGCGGCATCGCCAATGGAATGCGCGCCGGTTGAACAGGCCGTTACCACTGCGTGATTTGGCCCTTTCAGGCCATATTTGATGCTGACCTGACCCGAGATCAAATTGATCAGGCGGCCATGGACGAAATGCGGCGACACGCGCCCCGGGCCTTTTTCGGCAAGTAACAAGGATTCGCTCTCGATTCCCGGCAGCCCGCCAATGCCAGAACCGATCGAGCAACCCGCACGCAGCTTGGTTTCCTCGTCCATCTCGGTAAGGCCCGCGTCTTCTAACGCTTGTCCCGCAGCATCGATGCCGTAAATGATAAAGGGATCAACCTGCCGCTGAACCTTATGATCCACGCGCTTGTCGGGATCAAAACCCCATGGGTGATCCTTTGGCTTTACCTCGCAAGCGATGTGGCATTTCTGGTCGCTATGGTCAAAATGCGTGATTATCCCCGCCCCAGATTTGGATGCAAGAAGATTGGCCCAGCTGGTCTCCACATCTGCGCCCAACGGCGTGACAAGTCCCAATCCGGTTACAACAACGCGACGCATCGGACGCTCTCCCTTAATCTAATCCAGCCTAACCTCTTATGAGAAGGCTGGCCCAAAATGCAAACGGCTTTCCAGTTTGGTTTACCCAAGCCGGAAAGCCGTTTTATTCTCTACTCGAATTGGCTGCATTACGCAGCGCACATTCAGCTATTGCTGGTGATAAAGTCGATTGCGTCCTTAACGGTCGAAATCTTTTCAGCAGCATCGTCGGGGATTTCGACGTTAAACTCTTCTTCGAACGCCATAACCAATTCTACGATGTCGAGGCTGTCTGCGCCCAAATCATCGATGAAGCTCGCTTCTTCGGTCACTTTATCGGCTTCTACGCCCAGATGTTCTACGACAATCTTTTTGACGCGTTCTGCAGTATCGCTCATATCTTTGCCCCTTCGTTGTTGGGAGGATGAATTTCGAGATTAGCCCCTAATGCCCCGTCACGCCGCTGGCAAGAGGGCAGCGGCAAAATGGATGAAAGCATAGTCAGATGTGCACAGGAAATGCAGCTGGGCCTCAAACACCTCCGCCTATCATTTTCATCGCTGAAAGCTGCGATTGCGCCATGAAAGCGATGTACGTGGCTAAGTCAGCAGTGATTTCGTCCGTTAATTTGTCGCCGAAATCGGCCACCATTTTTTCGGTCAGCTCTTTCAATGCCGGGCTGTTTTCCGGGTCGCTTAAGATTTGCTGCAAATCCTCGGCAGTACGATTTTCCAATACGGATTCGTAACTCTCTGCGTCGATACCTCCAGCGGTCAGATTATCGCCGATAGCCGAGCCTGCGATGATCGAAAGGTTAAACTCGAGCGCCGATACAGTATCGTCTCTGCTCCAGCCCAAATCTTTTGCACATGTATTTACCGACTCGCTCAGCTTTGCTGTCTGCGCATCAGACATCTGGCCTTTTGAGGCGACCAATGTAGCTGCCCAACTGTCCAGCTCGGCTTCACCAATCGCCTCCATCGGGCACAAAGAGTCTTCGAACGAAACCTCAAGTGCAAATACAGGTGTTGTGCTCATCGCGTATGCTGCGCCAAAAAAAGCGGCAGCCGATAAAAATTTCTTCATACAAATGCCCCCAGTTATCAATGCCTACAGCATCGCCATCCCGCCATTAACGTGCAATGTATGGCCGGTGACATAGCCTGCCTCGCGGCTTGCCAAATAGGCGACAGCTGCACCGATATCGCTGCCCTCGCCCATGCGGCCCATCGGAATCCGAGCATTCAGCGCCTCTTTTTGCGCGTCGGGCAAGTCAGCGGTCATTGCCGTTGCTATAAAGCCCGGGGCCACGCAATTGACGGTGACGTTACGGCTGGCAAGTTCAGCGGCCAGCGCCTTTGACATGCCAACTAGCCCAGCCTTTGATGCGGCATAGTTGATTTGCCCCGGATTTCCCGTCGCGCCAACGACGCTGGTGATCGTAATGATCCGGCCAAAGCGCGCCTTCATCATCGGTTTTGTCGCGGCGCGCATCAGGCGGAAAGCACCTTCAAGGTTGATGCGGATAACCTCGTCCCACTCCTCATCCTTCATCCGCATCGCCAGATTGTCCCGGGTAACGCCGGCATTGTTCACCAAGATATCGATCTGGCCCAGCTTTTCGAGAGCCGCAGGAACCAAAGCCTCGACGCTGTATTTGTCAGAAAGATTGCAGGGAATGGCAACATGGTCGCCGCCTAAGGTTGCACGGTGAGCCTCAAGCTTTTCGACATTGCTGCCCGATACCGCCAGCCGCGCACCCTGCCCGGCCAATGCTGCACAAATCGCACTGCCGATACCGCCAGAGGCACCTGTGACCAAAGCTGTCATGCCGGTTAGATCGAACATATTATTCTCCTGTATAATTTGGGGCGCGTTTTTCGAGGAACGCATTGATGGCTTCGTCATTGTCGCGCGTATTGTGCGCAAGGCTTTGCATTGCGGCGGACATTTCGAGGATGTTTTTCAAATCCGCCGTCTGCCCTTCGCGCAACAACCGCTTGGTCATGCGCACAGCGTGCGGCGGGTTTGCCGCGATCTTGGCGGCAATCTCGTTGGCTTTGGCCATTAAGTCAGTGTCTGGCACGACATGGCTGACCAGCCCGATTTTCAGCGCCTCTGCCGCATCAATCATTTCGCCGGTCAGCGCCAATTCGGTCGCGCGGCTAAAGCCGACAATGCGCGGTAGCAACCACGCGCCGCCATCGCCGGGAATGATCCCCAGCTTAACAAAGCTCTCGGCAAACTTCGCACTTTCCGCAGCTACGCGCACGTCACACATAGTCGCAAGGTCAAGCCCCGCACCAATCGCATGGCCATTCACCGCTGCAATCACCGGAACCTCCAGCGCCTGAAACATCAATGGCAGGCGTTGGATGCCGTATTTGTAGTTACGCCGCGTTTCGACCGGATTGCTGGATCGCAAGCCGCCGCTATCCGGACGCATCTGTTTCAAATCGCCGCCCGCCGAGAACGCTGTTCCAGCCCCGGTCAGAATTACACAGCGCACCGATATATCGCGGTCGGCCGCATCAAAGGCGGCGCACAGTGCATCGACAACCGCTACGTCGGAAATCGGGTTGCGCTTTTCGGGCATGTTTAGTGTGATGGTAAGGATCGCGCCTTCGCGGGTTTGCAACAACATCGCTTAAAGCTCCTTTAGCGCGGCTTCGATGTCATCCATCGAAATCAGGCTGGTCGTGGTGACGTCGTCGCCCGCGCTGCGTTTGACCATCGGCGACAGCACCTTGCCGCCAAATTCATAGAAATGCGTGACGCCTGCCGCCGCCATCGCAATCGCCGATTCGCGCCAACGGACACGGCCCGTGACTTGTTCGACCAGCAATCGGCGGATCTCATCGGCATCCGAAACCGGTGCGGCAACAACATTGGCAAACACCGGAACAAACGGTGCATTGATAGCGGTCTGCGCCAATGCCTCTGCCATGCGATCCGCCGCGGGTTGCATCAACGGGCAGTGGAAGGGAGCAGATACGGGCAGCAGAATTCCCCGTTTAATTCCGTGATCTTTCACCAGTTCAATCGCGCGTTCAATCGCACCTTTATGGCCAGAGATGACGACCTGTGACGGATCATTATCGTTGGCAACGGTGCAGGTTTCACCTTGCGCCGCCGCCTCTGAAAGCGCCTCAGCCTTTTCGATATCCGCGCCCAGCAAAGCGGCCATCGCGCCAACACCGACCGGAACCGCAGCCTGCATGGCTTGTCCGCGCAGTTTTAGCAGCCTGGCTGTAGTCGCAAGGTCCAATGCTCCTGCTGCGCACAATGCGCTGTATTCGCCAAGGCTATGTCCGGCGACGAAATGCGCCTTGTCGGCAAGAGCAACGCCACCTTCTCGCTCCATCACGCGCAGCGAGGCGATGGCGTTGGCCATAATCGCTGGCTGGGCATTTTCGGTTAGCAGCAACTGATCGTCCGGCCCTTCGCACATCAACTTGAACAGGCTTTGCCCCAGCGCATCATCAACCTCTTGAAACACTTCCCGCGCAACCGCGCTCGCCTCTGCCAAGGCTTTGCCCATGCCGACAGCCTGGCTGCCCTGCCCCGGAAAGATGAATGCGCGCATTAGTGATCCTTTATCTCAGGCGAGCATGCCGAATGGCACGACCTTGTTATCAATGTCATGGCCGATATCGGCGGCCCCCAAAAATTCAATGCCATTTTTTGCGCACCAGCGTTTTGTAATCTGCGCCGCAGTCTCGCCAAATGGCCGGTCATTTTCGGGAATGTCCGATACGCGGCCCAGCCGAATTCCTGCAATGCCTACATCCTTCAATGCCGTCGTTATATTGAACATCGCGCGGTCAAAAGCGTAAAGATGCTCGCTGACTTCCTCAATCAAAACAACATGGTCTTTCAGGTCCGGCATGATGGGCGTGCCGATGATCATGGCAAGCGTCAGCGCGTTGAACGCAACATGCTTCTCATTACGCTTTAGGTTTTTTTCCAGTGATTTAGGATTGGCTTTGACCAACCAGTCTAATGCTCTGATAACGGCTTTTTCACCACCGGCACGGCGAATGTCACCCGGCATCGGACCGTGCACCGGCCAACCAATCCCTGCAGCATAAAGCGCCGCCAGTAAGTTGCCCTGATCGCTATAACCTATATAGGTTTTGCTGCGCGCTGCGGCCTTTAATTGTCCTACCGCGTCACCGGCAATCCTGCATGCACCATAGCCGCCACGAACAAACCAGATGGCGCCAAACGCCGGATCATTGGCCATCGCAACAAATGCCTCAAGCCGCTTAGCATCGGTCCCCGCGAAGTGGCCCTTTTCAAGGAAGCACTGTTTGTGAAAAACCAGTTCGGCATCGGGATAATGCACAGCCGCCAGAGCAGAAACCCGATCCGCATCCTCACGCGAAAAGGGTGTTGCGGGTGCACAAATACCAATCTTCATGACGCTTTGCCCTGATGCCAATTGCCAAACATGGATCAAGGCAATAGCGGGGGCAAATGACAAATACCAAATCCTATTTCTTTTGCGGCATCGGTGGCTCTGGGATGTTGCCGCTTGCCAATATCGTCCGCGATGGCGGAGCCAGCGTTGCAGGATCGGATCGTGCGCTCGATCAAGGCCGTCTTGCGCCAAAATTCGAATGGCTGAAAAGCATGGGCATCAATTTGTTTGCCCAAGACGGCAGCGGTTTGACCAGTAGCAAACAAATCTTGATCGCGTCTGCCGCCGTTGAGGACAGCGTGCCTGATGTGGCAAAGGCGCTGGAACTAGGCTGCAAGCGGATGACGCGGGCCGAGCTGCTGGCTGATCTGTTCAACGCCTCGCCCCGCTCCGTCGCGATTGGCGGCACAAGTGGCAAATCGACGGTCACGGGCATGATCGGCTGGATATTGACCGACGCCGCGCTTGACCCGACGATCATGAATGGCGGGGTGATGAAGAACTTCGTCTCTGCCGATGCGCCCTTTGCCAGCGCGCGCGTAGGGCGCGGCGATGTGTTTGTTTCAGAGGTGGACGAAAGCGACGGCTCGATAGCGTTGTTCCAACCCGAAGTCGCAGTGCTGAATAATATCAGCCTCGATCACAAATCGATGGACGAACTGCGCTTGCTGTTTGGTGATTTCGCCCGAAAAGCAAAACATGCAATCTGGAATGCTGACGATATTGAAAGCGTCGCTTTGCTTGCCCCCATGGCATTGGAAAATGCGGTCAGCTTTGGCTTTACAGACCGCGCCGATGTGCGCGCAACGGACATTGTCGAAATGCCGCTCGCCAGCCGCTTTACGTTGCGTGCAAAGGGTGAAAGCTGGCCTGTAACGCTGCAAGTTCCTGGACGGCACAATATCTCGAATGCCCTCGCCGCGCTGACCGCTGCGCAAGCTCTGGGTGTTCCCATTGCGCAGGCGATCCACGGGATTGAGCGCTTTGCAGGCCTTGCCCGCCGGTTCGACATTGTGGGGATCGCAGGCGGCATCACTGTGATTGATGATTTCGGGCATAATCCAGATAAAACAGCCGCAACGCTTTCAACATTGAAAGCCTTTCCCGGCCGGATCATCGCGTTCTTTCAACCGCATGGCTATGGCCCCATCCGCGTCATGGGTAGCGAACTTGCCGCGGTTTTTGCCAAGCATCTGAACCGTGACGATCACCTGATCCTATGCGATCCCGTTTACTTTGGCGGCACAGTAGACAGGCGGCTGGGCAGCCAGACGATTACCGATGCCGTCAGCGCCGCCGGGCGACAGGCGGAATACATCCCGACCCGCGAAGATTGCGGCAACCGCATCGTCGAGCTTGCCCAACCCGGCGACCGCATCGTAATCATGGGCGCGCGCGATGATACGCTGAGCGGGTTTGCGGCAGATGTGCTGACGCGGCTGGTAAAGGCAAGTGTTTAGCTTGAACCCGCCATAGCAGTTTGCCATGGCAGGTTTCATGAAAAATCTACTTCTCGCCTTCACCGCTTTATGCCTTTCAGGCTGTGCTACAACACAGGGTGTCGCGCCTGCAGCCCCAGTCGAAGTCCGCATCATTGGTATCAATGATTTTCACGGAAACCTCGACCCGCCAAAGGCTGCGACGGAAATCACCAATGCAGCGGGTGAGAGGATACGCATTCCATCGGGCGGCGTTGCTTACCTCGCCTCGGCCATCGACTCGTTAAAGGCTGATGCCCCGAATAATGTTGTGGTTGCCGCAGGCGACCTGATTGGCGCTTCGCCGCTGTCATCGTCACTATTCCTTGATGAACCGACCATCATGGCAATGGACATGGTCGGATTGGAATTTAACGCCGTTGGCAATCATGAATTTGATCGCGGCACGCAAGAGTTGCTCCGCATGCAAAATGGCGGGTGTGAGAAGTATACCAAAGCCGAACCTTGCCGCGTGGATAAGCCCTTTCCCGGTGCAAAATTCCGTCAGCTTGCCGCCAATACGATGAAGGCGGATGGCAAAACACTGTTCCCGCCTTTTGCACTGAAAAGCTTTGGAACAGGCAAACGCAAAGTGACCATCGGCTTTATCGGTATGACATTGGAGGGCACGGCAAACATCGTTTCCGCTGCCGGTATCAAGGGCATCAGCTTTGCTGACGAAGCGGACACAGCCAATGCTCTGATCCCGCAATTAAAGGCAGCCGGTGCAGATGTAATCGTCATGCTAATCCATGAAGGCGTTAACAATCCCGGCGATATCAACAATCCGAAATGCGATGGTGTTTCGGGAACGTTGTTCGATATTATCGACCGGCTTGATCCAGCAGTGGATGTGATCGTTTCGGGCCACACGCATCAGGCCTATGTCTGCGACTATGGCCAAGTGAACAAGGATCGCCCTGTTCTGTTGACCAGTGCTGGATCGCGCGGACAGATTGTGACGGGCATTGACCTGAAGATTGATGCAGTAAACGGAAAGCTTTTGTCCAAATCAGCCCGCAACACTGTGGTGCAAAGCGAAGCCTTTACAGGCTCACGGGGTGCAGTGCCGCTAACCGACGCCTATCCCAAATTTGCACTCCGCGCAGACGTTGCCGCCCTTGTCGCCCGTTACCGCGATGCGGCCAAGGCCGATGAAAGCCGCATAATCGGCACACTTGCCGGCCCTGCCACCCGCGATGGAGGCAAGAATGGAGAGAGCGTGCTCGGCAACCTGATCGCCGATGCTCAGCTGGCCGCCACCAGCAAAGCAGAAGACGGGGCTGCACAAATCGCATTTATGAATCCCGGCGGCCTGCGCGCCGAAGTTGTGCCGGGGCCGGATAGCAAAATCACCTTTGGCTCGGTCTATGCTGCACAGCCATTTGGCAACATAGTGACGGTGAAAAGCTTTACCGGCAAACAACTTCGCGAATTGCTTGAACAGCAGTTCAGCGATCCGAACTCTATCCGCATCCTATCGCCGTCAAATGGTTTCCGCTTTGGGTACGACCTTTCCCGCCCCGTCGGCCAACGGATTATGTTTGCCACATTAAACGGCGCGGCGATTGAAGATGATAGAACCTATCGCGTCGCCGCCAGCGACTTTCTATCCAACGGCGGAGATTCGTTTTCTGTCTTTGTCAAAGGCACAAATCCAGTCGTAGGGCCGGTGGATCTGGAAGCATTCATCGCCTTTGTCGGACGGCCCGGTGTTACCGCTTTGCCAATGCTAAACAGGGTCGAGAACCTATCGCCCTAGCGCGGTCATCGGGTCGCGGTTGCCGCCACAATCTGGCGGCCGTCCTCTGCAAAAGCTGTAAGCTCAATTCCGCTTTCGGCAGTTCGCATCACCAGATGCATTGCCTCGCCGCAGATCGCAGGCGACAGACCGCGAAATGCAAATGTCTTAAGGCAATTGTCACCCAATTCGCGGCGCGCAAGATCCAGCAACAGCGTTGCATTCAACGGCCCGTGAACGACCAAACCGCGATACCGCTCTTCATCGATTGCATAGGGCAGATCATAATGGATGCGGTGGCTGTTGAAGGTCAGCGCGGAGTATCGAAACAGCAAAGCCTCGCTTGGCACGACGGCGCGGTGCGCGTTCCAATCGGTTGCCTCGAAATCGGGCGCTCCCAATTCGGGAGGTGACAAAAGCGCATCTACAGGAGCAGCTGCGCGGTAAACGATCGACTGTGTTTCACGAACAGCGACGCCATTTGGCCCAGTCGTTTCATGGGCCACATCAACAAACACCAGCTGCCCCGATGCACCAGATTTCTCCGTCACTGATGCTATCCGCGACGTGCGCATCACCGCGTCCCCCACACACAACGGTATCATAAATTCGACTTTGCTCGACGCCCACATCCGGCGGGGCAGCGGCACTGGCGGCATAAAGCTATCGGGGCTTTCGTCTCGCAATGGATGGCCGTCTGGCCCCAGCCGCGCAGTCGGCGCATCGGGCAGGCCGAGACACCAGTGATAGCCTTGCGGCACTGTATTATCCTGCGGCGCACCTCGATCCAGCATCGCCAACCAGCGCCCGAACGCACCGGCGTCCACCCGATCCGCGCGCTGTTCCTTGAGGCCAATCCAGTCTTGCCAATCACTCATAACTACGCACGCTCAAAAATCGCTGCAATCCCCTGCCCGCCGCCAATGCACATGGTTTCAAGGCCATAGCGCGCCTCGCGCCGCTGCATCTCGCGCGTCAAATTGGCAAGAATGCGCCCGCCGGTTGCGCCGATGGGGTGGCCCAATGAAATGCCCGAACCGTTGACGTTTAGCATATCCATACGGCTGTCATCCTCTGACCAGCCCCAGCCTTTCAGGCACGATAGAACCTGCGGCGCGAACGCTTCGTTCAGCTCAACCACGCCGATATCGTTCCAGCCAAGGCCGCTGCGTTCAAACAACCGCTCGGTAGCCGGAACCGGGCCGATCCCCATCCGCGATGGATCACAGCCAGCCGCCGCCCAGCTGTGGAAATAGGCAATGGGTTCAAGGCCAAGCTGTTCCAACCTATCCTCGGCAACAACCAAACACGCCGCAGCGGCATCGTTCTGCTGGCTGGCATTCCCCGCCGTCACCACACCGTTTTCAAGCGCACGCAATGCGCCAAGCGATTCCAGCGTCGCGTCGGCGCGATAGCCTTCGTCATGCGCAAAAATCACCCGATCACCTTTGCGTTGCGGCACAGATACTGGCACCAGCTCATCATCAAACACGCCATTGGCCCATGCTTTGGCTGCGTTCTGATGACTGCGCATTGCATAAGCATCGCATGCTTCGCGACTGATGCTGTAATCCTTAGCCAAGTTTTCGGCGGTCTCGATCATCCCCGAAATGACGCCGTAACGCTCCACCGGCTGTGACATCACGCGTCCGCGTGTCAGCCGGTCGTGCAGCGTCATATTGCCAGCACGCACCCCTTTACGCAGTTCAGTCGTGTAATGTTCAACGTTCGACATGCTTTCGCATCCGCCCGCGACCACAATGTCGGACACGCCCGTCTGCACCATCATCGCAGCATTGACGATGGCTTGCAGGCCAGAGCCGCAACGCCGGTCAAGCTGATAGCCGGGAACTTCCTCTGGAAAGCCCGCCAGCAACCAAGACCAATGCGCAATGCAGGGTGCTTCACCATTGCCATAGCCTTGCGCAAAAATGACTTCGTCGACCCGCGCAGGATCAATTTTTGTACGTTCGATCAATGCCTTCAGGATGACTGCTCCCAATTCACCTGCAGTCATTGACGACAGCGCACCGCCGAATTTGCCAACAGCAGTGCGGATCGGCGCAACGATTGCGGCGCGCCTCACCATACGGCCCCTTCGCGGTCAAATTCGCGCAGCAAATGTTTGGCGATCTGCAGCTGCATAATCTGGCTGGTGCCTTCGTAAATGCGCAAGATGCGGGCATCGCGGAAAAACCGTTCGGCGGGATATTCGGCCAGATAACCTGCCCCGCCGTAAATCTGCACACACCGGTCCGCAACGCGGCCACAGGTTTCGGTACCAAACAGTTTGGCGGCGGCAGCTTTGCGAAGGATCACTTCGCCGCGGTCCGCCCGCGCACAGGCATCGGCGATCATGCATTCGGCGGCGTACAGTTCGGCCTCGCTGTCAGCCAGCATCGCTTGGATCAGCTGAAAATTGGCAATCGCCTCGCCAAAGGCTTTACGTTCGGTTGCATAGCGGATCGCGGTATCAAGGATGCGGCGTCCCATGCCGACGCCCATTGCGCCGACTGACAACCGACCATTATCCAGACTTTGCATCGCAATCTGAAACCCGCGCCCTTCCTCGCCGCCAACCAGTGCATCGCCCGGAATATGGACATCCTCCATCACGATATCGGCGATGTGCGCACCGGCCTGTCCCATTTTTTTATCGGGCTTTCCAATGCTGATCCCCGCTGATTCCATATCGACGATGAAGCAGGAAACATGGGCATTTTTGGGCAGCGCCTCTTTCGATGTCCGCGCCATGATCAGCCCGATTTTGGCCGAGGGCGAGTTGGTGATGTATCGCTTTGTCCCGTTAAGTTTGTACCCGTTGCCATCGCGCACAGCCATGGTCTGCATCGCTGCACTGTCCGATCCACTGCCGGGCTCTGTCAAGCCAAAGCAGGCAATCTCGCCGCTCGCAATACGCGGCAGCCACTGCGCCTTTTGTTCAGCTGTGCCGAAATTCTTGATCGCCGAACCTGTCATCCCGACATTGATCGACATCGTGCTGCGATAGGCCGGTGCCGCATAGCTCAGCTGTTTTACCGTTTCGATATATTGCGAAATGCTCATCCCCGCGCCGCCATATTCTTCGGGAATTGTGATGCCAAACAGCCCCATCTCGCGCATTTCGTTCAGGATATCATCGGGCACGCGGTCGTTTGCGATCACGTCCTCCTCAGCGGGAATTAAACGCTCGCGCACATAGCGGCGCAATTGTTCGATGAACGCGTCAAAGATTTCCGGGTCCATGCCAGTGTTGCTCATCAATTGTTTCCCTAAGCCCGCTGACCATCACGCGCGATCACCATATCCTCGCGGTTCACATCGAAATCACGCGCATCATGGCGTTCGCGCAGCTGCGTTTCCGGCTTGCCAAAGGTGCGATTGACCATCCGCCCGCGTTTCACCGCTTCGCGTGATCCAACCAGATCAACCCAGCGTTGCAGATTGGTATATTCATGCACCGACAAAAATTCCTGCGCCGCATAAGCATCCCGCGCGATCGCCCCGTACCAAGGCCAAATCGCCATATCGGCAATCGTATAATCGCCGCCGACCATATATTCGTTCTGCGCCAGATGCGTATCAAGCACATGCAATTGCCGCTTTGCCTCCATCGCATAACGGTCAATGGCATATTGTATTTTGAACGGCGCATAAGCGTAGAAATGACCAAAGCCGCCGCCAAGCAAAGGCGCACTACCCATTTGCCACATCAGCCAGTTTATCGTTTCCGCACGTTTGTGAATGTCGGTGGATAGGAACACACCAAATTTTTCGGCCAGATACATCAGCATCGATCCGCTTTCAAACAAGCGCACATGCGGATCAATGGAACGGTCGACCATCGCCGGAATTTTGCTGTTCGGATTGACACCGACAAAGCCACTGGAAAATTGATCGCCCGCGCCGATGTTGATGATCCACGCATCATACTCGGCGCCGGAATGCCCCGCCGCCAACAGCTCCTCCAGCATGATCGTGACTTTAACGCCATTGGGTGTGCCAAGCGAATAGAGCTGGAACGGATGTTTGCCGACAGGAAGTTCTTTGTCATGCGTTGCGCCAGATACCGGACGGTTGATGTTCGCAAAGGGACCACCATTTGCTGTGTCCCATGTCCACACGGCGGGGGGCACATAATCGGCGGGCTGGTTCGGTGGAACGTCGTTGGTATCGGTCATCGCATCTCTCCTATATCGAGGAATGTTGTGCGGGTTTCCGTGATATTAGGCAACAGGCGAATGGCAAAAAACCAATCGCCGCCTGCTAGAATTCAGCCCTTTTTGCCCTGAGCCACGACATACCATTCTACAGAACCCTTACGGCTTGCCGGTGGTTTGGCGTGTTTGACTGTGGCAAAATTGGTTTTCAGCAGTGCTAATAATTCAGGATCAGTTCCGCCGGCAAAAACCTTGGCGACAAAATCACCACCGGGCAGCAACATCTCGACGGCAAAATGCGCCGCTGCCTCAACCAGGCCCATTGTGCGCAAATGGTCGGTCTGTTTATGCCCAACAGTGTTTGCCGCCATGTCGGATAGGATAAGGTCGGGCCGCGATCCAATCGCCGCCACCAACGCATCGGGTGCCGCGTCATCCATGAAATCCATTTCAAACAGCGTCACGCCGTCTAGCGGATCAACGGGCAGCAAATCGATGCCCGCAACCTTTGCCTTTGGCATCCGTTTGCGCACCACTTGCAGCCAGCCACCGGGCGCTACGCCCAGGTCAACAACCGCCTTCTTGCCTTTCAAAAACCCGAATTTCTCATCAAGTTCGATCAGCTTATACGCCGCGCGGCTGCGATAGCCCTCGGCATGTGCGCGCTTCACATACGGATCGTTCAATTGCCGTTCGAGCCAGCGGTTCGATTGCGGCGTGCGTTTACGCGCAGTCTTCACGCGCTCTTTAACTTTCAGGCTGCGCCCGGATTGGTTGCCGGTAAAGCCTGATTTGTTTCCAGATTCGGTCATCGTCTGCTCCGCCGTTTTGCGTCGCTTGCCATCAACGCGCGCAATATGCCTTCACGGATGCCGCGATCCGCCACACCCAATCGTTCACCCGGCCACATATCGAAAATGCTTTCCAAAATTGCGCAACCGGCAACAACCAGATCGGCCCGTTCAAAACCGATGGTCGGGAATTCCGCCCTACCAGATGGCGGCGCTTTTGCCAAAGTCTGACTAATATCGCGCAAAGCTTGCGACGGCAGATGCAGCCCGTCAATCTTGCGCCGCTCGTACGTTTGCAGTTGCAGATAGACGCTGGCCAATGTCGTCACAGTGCCCGACGTGCCAAGCAACCGGTGGTCGCCGCCATCCTTTGGCAGTCGCGCCGCAAAATCACCAAAGGCGGCGCTGACTTTCGCGCGCATCGCCGCATAGGCTGCATCGCGCGCATCAGCATCTTCCTCGTCATGCGTTTCGCTTTCCGTCAGCGAGACGACGCCCCAAGGGATGCTGGCCCAATCCAGAATTTCTGGCACCACACCGTCGGTGGAAACAAGCACAACCTCGGTCGATCCGCCGCCGATGTCAAAGATCAAGGCTGGCCCGTCGCCCGCCTCTAGCAAAGCATGGCAGCCCATTACCGCCAGCCGCGCTTCTTCTTTCGGGCTGATCACGTCCAGAACAATGCCGGTTTCGCGCCGCACCCGTTCGATGAAGTGCGCGCCGTTCACTGCTTGGCGGCACGCCTCGGTCGCGACTGACCGCGCCAGCACAACATTGCGGCGCTTCAGCTTATCGGCGCAAACCGATAGCGCCTCAATCGCGCGGTCCATCGCCTCTTCGCTGATTTTGCCGGTGCTGTTCAGCCCCTCACCCAGCCGGACGACGCGCGAAAAGGCATCGACAACAGTAAAGCCTTCGTTCGCCGCGCGCGCGATCAGCAACCGGCAATTGTTGGTGCCAAGGTCTAGCGCTGCATAGGCGGTCTTTCCCAACCAGCCATTGCGCGCAACAAAGGGCGCGGCTTTTGCATCATTCTTGGCTGTTGAATTGCCGGCGGTAGCAGCTGCGCCTTCGCGCGAGCCTCCATTTGTGGCCGCCCCGGTGTCTTTTCGGCGATTAGGAGCTTTGTTTTTCCTGCCTCTGCCCCGCGTGCCGCGATTCCCACCGTTTTGCGGCGATGGCGCGATGCTGTCGCCCATAGCCGAACTCAATCTCTTATTTTCTATCTGGCTTCGGAAGATACCGCCCAGTGCTTGGACGCAGTATTACGATGAAGCCGTTAAAAATTCAAGACGATAGCGGTTTTACCAAAAACGCCCGAAAGCCTCGGCCCAAAGCGAAGCGATTGACAGCGAACACCGGCCCGATTAATGGCCCGCACTCATTCCCCGATCGTCTAACGGTAAGACTACAGACTCTGACTCTGTCTATTGAGGTTCGAATCCTTATCGGGGAACCATTTTTCGGCATTATGTATCAGTTACAGGAAGGCTCGTTCCGCTAGGCGGGCAGCGTGATTAAGCTGGTTTTGGCGGGGCTGTTGGCTTTGCTATGATGTGACGCGCTATCGCGCTTTTCGCAACTGCCGCTTGCGATCTGCCCTAAACTCTGCGGCTAAGTCACCGCATTGCGGATCGCAAATTGCGGCTTTTGCCATTCGCCATGTTCGATGATCTCACCCAGGATTTGGCCCGCGCGCCATACATCGACATGCGATAGCGTCATGGGCGTCAGGCCAAAGCGCAGGATGTCTGGATCGCGGAAATCGCCAATCACGCCGCGCGCGATCATGGCCTGCACAATTTCGTAAGCATGTGGGTGGCGAAACGAGATGTGGCTGCCGCGTTCGACTGGATCTGTCGGGGTGATGCACTCTAGGCCTGCGGCGATTCCGGCTGCATGGAATATGTTCCACAACGCCGCCGACTTTGCCTCAATCTGGCTAAGGTCAATCCCGTCCCACAGCGCCAGCCCGCTTTCCAGCGCGCACAGCCCCAGCACCGACGGAGTGCCGGTCAGCCAGCGTTTCATACCCGGTGCAGCTTCATAGCCATCGGCAAATTCAAACGGCGCGGCATGGCCCATCCAGCCCGACAAGGGATTGTGCAGCCGATCTTGCCAGCGTTTTGCCACATACAAAAACGCAGGCGCGCCCGGGCCGCCGTTCAGATATTTATAGCCGCAACCGACCGCCATATCGGCTCCCGCTGCATTTAACTCCACCGCCACCGCGCCTACACTATGGCTTAAATCCCAGCACATCAGCGCGCCTGCATCCTGCGCCGCCTTTGTCCACGTCGCCATATCAAAACGCTCAGCCGTTTTATAATGCACATGCGTCAGCATCAGCAGCGCAGTGTCATCGCCCAATGCCCCGGCCAAATCGCCGCGTTCCACCACACGCAGCTGCGCACCCGGCACAGCCGCGACGGCTCCTTCGGCCACATGCAGGTCGGTCGGAAAATTCCCAGCCTCGCTGAGCACCACGTTCCGCGACGGGTCGATCCGCAAGGCCGCAACGATCAACTTATACAAGTTCACCGAGGTTGAATCCGCCGCGATTACCTCATTCGCATCCGCCCCGATCAGCGGTGCGACCATCGCGCCGACACGCTGCGGCGCATCAATCCAGCCTTCGTTCCAGCTGCGGATCAGCCGCTCTCCCCATGCTTGTGTGACCAGTTCATGTGTCGCGGCAACCGTCGCTAACGGCAATTGCCCCAGCGAATTGCCGTCGAGATAAATCACACCCTCTGGCTGAGCAAACTGCCCGCGATAGTGGGCCAGCGGGTCCACTGCATCCAGCGCCTCAGCCGTGGCCAAAGTCAAAGCCCGAACGCCTTCATTATCGCCGCACGCTGTTTACCCCAGCTTATCGTCTCCGGTGCGATCAGCTCGGCATGGCCTTCGCCGGGCGTTGTCACCATTTCCGCGCCATAGGCTGTTCCAAAGCTGGGCGGCGCAATCGAATCGAGATCGTTATTAAACTGCAACTCACGCGCGCGGCCCTTTGGCATTTCGGGTGGTGATGTGCGTGCGAACTCTCCTCCCGCCTTCGCCGAGGCTTCGGCGGACAAGCCCGCCATCGCACTCGCGCTTTCATTGCCGCAACCATGATCGGGCAAGTCCGTCTGCGCGCGCAGATCGGGAAGGCCGCCCTGCGATATCGCCAGATCGACTTTCAAAGGCTTTGCCCCGCGCAGCGCGTCATCCTTTGCCAACCCGAAACGCCGCGCCAGCCACAATGCCAGATGCCCGCCCGCCGAATGCCCGATCACTACGACAGGTGCATCCGTGCGAAACCCATAGTCGGCGCGCTTTGCCGCAAACATATCCGCCGCAGCCCCAACATCCAGATACGTTCCGGGATAACCGCCGCCGCGGTCAACGCCGCGATACTCGATATTCCATACGCCTACGCCGTGCGAACGCAAATCGTCCGCGATCCAGTTCATAATGTCCCGCTCGGCAATGTTTGTTTGCCAGCAGCCACCGTGGATCATCACCACCGCGGGATGCGGACCGCTGCCTTTTGGTTGCCAGATATCCACCAGCTGCAAAGCATCCGCACCATAGGCAACCGTCGCATCGGGCATAGGCTTTGGCCGCGAAAGCAGATCCTCCCAGACCATCAGGCGCTTTTCCGAAATGGGCTTATCCGGAGCAGCTTGTGTCATAACACCGTCCACAGGGGCGCATCCTGTCGCGCACAGCAAAAGCATCCATAAAGCCGAAGGACGTACATAGCTCACCTAACTGCCCTCACCCCAATTACTCTGTGCAACCGTAGCGCCCGTGCAGGCACAAGCGCAAGGGGGGGCTATTTTCTAGCCAAGCAAAAGCCACCCCTGAAACTAATCAGGGGTGGCTCGATCTTGCGCTTATCAGGGGATTTCGCGCAGATTAAAAACGGATGGCCGCACCAAGCGAGATTTTGTTCTGGCGCAAATTGTCGCTGAACTTTGTGCGGTTGAATTCAGCGCGCAATGACAGGCTTTCTGTCGCGGCAAATTCAACGCCGCCGCCATAGGTAAAGCCGCGCTCGGTTTCTTTGCGGTTAAAATTGCCTGTAGCCTGACCCGTCACCGACTGCTGCGTCCGCAACCAGCGATAGCCTGCACGGCCATAGATCGCGAACTTTCCGCCCGGCGCAATACCAAGACGCGCAGTTGCGTCATAGGACAGGCCCGGATCAACTTTGTAACGTCCGCCAGCAAGCAGCGATGGCTGATCGACGGTTTTGCCGCCAATGCCCGCACCAATTTCGGCACCAACAAGGATGATGTTGCCCAGCACAACGTCATAGCCCGCATTCACACGGCCGCCATAGCCTTTGCGTGATACATCGCGTGTGCTTGTTGGCTGATTGGCTTCTAGGGAATCGCGGAAGCCATCGATGCCCAGATGAAAACCTTCCAAGGCTGCTTTGTCGCCATCTTCGGCGTGCGCAGCAACGGGGGCGAGCAGCAATAGGGGGGAGATGGCTGCAAGTAACTTTTTCATTATTCTACTCCTTAAATATGGCGGGCCGGGGGATGTACCCGTCCACATTTTTGGAAATAGAGGGGGGATATGGAGCCTGTGTCGGTCTTGTGTGGAGACTATATGGAGCCAGCTCGCGTGGTCGCTGATTAAAGCGATTTGGCCGCAACAGGCAGGCGCATCTGGAAAATTGTTCCGCCGCCATTGTGGTTAGCAAGCGTCGCGCTGCCTTTATGCGCCTCTACAATCGCGCGCACAACTGCAAGCCCCAGACCGGTGCCGCCTGTGTTACGGCTGCGTGACTGTTCGCCGCGCCAGAACCTATCAAATGCTTGTCCAGAATCATCGGTTGGCAATCCTGGGCCATGATCGACAATCTCCAGAACTGCGCTCTCCAGATCGACAAAAGTGGATATCCGCAAAGTGCCAGAGTTTGCTGCGTACCGGCAGGCATTGGCAAGAACGGCAGAGATCACCTGCCGAATGCGCGATCCGTCGGCGACCAAGCGGGTTGCGGATAGAACAAGCGTGGGATCGAGCCCCGCTGCCTTAACATCCGGCTCCATCGCCGCCATCACTCTGCGCACTTCCTCGCCCAGATCGGTTGGCTCTGGTGAAAGGATCAGCCGGTGTGAATTGGCAAGGCTTAATGTTTGCAGGTCATCAACCAGCCGCCCTAGCCCCTCAACCTGATACAGCAGGCCGTCGACCTCTTTTGGCTCCAGTGCAAATACACCATCGGCTATGCCATGCAGCCTGCCGCGCAATATCGTCAGCGGCGTGCGCAGTTCGTGCGCGATTGACGCGGTACTCTCCGCAAGCTCACGTTCGGCACGCTGCAACGCCGCCGCCATCGCATTAAAATCACCGGTCAGTTGCGATTCCTCTCGCGAGGAGAAACCAGCCGGCGTTGCCCGGGCCGACAGATCACCATCTGAAATTTGCCGAGCCGCGCGCGCTATGCTGCTCAGCCCCTTGCCCAGCCGGCCCAGCATCAAATAGCCGAACGCCATTGTGATCAGCCCTGCGACCCCGATCATCAGGTAAAGCGCAGCATCAATGTCAGCATTCAACCGATCCTCAACCGGTTTGAATTCCCGATTCAACAGATCAAGCTCTTCCGGCGTCGGAATTGCACCTGAATTTATGTGCTCGTCGTTGAATTTATCATAGATACGCCGCGCCTCTGGCGACAGCGTTTCCAGCTCCGCCTCTATCAGATAGCTTCCCCAAATATCCAGCGCCGTCGAAATCAAGACAGCATTGCCAATCATCAGCACAGTGAACAGGATCGTAATCTGCCGGGTTAGCGGCCACCGCCTGCGTTTGCGGCGGAAATTGCTGATCATAAGTTTCAGGTTAGGCAGCGTCATTCGGCAAGCAACCGATAACCGACGCCGCGCACAACCGCGCAATGCCCGGCGGCACCCGCTGTTTCCAGCTTTCGCCGTAAATTGCTGACATGGCTGTCGACGGTGCGTTCCATCGCATCGCTTTCCGGCATGCAGGCATCAACCAGTTCGCCCCGGCTGAACACCCGGCGCGGCGCGCGCGCCATATGTTCCAAAATGCGATATTCGGTCAGCGTCAGATCAAGCCGCGTTTCATTGCCGCCGTCGACAACATGGATCATATAACAAACGGTATCGATTTCGATTGTGCCAACCCGGATTACAGCGGGATCCCCCATCGCTCCATTCGCCCGGCGCAGCACAGCCTTCACACGGGCGACCACCTCCATTGGGTTGAACGGTTTGACCACATAATCATCCGCACCAACATGCAGCGCGGATAGCTTGTCCAGATCCTCTGCCCGCGCCGTTGCCATGATCACCGGTGTGCTGCCACGCCGCCGCACTTCGGCCAGCACAGAAAAGCCATCACGTTTTGGCATCTGCACATCCAGCAGCATCAGGTCAGGTTTCAGCATCTGATGATGCATCAACGCAGTTTCGCCATCAGCCGCCGAAACAGTACGAAAACCATCGCGTTGCAAATAAGATGTCAGGATAGCCGCAATCTCGGGCTCATCTTCGGCAATCAGGATTAGGGCGTTGTCCATAGGGTCTGTTGTCTCTTCTAATCTAACAACGTTCCCCGTGCGACAGCTTTGTCGAGATTGTGTGGAGGTGATGTCTAGGGACTGCAAATGCAGACATTCCGGTGGCTCCACATCATCCCGCGACAGGCTCCATCCTAACTCCATACTATATAGCGACACCCTTGGCATCATAGTCAGATGAAGGAGCCTGAAATGACCAAAGCAAATATCAAACGCACTGTGTTTATATTATCCCTGATGTTCACCGGAACTGTTGTCTGGGCGCAGGATCAAGCGGCGCTCGCCGGTGTCTGGCGCGTGGATGATGGCTCGGCAACGGTGCGCATCTCGACTTGCAGCGGCAGCAGCAACTGGTGCGCAACGGTGATTGAGGAAAAGCTGAAGCCCGGTGAAACCAGCATGATGAACAAAGTCGTTGCCCGCGACATGCGGCCAATTGATAAAAAGGGTGGCAGCAAAAAGGGCTGGTCGGGACGCATGGTCGCTGATGACGGCCAATCCTATAAAGCGACCGCGAAACAACAGGGCCAAGATGGATTGACGTTCAAGATCTGCGTAATGCCGCTGTTGTGCGACACGATGCGCCTCAACCGGGTACGCTAATACAGCTTAGCTGTTAAGCAACGCCGCCATAAGCTTGCACCAACCGCTTTTGCGCATGGGGGGCGACATTGACCTTGCTGATGTCGCCGCCTGCCCATGCCATAACCTTTGGGTCCATCACGCGAAAGAACACAGGCGGAAACGCTGCCATCAAAAACATGCCGGGATATCCACTTGGCAAGCGCGGCAAATCGGGGAAGTCGCGTAGCGCCTGATACGGGCGCATCGGATTGGTGTGATGATCCGAATGCCGCTGCAGGTGAAAACTCATCAGGTTTGAAAAGATGTGGTTAGTGTTCCACGAATGATGCGGGCGGCACGGCTCGTAATGGCCATTATCCTTTTTCTGCCGCAGCAAGCCGTAATGTTCGACATAGTTTGCCTGCGTCAACGCATACCAACCCAGCATGTGGTGCAGCGCGATAAAGACCAGAACCGCTGGCCCCAAAAGGGTTGCCAAAATAATGGCAGCGGTCCCGGTAATGGCCCATCCTTGCAGTATCTCGTTCTGCGGTGAGAAAACCGACAGCCCGTTCTTGGTCAGCCGCTCTGCTTCATCTTTCCACCCGCGCAAGAGCGTTCCGGGGATTTCACGGGTGGCAAACCGATAGATCGATTCCCCCATTCGCGCGCTCGCAGGATCCTCTGGCGTCGATACCCAGATGTGATGCCCGCGATTATGCTCCACACGGAAATGCGCATAGCCCACCACGGCATTGCTCCACATCGCAAAGCGGCGGTCAGTCTTATCCTGTTTGTGCCCCAGTTCATGCCCGATAGTGATCGAGTTGCCGTTGATCAGCGCACATCCGATCAACCAAACGGCCACCGACCAAAAAGGCAAATCCTGCGTGCCGACAAGGCAAACCGCGGCGATAAAACTTAGCCATGCAATCGGCACCGCCGACCGCACCAGCCAGCTGTAATAGCGATCAGCGATCATCGCCGGGACGATTTCATTGGGCGGATTATGCGTGTCTTCGCCAATCACCATGTCGACAATCGGAACGACAAAGAAAAAGAACACCGCAGGGACCGCCGTAGCGATGACGCCCAATCCCGAAAAATACAGCAAGACCGACAAAGCCGGGATCATCGGCAAAATGAGCGAGCCGATAAAAAGCCAGCGCTTTCCATCGACATAGCGGATCTCACCGCCGTCTTTTGCCATCGCTGAATATTCTACCGCCACAAAAAATCCTATAAACACAAACGACCCAAATGCTCCTTAGGACAATTTTGTTAATATCACATGCTAAAACTGCTCACTGTTGGCGGGCAAGCTCTGGCCAGTGGATTAGGCAAAAATTAACCATACACGCCCTATCGTAATATAGAAAAATTCCATCCCACTAGGGCGTATTGCGTTGACGGAAGCTAATACCAACAGTGAATTGTTTCAGATATGGTCTGGCTGGCGCGAAGAAATTCGTGCGATGCGCCGCGTATCCAAAGGCGATGAGCCAGAGCTGTTATATGCCCAGCTGACAGCCGCCGTTAAAGCGCATAACGCGATTTCGCTTTCCGGCGTGTTTGCCATATGGATCGTTGCAGGCTTGCTGTTTTTTGGAGCGGGCAGCATTCCGTCTGCCTTTACTGCGCCCTTGTTTACCCTCGCATGCTACTTCTCGTTCCGGCTTAACAATGCGCTTTCTAAATATGATCCGGCGCAAGATCCCGAAAACCTAAAGCTGCTGAAATACGTCGCTTTGCTTGAAAACCTCGCTTTGGCATATGCAATCTCTTGGGCAACTTTGGGGTTTTGCACTTGGCAATTGGACAACAGCGCAATCCAGATTTTCAGCAGCGGTTTTATGACTGCGCTGATCGGCATCGGCGTGGTTGTTTATGTATGCATGCCCGGCGCGATGCTGCGCTGGATTGCTGTGATCGCTGGCACCGGAATTGCCGCCCCGCTTTTCGCAAACGTGGCTTTGCCGTGGTATTATTACGTTGGCCTGATCGTTATCACCGTGCTGATTTACCGGATGGCGATGATGCTGTGGCGGGCGGCGCTGGATTCCGTCATCCGCTCGCAAGAATTTGACAAGACGCAGCGGTCGTTTTTTGACACCGAAAATCTGCGGTTACAGGCGCTGAACGAAGAACGCCTGAAAGCGCAGAATGCCAAAACAGAAGCACTGCGCATCAGTGAGGAAAAACGCACCGCCGAAATGGCAAAGCTTGCAGCCGAATTTGAAACATCGGTGCTGGCTGTTGTCGAGGCGTTGGGCCTTGCGGTCAGTTCGGTGGGCGAATCTGCGCAACAGCTGGCGGGCATCGGCGCGCAAACACGCGTGCGGTCTGACATGATGTCAGAATTGGCCCAGAATATGAGCGGCGCGATCCAATCCGTCGCCGCCGCCACGCGCCAGCTGAACGCGTCTGGCGATGCGATATCGTCGCAAGTCAACGAACAGGTGCGCGCATCCGACATCGCATCCAGCATCAGCCGCACCGGCAGCCAAGCGATCACCAGCCTTGCCACCGAAGCAGAAAAGGTCAGCAAAATCGCCGAGCTGATCCAAGACGTCGCCGGGCAAACCAATTTGCTGGCGCTGAACGCAACGATCGAGGCGGCGCGCGCCGGAGCAGCAGGCGCAGGCTTTGCCGTCGTAGCGCACGAAGTCAAATCGCTGGCCACACAAACGCACGGCGCCATCGGATCCGTGACCGCGACGATATCCGCCATCCAACAACAAATGGGCGAAACCGCCGATGCGGTCGGATCCGTCGTCGATACAATCGCGCAGGTGCAACAAGGCGCAGGCCATATCGCCACCGCCATCAGCCAACAGCAAGACGCAACGCGCCACATCGGCAGCAGCGCACAAAGCGCCGCGAGCGATGCCGACCATGTGCTGGATTACAGCCGCGAAGTCAGCAGCGCCGCGATCCAAGTGGGCGAAGTGGCCGACGAGATGCAGCAAATCATGGCCGACCTGCAAACCCGCGCCGCCGCCCTGCGCGAGGCCAGCGGAGAATTTTTGGGACGGCTGCGCGCGTAACAATTGCCGGAATTTGGCGGAAGCGTTTCGGGCTGAATAGGCCGCCGTATAACGCAGCCCCTAGTTTACAGTGTTTACCATGACGCGTTTACTATTTGGCGTTTATCGTGTGACATTTACCATGTGGCGTTCAGTGTGTGGCGGAGTTTATCCGCCAACGCGTGCGCCAGAGCACAGCGTAGGAACAAGCTTTAGCGACGGCGGGTTTTAAATGCCGCACGCGATGTTGGATTTACACCGCAGGCGCAAATGGGCCGGAGAGTTGCGAATGAGCAGGCGGACGATATCAAAGAGCAAATTAGAACATTAAAAGAACATTACGGCAAAGTCAAGTTGCTTTTTCATGTATTATCATATTGAATTTATTGTATATAATGCGGATATTCGGAGTGCGTGCTCCTGACGCTGCTGTTACAATGAAGGGGTTATTGCACCTGTTGCCGTAATCCTAAGACGGGGACATCGTATTCGGTGTCCCCGTTTTTACGGGCGGTTTAGGGTGGAGTTTAGGGGTTAAGTAAACTGTCACCGTAAATCTACGCACGCTTTATTTGAGAAGCATTACATCCTGCCGGACATTTTGGCGTCGGGTAAACCTGCGACCGCACCGCCGTTTTCGGATGGAAAGGTGTCCAGTAAATTTGGCGCGACACCAAGCTGATATCGCTCCCAGACATTTCGAGCATGAAATCAGCAGCAACCTGCAAACCCGCAAAAAATGACACGAAAGCAACCGTTGGTGTAGGGCCATCGGCATCTTCATCTTTCGGGTGCAGGCAAGCGGCACAAGCAGCGTGGCCGTAGTGAACCGATGACATAGCACTGAAATGCGACGTTGCGCCGACTGCCATCCAATAGGGTTTACCTCTCGCCAGCATCCATCGAGCGGGAACGTCGTCCACCCCGACGATCACATGATTTGCCATTGAACGCAGATCGGCTTCCTCAAAATGTCGTGGGATCGGCTCGATGTTTAGATCGATTGGCAAAACAAAGGTGTCAACTTTCGGATGTGGTATCGCATCAGGCAATAGCAGCACGTTTCGATTGCGATTTGGATGATCGGAGCGGTCGGAATCAAACACTCGACCTGCCCCTGTTATGCCATCTATCCTAGCCAGAGCATATAGAAAGGCGTTTGACACAGCGCCTGCGCTTATGATGTCGAACGGCTGGACGTTTATGCACAAAGGCGTGTCTTCGGGTGCCAACCGGAAATGTAGATTATTTGATGGCGCAAAAACATCTCGAAATCCTGCTGCCCCATTTGAAATCGGCAGCAGAATCTGGCCACTGATTTTGAAGACTTCCGCCGCTGCTAAAGCCGCAGCTGTCATAGCGCCAAATGGATTAGTGCAATCTTCCCATGGCGATTGAATAGGCCAATTATTTAGTGTCCCGGACCAATTTGACCAGCCGACGCTGATAATGCGTTTTGCCCGAACCCCCACTCCTGCCGTTCCGTTGCCAAAAACAAAAGCGATGTCGGGAACCAGCAGCGGGCATCCGATTGCAATTGTGTCGCCATTAATCATCTTGTCGGCGACCGACAGGATTGCCTCATGAAGAGAGCTGCCTGACATAGGCGGTTGAAAACCGATCAACGGAGCATCTGGTGCATCGACAAAAACCTGATGGCCGGATCGCCGAGCCAGCATTGCTGTCGTCGTGAGAGCGACCTGCCCTGCAAAGGATGAGGTGACTTCGGTATCGGCTACCAACACAACCGTCGGTTGATGTAACGCCCGGACAATTGCATCGTTGTTACCAATACCTAAATCAGTAGCCAAAAGAAGTATGGTTCGTGAAAGTTGTTCACCGCTATTCATGTTCGGAAATCCTTTCGCTTATCCTAACCTGCTGCCAGCTTCCATCCGGCTGAATCTCGGTCAAATAGGCATTATCGAAACGAACAGGGCCAAGAGCAAAATCGGGAATCACCAAGCTCAAAAAGCCAGCATGGAACATCAACGGAAAGGCATCGTCCGTAGCAGAATGAAAAGCCTGCTCTGGATGCGTGTGCACTTGAAAGCGGACTGACATTTTTCGGTTAGCAATGTCGGACCAAAAATGACTTATCCATTTGTCCTCAATGGCCAAGCCGTACCGGCTGGCCCAATGCTTGGGGTGGCTGACCTCGATCAGGTCTAATGGTCGCTCTTGGTGGCTCAACCAGTAAACCTGACATTCATGTTCACCATTGCCGCATGACCGAAAATGCGCGAATGTTTCGTCGATCATGCGGCGTGGTAAGCGGTAAAGCACCGGGATTACCCTGCGCGAACCGTTGAAGGGCGCAGCAACAAGCGATCACGCTTCTTGATCTTTGCATCCTTGACCGTCTGGTTGATCTCGATTTCATTACCTTCTTCGGGGAACAGCCCCAAAGTGTGGGCATTGGTCGTGATCTGGTGTGCGCTAATGGCCTTTGCAAGAACGTTCGAAACGAGTTCGTCACGATCAACCTCAACCTTCTTTTCGATACCATTATAGATAATGACGATCTCGAAAGTTTTGTCGCGGCCATCGCCACTGTGGCCGCCATGGGCCGCTTCGTTGGGGTGGTCCTTCATGTCAATTGAATTATTCATTTTTAGTCTCCGTAAGATTGGATGCCGATTCTGTCGGCGTTGCTAAATTGATCAAGCGCGCACCTAACGTCAAGCAAAATAGTTAGCGCGCTTGACAAATTTTGCAAAACCGTCGAAAAGCCATGATGCCAGAAGTTTCTCTGGCCCCGAGAAAGGAGATTGAATGTCACATGACGAAGTGAAGCCAGCCATTAAGTCGAACAGATTAGGTGAATATCTAAATAGCGTTCGTAGGGGGCTTGACCTTTCACTGAGAGATGTTGAGGAAGCTACAAAAAAAGAAGTATCAAATGCGTATCTAAGTCAGTTAGAAAATGGAAAAATAGAAAAACCATCACCACATATTTTACATTCTTTGTCTATTGCCTTGAATGTTAAGTATGAAGACTTAATGGAAAGAGCTGGGTATCTAAAACCAAGCAGTGAACGAGCATCCGACTCAAAGCATGGCAGGGCTGCAACGTTCGCTATTGAAAATCTTACCGTTGAAGAGGAAGAGGCATTGCTGAAGCACCTTGCTTACATTCGTTGGCAAACATCCAAATGATAGGTTTGCCTGACGATTCAAGCTTAACTACTGAGCAACGAGCTAAGATTCGTCGAGAAGCTGAACGCGCCCTCAAAGAAGCGGGCGCGTTCGGCATATTCCCAACGCCAATTGATCGTATCATGGAAGTGGCTAAAGTCGTTGAGATCAAAGAGGACGTTTTGAACCCCGGCTTTTTGGCGAAATTGCGAGGGACAATTGATGGAGCGTTGAAATCTGCGCTATCGAAAGTCCAAGGAGTTTTCCATGCAGTTGCTGGTCTCGTGTACATTGACCAGTCCCTCTATCACGCAAAAAAGATATTTGTTCGCCTGCACGAGGCAGGTCACGGTTTCTTGCCTTGGCAACGGTCAATGTATGCATTGGTTGAAGACTGCGAGAATGCTCTGGAACCAGATGCGGCTGACCTGTTTGACCGAGAGGCTAATGTCTTTGCCTCGGAAGTGCTGTTTCAACTCGATACCTTTCGGGATTTTGCGGAGAGCAAGCCATTTGAAATCTGGACTCCAATTAACCTTGCGAAAAAATTTGATGCATCGCTTTATTCCAGCATTCGGCAGTACGTTTCAAAAAACAGCCGTTGTTGTGCGGTGATAGTTTTAAATATGCCTAAATTGGCCATTATCGATGGTTTCACGGCCTCATTAAGAAGAGTGGAACAATCGAACACTTTTGAAACGATGTTTGGCAGAAATTGGTGGAAAGCACAGTACACGCCAGACGATGAATTTGGAGCGCTGGTCCCGCTTGGCAAGCAGCGCTCGTCGGGCAAGCGTTCGCTGGCAATGACGGACATGAATGGTGAGCGGCACGAGTGCATTGTCGAGTCATTCACTCAGACCCATCAGGTGTTCATTTTAATACATGCAGTGAAAGCGCTGTCGGCTAAAAAAATATTTTTATCAGCGGCATAAAGCTTCTCGACGCTGCAAGGAGTAAAGCTACTCTTCCCCCATCCGCAGCGCCGCAATAAACGCTTCCTGCGGAATACTCACACTCCCATACTCCCGCATCCGGGCCTTGCCCTTCTTCTGCTTCTCCAACAGCTTTTTCTTACGCGAGATATCGCCGCCATAACATTTGGCGGTCACGTCCTTGCGCATCGCGGCAATCGTTTCACGCGCGATCACTTTGCCGCCGATGGCTGCTTGGATGGGTATCTTAAACAGGTGCCGGGGGATTAAGTCTTTTAGCCGCTCACACATGCCGCGGCCTCGGGCCTCTGCGGTGCCGCGGTGGACGATCATGCTTAAAGCGTCGACGGGGTCGGCGTTGACTAGGATGCTCATTTTGACAAGGTCGCCTTCGCGATGCCCGATCTGGTGATAGTCAAAGCTGGCATAGCCGCGCGATATGCTTTTTAGCCGGTCATAGAAATCGAATACCACTTCGTTCAGCGGCAATTCGTAGACCAGCTGCGCACGGCCGCCCACATAAGTCAGCTGTTTCTGAACGCCGCGCCGGTCTTGGCACAGCTTCAATATGCTGCCCAGATATTCGTCGGGGCAGTAAATCGTCGCCTCTATCCACGGTTCCTGAATTTCCGCGATGCGGTTTATATCGGGCATGTCGGCGGGGTTGTGCAGCTCCATCTCGCACGCGTCTTCGGTTTTGCTGCGGCTCAATTGCAGTTTGTATACCACCGACGGCGCGGTGGTGATCAGGTCTAGGTCGAACTCGCGGGTTAAGCGTTCTTGGATGATTTCCAGATGGAGGAGCCCCAAGAACCCGCAGCGAAAGCCAAAGCCCAATGCGGCGCTGCTTTCGGTTTCAAAACTGAAGCTTGCATCGTTTAGGCGAAGCTTGCTGATGCTTTCGCGCAGCTTTTCAAAGTCCGCAGCATCGGTGGGGAACAGGCCGCAGAAGACGACTGGCTGCACTTCTTTAAAGCCCGGCAGTGCCTCAGCCGCGGGCTTTTTGGCATCGGTGATGGTGTCGCCAACGCGGGTTTGGGCGACTTCTTTAATCTGCGCGGTGATGATGCCCACCTCGCCCGCCGCGATTTCGGATAGGATCTCAAGCTTTGGCCGCATACAGCCGACGCGGTCGACCAGATGCTTTGTGCCGGCGGCCATGAACTGGATTTCCTGGCCTTTCTTTATCACGCCGTCGATGACGCGGATCAGGATGACGACGCCCAGATACGGGTCGTACCAGCTGTCGACCAGCATCGCCTTTAGCGGAGCGTCGCGGTCGCCCGATGGCGGGGGGATGCGGGTGACAATGGCTTCAAGCACTTCGGCGATGCCGATGCCCGATTTTGCGCTGGTCAGGACCGCGTTGTCCGCAGGTAGCCCGATGATTTCCTCGATTTCGGCTTTGACCTTGTCAACCTCTGCGGCGGGCAGATCAATCTTGTTGATGACGGGGACGATTTCGTGGTCATGCTCAATGGATTGATAGACATTGGCTAGGGTTTGCGCTTCGACCCCTTGGGCAGCGTCAACCACCAGCAGCGCGCCTTCGCAGGCGGCAAGGGAGCGGGAGACTTCATAGGCGAAATCGACATGGCCCGGGGTGTCCATCAGGTTCAGTTCGTATTTCAGGCCATCGTTCGCGGTGTAATCTAGGCGCACGGTTTGCGCCTTAATGGTGATCCCGCGTTCTTTCTCAATGTCCATGTTATCAAGGACTTGCGCCGACATCTCACGCGCGGATAGGCCGCCTGTTTGTTGGATTAGCCGGTCAGCCAAGGTCGACTTGCCATGGTCAATATGCGCGATAATCGAGAAATTACGGATGCGGGAGAGTTCAGTCATTCCGCGCCCCTAGCAGGCGTCTGCAATCGCTTCAAGCGCGGCTCTATACCGTATATCACCCTCGCCGCGGATCAGTGCGTAGGGCACGCCGCGATTGTCGAGTTCGGCTTTGCACAGGGTAAAGAAATGGCGGCGTTGTTCGGGCGCGGCATACACGCGCAGGCCATCGTCCACAAACGGCAGGTCGATGTCGAGCAACAGGTAAAGGTCGGCGTAACCGGTGAAAGCGTCGAAATAAGCGTCGCGGGTTCCAAACATCATTTCGGCCCACACAGCGGTAATCAGCGGATCGGTGTCGAACAATACGCGGTCGCCATCACGCGCGGCGGCGGCGCGGTTCATCGCGTCTTGGGTTTCGGCGATGTGGACCAGCTCAGCCATGCCGATGTCGGTGCCGTGACCTTCGCAATAGGCGCGGCCATATTCGGGGACGACTTCGCAGCCATAATGCGCGGCAAGGCGCGTTGCGAGTGTGGACTTACCGGTGCTTTCAGGGCCGTGGAGGCAGATGCGTTGGATCATGCTTTTTGCACCCGCCGCCATTCGATTAGACCCGCAATGGCAAGCACAAAGTATAGTGCGTAAAGCCCTGCGGTCAGGTGCAAATCCTTCACCACGTAAAGCGGGATCGAAATGGCGTTGACCACAATCCACCACCACCAGTTTTCCAGATACCGCCGCGCCATCAGAATCTGCCCAGCGACTGAGAGCATTGCGACGCCTGCATCCCAGAACGGATAGCTAGCGTCGGTGTAGGTGCTCATGAGAAAGCCCCAGCCAATCGTTGCGATCACAGACCCGGCTATCCAAGCAAACAATCCCTGACGCGCCAATCGCTGAACGACAATCTCGCCAGCCTCGGCCTTGTTCCGGCTCCAGCTGAACCAGCCATATAGATTGACCACCAGAAAAAAGACTTGCAGCCCAGCATCGCTATACAGTTTCGCATCGCGGAAGATGAAGAAATACAGCGTGACCATCGCGATCCCGAACGGGTAATTCCAAACCGACCGGCGGATAATCAGCAAGATGTTGGCAATGCCCAGCAGCACCGCGACGATTTCGATTGGGCTCATATTATCGGCGGCAATAGCGAGCGCGCAGCTGCCATGCAATCGCCGCATGACAGCCGCGCGTTGCTCTGCTAGGCGCGCGCCCATCATGCTCAACATAAACGGTATCACTGTGCGCCTTGGCGGACGCACCATAATTGATCGCGCCAACGCCACTCTTCCCGCCTATGGCCGTATTGGCCTGATCGGGCGCAATGGCGCGGGCAAATCGACACTGATGAAAGTGATGATCGGGCAGCTGGATCCCGATGACGGCTCGCTGGATATGCCCAAAGGCACACGCATCGGCTATATCGCGCAGGAAGCACCCGCCGGAGACTCTACGCCATTTGACACGGTGCTCGCCGCCGATACCGAGCGGGCGGATTTATTGGCCGAAAGCGAGATCGAAGGGCTGGACGCTGACCGTATGGCAGAGGTGCACGAACGGCTGATCGCGATTGATGCCTATACCGCCCCTGCCCGCGCGAGCCGCATATTGGTTGGCCTTGGCTTTGACGAAGAGATGCAGGCACAGCCGCTGGATAGCTTTTCCGGCGGTTGGAAAATGCGTGTGGCGCTGGCAGCGTTGCTGTTTTCGCAACCCGATTTGCTGCTGCTTGACGAACCATCAAACCACTTGGATTTAGAAGCGACATTGTGGCTGGAAAACTTCCTGAAAAGCTATCCGGCGATGATGGTCGTGATCAGCCACGAACGCGACCTGTTGAACAATGTGGTTGATCATATCCTGCATCTCGAAGGCGGCAGCGTCACTTTGTACGCGGGCGGCTATGATAGTTTTGAACGGCAGCGCGCCGAACGTGCTGCGCAACTGGCAGCGGCAAAGGCGGCGCAGGATGCTCAGCGGGCCAAGCTGCAAGACTATGTTGCGCGTAACTCTGCACGCGCCTCCACCGCGAAACAGGCCCAGTCGCGGGCCAAGGCTTTGGCGCGGATGCAGCCTATTCAGGCGATGGTTGATGATCCGACGTTAAGTTTCGCCTTTCCAAGCCCCGAAGAATTGCGCCCGCCGCTGATCACGCTTGATCTGGCAAGCGTTGGCTACTCGGCGGGCAAGCCGATATTGGAACGGCTGAACCTGCGGATCGACCCTGATGACCGCATCGCTTTGCTGGGCCGCAACGGCAATGGTAAAACTACCCTCGCCCGCCTGCTCGCCGCACAATTGACGCCTATGGATGGCGCGATGAATGCGTCCGGGAAAATGCGCGTTGGCTATTTCACACAGTATCAGGTGGAGGAACTCGACGGCGACGATACCCCACTGGAACATATGACGCGGCAGATGAAGGGGATGACCCCGGGCGCTGTTCGTGCACAACTGGGCCGCTTTGGCTTTTCTGGCCCCAAAGCGACAACGCAAGTCGGCAAGCTGTCTGGCGGCGAACGCGCACGGCTTGCACTGGCGCTGATTACCCGCGATGCGCCGCATCTGTTGATCCTTGATGAACCGACCAACCACCTTGACGTCGATGCGCGCGAGGCGTTGGTGCAGGCGTTGAACGAATATGATGGCACCGTCGTTCTGGTCAGCCATGATCGGCACATGCTTGAGCTGACCGCAGACCGGCTGGTGCTAGTCGACGGCGGCACCGCGACCGAGTTTTCAGGAACGATTGAGGATTATACCGACTTCATTCTTGGCAAAGGTCCAGCCAAGGAAAAGGTATCCAAAGCAGATCGCAAGGAAGACAAAAAGGCAGCAGCGGCGGCGCGTGAACGCTTGGCTGGATTGAAAAAGGCAGTCAGCGATGCTGAGGCTGATCTTGCAAAGTTGGAAGTCGTCCTGTCCGCCATTGACCGCGCGATGTTCGATCCAGCGTCGGCGGCGAACGAGTATAAAAGCCTGACCATGAGCGAATTGTCTCAGCGGCGCGGCAAGATTGTATCTGCGCAAGAAGCTGCGGAAGCACGCTGGGTTGCGGCGAGTGAGGCTTTGGAGAAGGCGGGTTAGAGTTATTCACGATCTCTATGCCTAAGCCCCCACAACTAAAACAACACCGTTAGTGCTGAGCCTGTCGAAGGACGTCCATTAGTCTCAACCACCGTGTCCGAACTGCGGGACGTGCTTCGACAGGCTCAGCACTAACGGTTTTTTGGGGAGTGAGTGAGACCGCTAGCTTCTCAACCGCAACAACCGCTCCGGCAACCTGTCAACAATCGCCTGCCTCTCTTCCTCGCTAGCCTTCGCCCAACCCGCAATCTCATCCAGCGACCGTCCGCATCCGGTGCAATACTCACCCGTTGCATCAACGCTGCAAATATCGACACAAGGCGACGTGATATTGGGCGACGCCACCTCACTCATTTCGCGCGCAACCAATCCGCCATTAAAGCGTTCACCGCATCCGGCGCGTCCTGTTGCACCCAGTGCGAAATGCCGGGCAGCCGGTGCAGCGTCAAATGCGGAACCCATTGCTCCATCCCGTCGAGCAGATGGATATCAAGCGCCAGATCATTCTCGCCCCAGATTACCAGCGTTTCGGTATTCACCACGCCGTCGCCAACATTGCGCATATCCGGCAACCGCATCAGCGCGCGGTAGTAATTCAGCATCGCGGTTATCGCGCCGGGCCGCCTCGCCGCATTGGCATAGACCTCCAGCTTCTCTTTTGAAAAATTGCCTTTGTTCGCTGCTGTGCCGGTAAAGGCCCGCTTCACCGCACGGGCATAGCGCGCAAGCAACAGCTTTTCGGGCAACCACGGGATTTGAAAGAAAAAGATATACCAGCTTTTGCGCAGCTGCCGCCATTTGCGGATTTCGCGTTCCGCGCATTTCGGATGCGGCACGTTCATGATGACAAGGCGATCAAGCGGGCGCACTTGCCGGATCGCAAACATCCACGCAACGATGGCGCCCCAATCATGCGCGATCAGCATCACTTCGGTTGCGGGGTTTTCGGCTTTGGCATGATCGATCAGCGCCGCGACATCCTGCAACAAAGTGTCGATGCGATAGGCTTCGATACCCTCTGGCTTCGAGCTCGCGCCATAGCCGCGCATATTGGGTGCCCACACGCGCCAGCCCTTTTCCACCAGCATCGGTATCTGGTGCCGCCATGAAAAGTTCAGCTCTGGAAAGCCATGGAGCAGGATCGCAAGCTTGTGCGATTTGTCGTCGCCAGCCTCTGCCAGCTCGAACCGCTGGCCATTGGCCTCTACAAAGCGTGTGCTCACACCTGACGCAGGTTCTGGCGTCCATGAAAATTCTGTTTGCGGAAAAGCATTTGGCATATGACCGCCCCATATCGCCTGCATCGCCACAGGTCGAGCAACAAAGCCAAAGCAAGCAATTGACGTGCCGCTCTCCGCTGTGCATTCTACATTCAAAGAAACAGGAGAGGTTTCAAAATGGCAGCGACCAGCGACAAACCCAAAAAGGGCAAAGCAAAATCGAAAACCGCATTTAAGGATTTCCCGAAAGGTGCGTTTGACGCAGCGAACGAAGCGACCATGGCGCTTGGCCCGCTTGCCGGTTTGGCGCGTGAGGATTTCATCGGTGCCATCGGCCTGATGCTGCGGCAAACCGCAACGAACCCGAACAAAGCGTTCAAAGCGACCAAGAATTTCAGCGAAGACGTTGTGAAGATCATGACGGGCAAATCTGACCTAGCGCCTGATGCCAAAGACAAGCGTTTTATGGACCCAGCATGGACGTTCAATCCATTTTTTAAGGCGGGCGCGCAATATTATCTCGCGGTGCAAAAAGGCGTCAAAAGCTATATCGAGGATCTGGAGCTCGACGCGCTGGAACGTGACCGCGCGAACTTTATCTCGCAGATCATCATCGATGCGATGTCCCCCACCAACAGTCTGATCGGCAACCCGACCGCGCAAAAGCGGCTGGTGGATTCAGGCGGGCTATCGCTCGTTAA